>NZ_JBITSX010000122.1:0-1031 GCF_044541255.1 Pseudomonas sp. NPDC085632 | reverse complement strand
TTTAGTGCTCGTGGCTGTTGGCAACGGTTTCCTTGTACACGAACGATTTGACCGGGTTTTCTTCCGGATCGTACGGGTTACGCAGCAGGAAACGCGGCACGGTCAGACCAACGTAGCGGGAGTCTTCCGAAGTACGGAAGCTCTGCCATTTGGCGAATTGCGGGCCTTCGAAGTGGTCTTTCAGATCTTTCAGATCCGGCAGGCCGGTGAAGCTTTCCAGACCGAAGAATTTCGGGCCGGCGGCAGCGATGAACGGCGCGTGGGACATGCACGAAACGCTGGCCACGTACTGCATCAGCTTGACGTCTGGCGAGCTTGGCGACATGTAGTAGTTAGCGATGATCGCGCCCACAGGCTGACCACCGAACTGGCCGTATTCAGCGGTGTAGATGTGCTTGTACAGGCCCGACTGCATGACTTCCGGCGAATCTTCGAAATCGTCCAGCAGGTCTTCTTTGGAGACGTTGAGGATTTCGATCTTGATGTTTTCGCGGAAGTTGGTGCGGTCGACCAGCAACTGCAGACCACGCCACGACGATTCCAGAGCCTGGAAGTCCGGGTGGTGCAGGATCTCGTCCATCTGACGGCTGAGCTTGGCATCGATCTCGGCGATCATGCGGTCAACCATGGCCTTCTTGACCGGCTCACCGTTGTTCTGCGGCTTGAGCAGTTCTTCGATGAACGCCGACACACCGCGCTTGGCGATGTCGTAGGCTTCGTCGTCCGGAGTCAGACGGGTTTCGGCGATGATGCTGTCGAGAATGCTGTACTCGCCGTTGCCGGCGCTCTTCTCTTGTGCTGCGCTAGTGCTCATTGTGTTGGCTTCCTTGGCTGGAGTCTCAGGCGTCCGGGGCTGCGGCGTTCAGGCCCAGCTCACCGAGTACGCGACCGCGGGATTCGTCGTCGGCGAGCACGCCTTCGATCGCTTTACGGAACGCAGGTGCGTTACCCAGCGGGCCTTTGAGGGCCACCAGCGCATCGCGCAGTTCCATCAGTTTTTTCAGCTCTGGCACTTGCTCGACCAGGCTGGC
>NZ_JBITSX010000121.1:0-1052 GCF_044541255.1 Pseudomonas sp. NPDC085632 | reverse complement strand
AGCGCAAAAGCACTCGCCGTCATCGATATCGAGTCGGGGCAGATCGTGGGAACGTCCAGCTACTACACCCCGCCTGATCAACCCGAGAATATCGGAAAGGTCGTGTTGAAGAATTCGCCCAAGGCTGGGGTTCGAGCCCTGAGCTGTGCTTCCCGTGCGACGTGGCCAGCGATGAAGAAATCGCCAAGGTCTTCGAAGCGCTGAGCAAGAAGTGGGATGGCCTGGACTGCATCGTCCACTCCGTTGGTTTCGCCCCGGGCGACCAACTGGACGGCGACTTCACCGAAGCCACCACCCGTGACGGTTTCCGCATCGCTCACGACATCAGCGCCTACAGCTTCGTGGCACTGGCCAAAGCCGGCCGCGAAATGATGAAAGGCCGCAACGGCAGCCTGCTGACCCTGTCGTACCTGGGCGCCGAGCGCACCATGCCGAACTACAACGTGATGGGCATGGCCAAGGCTTCGCTGGAAGCTGGCGTCCGTTACCTGGCCGGCTCCCTGGGCCCGGACGGCACCCGCGTCAACTGCGTATCGGCTGGCCCGATCCGTACCCTGGCAGCGTCGGGCATCAAAAACTTCCGCAAGATGCTGGCCGCCAACGAAGCGCAAACCCCGCTGCGTCGCAACGTCACCATCGACGAAGTCGGCAACGCCGGCGCCTTCCTGTGCTCCGACCTGGCGTCGGGCATCAGCGGCGAAATCATGTATGTAGACGGCGGCTTCAACACCACCGCCATGGGCAACATCGAAGAGTGATCTTCGCCTAGCCAATGAAAAACCCGCCGGATCCGGCGGGTTTTTTTATGCCCCGAAACACTGTCCCCTGTGGGAGCGAGCCTGCTCGCGAAGAGGCCGGCACATTCAACAGAGATGTTGCCTGACCGGACGCCTTCGCGAGCAGGCTCGCTCCCACATGGATTTGTGGTGAACCGGGATTTTGAGAACACCGACACCACTAATGAAATGGTTACCCCCGCCGCCCCTTGCGATAGCTCACTAAGCTTTCGCAAGGGGCCCATCGGAGACCATTGTCATGAACAAAGTAGCTAT
>NZ_JBITSX010000120.1:0-1058 GCF_044541255.1 Pseudomonas sp. NPDC085632 | reverse complement strand
GTGGACTTTACCCTGACCACCACTGCCCAGAACGATGTTGAAGGCCGCGCTCTGCTGCGTGCTTTCAATTTCCCGTTCCGCAACTGATTGGAGTAGGAAAATGGCCAAGAAGAGCATGAAAAACCGTGAGCTGAAGCGTCAGCTCACTGTTGCCAAGTACGCCACCAAGCGTGCAGCGCTGAAAGCTATCATCGTCGATCTGAACGCAAGTCCAGAAGCACGTTGGGAAGCTACCGTAGCTCTGCAGAAGCAACCACGTGACGCAAGCGCTGCGCGCATGCGTAACCGTTGCCGCCTGACTGGTCGTCCGCACGGCGTTTACCGCAAGTTCGGCCTTGGCCGTAACAAGCTGCGTGAAGCTGCAATGCGTGGTGACGTACCAGGTCTGGTTAAAGCCAGCTGGTAATTGCTGTCAAAGTCTCGATGTTCGGGTTCGCAAGAACCTGACCATCGGTGGCCTTGAATCTGAATCAAGCCCCTTTTGGGGCTTGATTCATTTCTGGGGTGTGTCTAGAATGACCGGCTCGCCTGAGCCCGTGTTTTTCATGCCCGGAAGTTCTCGGCGACAAGTAGTAGCCGCAAGGCTAATTTTTCTGTATTAGGAGCGTCTAGCCCATGAGTATGCAGGACCCGTTAGCGGACATGCTAACTCGAATCCGTAATGCCCAGATGGCTGAAAAGTCTGTCGTAAGCATGCCGTCTTCCACGCTGAAGGTGGCTGTAGCAAAAGTCCTGAAGGACGAAGGTTACATCGCGGATTTTCAGATCACCACCGACGCTAAGCCGTCGTTGTCCATCGAGCTGAAGTACTTCGAAGGCCGTCCGGTTATCGAAGAAGTGAAGCGCGTTAGTCGTCCAGGCCTGCGTCAGTACAAGTCCGTTGAAGATCTGCCGAAAGTTCGTGGCGGTCTTGGCGTGTCTATCGTCTCCACCAACAAAGGTGTGATGACGGATCGTGCTGCGCGCGCTGCCGGTGTCGGCGGCGAAGTTCTTTGCACTGTGTTCTAAGGGGGATAAGCATGTCTCGCGTCGCTAAGAACCCCGTTAAGCTGCCAGCC
>NZ_JBITSX010000119.1:0-1258 GCF_044541255.1 Pseudomonas sp. NPDC085632 | reverse complement strand
TGATCTGGTCAAACGATACTGGACACGGTTATAGGGTTTAGGTCATTTCTCATGCTGCCAAGGCTTCCATTGCTACCGGAGTCCGATATCCGTTGTGACTGTGCAGCCTGATCCGATTGTAATAATGGGTCAGGTAGCGCAACACATCGGTACTGGCCTCATCTTCGTTTCGGTAGCCAGCCTTGGGTATCCATTCAGATTTCAAACTGCCAAAGAAACGCTCCATCGGGGCGTTATCCCAGCAGTTTCCTCGTCGACTCATGCTTTGTTTTATCCGCATCTCCGACAGCGTTTCACGGAACATTTTGCTGCTGTAATGGCAACCCTGATCCGAATGGAACATTAGGTTTTCAGGGCGTCCTCGCGACTCGAAAGCCATCTTTAACGCTCGACAGGTCAGAGCTGAATCCGGACTTCTGGACATCGCCCAGCCGACGATGCGGCGGGCATGCAGATCAAGTACAGCAGCCAGATAAACCCAGTAAGTACCGGCCCAAATGTAAGTCACGTCGCCACACCACACTCGATTGGGGGCCTCGACATTGAATTTACGCTCCAAATGATTGGGGGCGTATTGCGCCTCCGCACCGCTGGGTTTGTACCGATGCCTGCGCCGTTGCTGGCTCTTCAAACCGAGCTCGCGCATCAGGCTACGAGCCATGTAACGACCTACCGACTCTTTTTCGTTACACAGCGCTTTTGACAGGCTGCGCGCGCCCATTGATCCGCGACTTTGCTCATGTAGTTCAGCAGCCTTGATCTTTAGGCGATCGCGCTCGACATCCACTTTTGCACGCTGTTTCAGATGCTCGTAATAACTGCTGCGGTTGATCCCAAATACAACGCACAACTCGGATCTTGAATATTGCTCGCTTAACTCCTCGACCAGCCTTACCGATCGAGGGAATCCGACATCAAGAGAGCTGTAGCCTTTTTTAAAATTTCCTTTTCGCGCTCAATCCGTCGGATTGTTGCTTCCAGTTCCTGAATGCGTTGCTGATCAGCGGTCATGGCTTTGGACTTCTCAGGCGTCTTGCCGCTGCGCTCCGCACGTAGTTGCTCAACCCAGCGGCGCAGAGCTGTAGGGCCCACGCCCATTGCTTCGCAGGCTTCACTCACCGAATAGTCTTTATCCAAAACCAGGCAAGCCGCATCCCGTTTGAAATCTGTCGAAAAATATCGTCTGGTCAAATCACACCTCTTCGTTGGGCGTAGATTAACGCCCTTTAGGGGTGTCCAGAATCATTAAGCCAGATCA
>NZ_JBITSX010000118.1:0-1296 GCF_044541255.1 Pseudomonas sp. NPDC085632 | reverse complement strand
CGACCTTGACTGGGCTCCGGAAGCTCGTCGCTAGCGGCAGGCGAAGCTGAAACAATGAGGCTTTGGCAATGCAATACAATCTCACCAGGATCGACCCCGATGCTCCTAACGAGCAGTATCCGATTGGCGAACGGGAAACCGTTTCCGATCCGGTAGAAGATCAAGTCCACAAAAACATGTTCAGGGGCAAGCTGGAAGACGTGCTGAGTGGCGCGGTCAACTGGGGACGTAAAAACTCCCTGTGGCCGTACAACTTCGGCCTGTCGTGCTGCTACGTGGAAATGACCACCGCCTTCACGGCGCCCCACGACATCGCGCGCTTTGGCGCCGAAGTCATCCGGGCATCGCCGCGTCAGGCCGACTTCATGGTTATCGCCGGGACCTGCTTCATCAAGATGGCGCCGATCATTCAGCGTCTCTATGAGCAGATGCTCGAGCCGAAGTGGGTTATCTCCATGGGTTCGTGCGCCAACTCCGGTGGCATGTACGACATCTACTCCGTGGTTCAAGGGGTGGACAAGTTCCTGCCCGTGGACGTCTACGTACCTGGCTGCCCTCCTCGTCCGGAAGCATTTCTGCAAGGCTTGATGCTGCTGCAGGAATCGATCGGCAAGGAGCGTCGTCCGCTTTCCTGGGTCGTTGGCGATCAAGGCGTTTATCGCGCCGACATGCCTTCGCAAAAAGAAGAGCGCCGCGAACAGCGAATCGCAGTCACCAACCTGCGCAGCCCTGACGAAGTCTGATCCAGATCTGTTCTTAAAAAAGAAACGAGAAGCTGGCTTCATTCTTTACGTTGACCGAAAGCGAAAAAATAACCATGACTACAGGCAGTGCTCTGTACATCCCGCCTTATAAGGCAGACGACCAGGATGTGGTCGTTGAATTGAACAACCGTTTTGGCGCTGAAGCGTTCACCGCTCAGTCGACCCGCACCGGCATGCCGGTGCTGTGGGTTGCGCGCGCCAAGCTCGTTGAAGTCCTGACTTTCCTGCGCAACCTGCCCAAGCCGTACGTCATGCTCTATGACCTGCACGGCGTGGACGAGCGTCTGCGCACCAAGCGTCAAGGCCTGCCGAGTGACGCTGAGTTCACCGTGTTCTATCACCTCATGTCGCTGGAGCGTAATAGTGACGTGATGATCAAGGTCGCCTTGTCCGAGAGCGACCTCAGCTTGCCGACCATCACCGGTATCTGGCCGAACGCCAACTGGTACGAGCGTGAAGTCTGGGACATGTTCGGTATCGACTTCAAAGGTCACCCGCACCTGTCGCGCATCATGATGCCGCCGACCTGGGA
>NZ_JBITSX010000117.1:0-1370 GCF_044541255.1 Pseudomonas sp. NPDC085632 | reverse complement strand
AGGCTCACTCCTACATCTATGGTTACCCCCTTTTCTGCAATACTGTTTTTGATGTCGTGTTTGGCTTGCTTTCATCTATCCGGCGTCTGAGTGGGGTGGCAACCCCGCGCCTCGATGAGAATCGATGCCCAACGATCCTGATTAGTGGAACGGCCTTTCAGCCGTGTAGGAGTCCAGGGTTGTCGTCAGGCCGGTTGGCCGTTCACGTCATCAGTTATCCAGCATCGCAAAACCAGGTGGGTGGTGCTCGGGTGACAGCGGGGTCAGGCGTTCATCGCACTTGGCCCCGCATCGAATTCGGTGTGGTGTGCCGCAATTGCCCAAGCAATCCTCGCCAATTTATTGGCCAGCGCGCAGACCACGTGGTTGGAGTGATGGTGGGTCGCTATCAAATGGCGGACCCACTCCGCCAGCACGCCTTTCTGGCGATCCAGATGCATCAAGTAAACCCGGGCGCACTGGATCAGCAGGCGTCTCTGGTTTCTATCGCCACGCTTGCTGATACCTAACAGTACGGTTTTTCCTCCCGTTGAGTGCTGTTTAGGGACGAGCCCGATCGAGGCCGAATAGCCTCGGCCACATTTGAACTGCTTGCCATCACCCAACTCGGCAGCCAAGGCGCTGGAGGTGATCGGGCCGACGCACGGGATTGTCATCAAACGAGCAGTCAGATCATCTTCAGCGGCTTGGCATTCCAGTTCCTTGTCCAAGGATTTGATCTGTTCGTGCAAGTAGTCGAAGTGGTCATGCATCCGTGTCAGCAGCTTTCTGATCGGATCGGAAAGTGAACTCGCCTCAAGCAACGCAGTGAGCTCGTTGATCGACTTGAACCCCGGAGGCAAGCTGATTCCGAACTCCAGAAGCGCTGCGTGAATCCGATTGACTGTTGCGGTACGGTCTTTGATGAACGAATCACGCGTCGAATTGAGCATGGCCAGCGCCTGCTGAGCCTGTGTTTTAACAGGTACAAAACGCATCGTCGGACGAGTCGCAGCCTCGCAGATCGCCTCGGCATCCGCGAAATCGTTTTTGTTGCTTTTGACATAAGGACGCACCAAGTGCGGCGCAATCAGCTTTGCGGTGTGCCCAAATTTTGCAGCTTGCTGCGCCATGAAGTGAGCGCCACCGCAGGCTTCCATAACTACCGTGCAAGGCTCGAGATTGGCCAAGTGCTGGATAAGTGCCGCTCGAGTGAGTTTTTTGCGGTAAAGCTCATGACCTCGCTCATCCTGAGCGTGAAGATGGAACGATTTTTTACCAAGGTCGATGGCGGCGATAGCTACTTTGTTCATGACAATGGTCTCCGATGGGCCCCTTGCGAAAGCTTAGTGAGCTATCGCAAGGGGCGGCGGGGGTAACCATTTCATTAG
>NZ_JBITSX010000116.1:0-1425 GCF_044541255.1 Pseudomonas sp. NPDC085632 | reverse complement strand
AGATTCGCGGATCGGCCTGGTGGTGCGTGAAGGCGCGCCGAAACCGGACATCAGCAGCGTCGACCAGACCATGGGCCACAGCTTCGACGGCATCGAGGAGTACGACAACCCGCTGCCTCAGTGGTGGTTCATGCTGTTCGCCGGCACGCTGGTGTTTTCCGTGGGCTATCTGATCCTGTATCCGGGCCTGGGCAACTGGAAAGGCATCCTGCCGGGTTACGAGGACGGCTGGACCGGCGTGCACGAGTGGGAAAAGGAAATGAACAAGGCCGACGCCAAATTCGGACCGATCTTCGCCAAGTTCGCCGCCATGCCGGTGGAAGAAGTGGCGAAGGACCCTCAGGCACTGAAAATGGGTGGCCGCCTGTTCGCCTCCAACTGCTCGGTGTGCCACGGCTCCGACGCCAAGGGCGCGTTCGGTTTCCCTAACCTCGCCGACAGCGACTGGCGCTGGGGCGGCGACGCCGAGACCATCAAAACCACCATCATGGGTGGCCGGATGGCGGCAATGCCGGCCTGGGGTGAAGTGTTGGGCGAGGCCGGAGTGAAAAACGTCGCCGCTTATGTCCGTCATGAACTGGCCGGTCTGCCATTGCCCGCCGACAGCAAGGCCGACCTGCAAGCCGGACAGCAAGCGTTCAGTACCACCTGCGTAGCCTGTCATGGGGCAACCGGCCACGGCACTGAAGCCATGGGTGCGCCGAATCTGACGCACCCGGCCGGATTTATCTATGGCACCAGCCTGACCCAACTTGAACAGACCATCCGCCATGGTCGCCAGGGCCACATGCCGGCGCAGAACGAGCTGCTGGGTAACGATAAAGTGCAATTGCTCGCCGCTTATGTGTACAGCCTGTCACATGGATTGAATACAGAAAAACTGATTACTGAAGACAACAAGAAGTAAGCATTGCGTACACCTCTGCCGCACCATTCTCGGTGCGGCAGCATCCCGCCCCTTTGCGACGCATTGTCGCACCCCTTCACGCCCTCACCTTTCGGTTCCCCGGATTCGGGTCTACGCTTGCTCGATGCGGACTGGCTTGTGCCGGTTCCAGGTCAACGCTGACTGCTGTGTTCCGCGAACCGGCTGACTGATGTGGCCGCAAACGCCGGTAGATACCGGCTGTCGTGCCATTTACCGTCCGTCACCCGAACCGAGCGTTTGAACACACCCCGTTACAAGCGACCTGAACCCCTCGCTTTTTTCGTCCGCTGCGACATTTTGTCCGAGGCCAATTTTGTCCTTACGCGGCGCATGGAAAGGCCGCAGAATCAGCCTTGGAAAGCATTGACCCAGGTCATGGCGCGTTGCAATGACCCCCTGCTCTCTGCATACTTGCGGCCGATTTTAATCCTAATAAAACACCCAAACCGTGGAACCTTAGAATGAGCACAGCAATCAGTCCGACTGCTTATAACTAT
>NZ_JBITSX010000115.1:0-1451 GCF_044541255.1 Pseudomonas sp. NPDC085632 | reverse complement strand
TTGTCGTAGTCAACGTTGAGGATGACTTTGAAGCCTGCTTTGGTGTCTTTCAGGGAATCGTATTTACCCGAAGCACCGGTGAAGACTTCAGCCACGAAGTACGGCTGCGACTAGAAGCGCTGGATCTTACGAGCACGGTTTACCAACTGCTTGTCGGCTTCCGACAGCTCGTCCATACCCAGGATCGCGATGATGTCCTTCAGCTCTTTGTAACGTTGCAGAACGTACTGAACGCCGCGAGCGGTGTCGTAGTGGTCCTGGCCGATTACGTTCGGGTCCAGCTGACGCGAAGTCGAATCCAGTGGATCTACCGCTGGGTAGATACCCAGGGAAGCGATGTCACGGGACAGAACGACGGTGGCGTCCAAGTGGGCGAAGGTGGTCGCTGGCGACGGGTCGGTCAAGTCATCCGCAGGTACGTATACCGCCTGGATCGAAGTGATCGAACCTTCCTTGGTCGAAGTGATACGTTCTTGCAGAACGCCCATCTCTTCAGCCAGGGTCGGCTGGTAACCTACTGCCGAAGGCATACGGCCCAGCAGTGCGGATACTTCAGTACCGGCCAGGGTGTAACGATAGATGTTGTCGACGAACAGCAGAACGTCGTTACCTTCGTCACGGAACTTCTCGGCCATGGTCAGGCCGGTCAGTGCTACGCGCAGACGGTTACCCGGCGGCTCGTTCATCTGACCGTAAACCAGTGCCACTTTGTCCAGAACGTTGGAGTCGGTCATTTCGTGGTAGAAGTCGTTACCCTCACGAGTACGCTCGCCCACGCCCGCAAACACGGAATAACCGGAGTGCTCGATCGCGATGTTACGGATCAGTTCCATCATGTTTACGGTTTTGCCTACACCGGCACCACCGAACAGACCGACTTTACCGCCTTTGGCAAACGGGCAAACCAGGTCGATAACCTTGATGCCGGTTTCCAGCAGGTCGTTGCCGCCTGCTTGCTCAGCGAACGAAGGTGCTGGGCGGTGAATGCCCCAACGCTCTTCGGTGTCGATCGGGCCAGCTTCGTCGATCGGGTTACCGAGGACGTCCATGATCCGGCCCAGGGTCGCTTTACCGACCGGTACGGAGATGGCTGCGCCAGAGTCGGTAACTTCCAGACCGCGCTTCAAGCCCTCGGTGGAACCCATCGCAATGGTACGAACCACGCCGTCGCCCAGCTGCTGCTGAACTTCCAGAGTGGTGCTGGCATCGCTTTTGACTTTCAAAGCGTTGTAGATGCTCGGTACGCTGTCGCGTGGAAATTCCACGTCGATAACGGCGCCGATGATTTGAACGATACGTCCGCTACTCATAGCTGGATCCTCTGAATATTTGAACCGTTAAACCGCGGCAGCGCCGCCGACGATTTCCGAGATCTCGTGGGTGAGCGCAGCCTGACGCGCCTTGTTGTTGATCAGCTGCAAGTCGCTGATCAATTCACCGGCGGTGTCGGT
>NZ_JBITSX010000114.1:0-1460 GCF_044541255.1 Pseudomonas sp. NPDC085632 | reverse complement strand
AGTTAGGTATCGGCGCGGAACGGACGGATCATCTGCGAGTGGCAGCCGACACAGCCGTTGGCGATGTAGACGTCGCGGCCTTCCAGTTCAAGCGCGGTGCGCGGCTTCATGCCTTCGACCGGCTTGTTGGTCACATCCTGGAAAAACAGCGGAACGATTTGGGTCAGGCCACCGACGCTGACGGCGATGACCATGAAGAAGGCCAGCAGGCCAATATTCTTCTCGACAGCTTCATGCTTCATCAGTGAGCTCCAACGACAGCGATCTGGGCAGCGGCTTCGGCTTCAGCCGGGTTCGAGGCGCGCACGGTGCGCCAGACGTTGTAAGCCATCAGGAACATGCCGCTGGCGAAGAACGCACCGCCCAAGGCACGCACGATATAACCCGGGTGGCTGGCTTGCAGCGCTTCAACGAACGAGTAGGTGAGGGTGCCGTCGTCGTTGATTGCACGCCACATCAGGCCCTGAGTGATGCCGTTGACCCACATCGATGCGATGTAGAGCACGGTGCCGATGGTCGCGAGCCAGAAGTGCGCGTTGATCAGGCCAACGCTGTGCATCTGCGCACGGCCGAACAGTTTCGGGATCATGTGGTAGATCGCGCCGATCGAGATCATCGCCACCCAGCCCAGCGCGCCGGCGTGTACGTGGCCGATGGTCCAGTCGGTGTAGTGCGAGAGCGAGTTGACGGTCTTGATCGCCATCATCGGCCCTTCAAAGGTCGACATGCCGTAGAACGCCAGCGAGACCACGAGGAAGCGCAGGATCGGGTCGGTGCGCAGCTTATGCCAGGCGCCCGACAGGGTCATCATGCCGTTGATCATGCCACCCCAGCTTGGCGCCAGGAGAATGATCGACATTGCCATGCCCAGCGATTGTGCCCAATCCGGCAGTGCGGTGTAGTGCAAGTGGTGCGGGCCGGCCCAGATGTACAGGGTGATCAGCGCCCAGAAGTGCACGATCGACAGGCGATAGGAGTAGATCGGACGTTCGGCCTGTTTCGGCACGAAGTAGTACATCATCCCGAGGAAACCGGTGGTCAGAAAGAAGCCCACCGCGTTGTGGCCGTACCACCACTGGATCATCGCGTCGGTCGCGCCGGAGTAGGCGGAGTAGGACTTGAACAGGTTTACCGGCAGGGACGCGTGGTTGACGATGTGCAGCATCGCCGTCACGACGATGAAGGCCCCGTAGAACCAGTTACCGACATAGATGTGCTTGGTTTTGCGCTTGGTGATGGTGCCGAAGAACACCAGACCGTAGGTGACCCAGACAATCGCCAGCAAAATGGCGATCGGCCATTCCAGTTCCGCGTATTCCTTGGTGGTGGTGTAACCCAGCGGCAAGGTAATGATCGCGCCGACAATGACCGCTTGCCAGCCCCAGAAGGTGAAGGCCGCGAGCATGTCGGTAATCTGCTTGGCGACCGCCGGATGTGCAGCGGAAAAATCAGGTGTAAAC
>NZ_JBITSX010000113.1:0-1472 GCF_044541255.1 Pseudomonas sp. NPDC085632 | reverse complement strand
TGAGTCTGATCCGTCGGGAGCTTCGCTTAGAAGTACAGACGGACGTAACTTTACGCTTTGCTGCCCAGCGCCCGGGAATACGTTGCGTTTGCAGATTTTCGCTTCGACTTTCTGCGGCGCGGTGCCCGCTTCCGGGCCCTGGACTTCGACCGCCAGCAGGTTTTGCGAGGCCCAGTCTTCGTCCGTGCGCAGCTCAAAGGCGAAACGACCGTCGGTGTCGGAGGTTTCCGGTTTCTCGATCTTGATGTCCTCGTGGCGACCGTTCATGTACAGAGGGTGGCTTGCAGGGTTTTCACCGAAGGGTCGGCGAAGCGGATGTCGACCTGATGGCTGCTGTTCTGCAGGTTCAGGTTCTTGCTGTTGACCAGCAGTTCTTGTTTGCTGCCCGGCTTGAGCGTGGTGCTCGCGGACATTTGCGCGTCTTTGCCTTCGCAGCCGTTGTCGAGAAGGGACATCATCTGGCGATAGATGGTTTCCTGGTCGAGGCGATACAGCGGCGAGAATTCCCAGATGAGGATTTTCGGCGGGGTCTTCTGGAATTCGTCGCTGCCCAGGTACTGCAACATCGAACCTTCCAGACCACCGCCGGGGAAGGCGACGTTGAGAATGTCGGCGCCGATGGCTTCTTCGAGGAAGCCGGCGAAGTGGTAGTTCTTGCCGCTGTGCGAAGTACCGACGAGGGTGATTTGCGGGTTGCCGGAATCACCGAACAGATCGCCGTCGCCAGCCTCGCCCTTAGGCTCGGTGGTGAACTGATCCATGTATTGGATCGCGTAACTGGTGCCGCACAGTTGCCCGGCCATGTTGTGCAGGGTGCCGGTCTTGCCCATGCGCCCGGAGCGTTTGGTTTCGAATTCACGCTTGGGCACGTCGGCGAAGGCCGGGATCTGCTTGACCTTCTCGGCGACGATTTTCGCCGTGCGCTGTGCACCGTATGGCGTCCAGTGTTGGTCGCCACGGAAGTAGAAATCGTGGGCGGGCAGGGTGTCCGGCAGCGATTCGTTGGTCAGCGGCGACAGGTCCGGCACGACGTAACCCATCTTGGCGAAACGGCCGAGCATGGTCTTGTAGTTGCCCAGCGCTTTCTCGTAATCGAACGCGGCTTTTTCCTGCGGGTTGAGCTTGTTGCGGTTCACCAGGCCACGGGTTGGCTGGTAAACAATCACCAGCTCGACGCCTTTGGCCTTGAACGCATCGTGCAGTTGTTGCAGGCGTTTGTAGCCGGCGGGGGTGGTGTTGAACTCGGTGCGCAAATCTTCCTGAGTCCGGAACAACCAGTCGCCTTGCGCCTGCACCAGGGTGGTGAAGTTCTGCTGATAACGCGTGGTGTAGTTCTTCGCGTCATGCGCCGCCGGGCACAGGTTGCAGCACGGTTCGGCGCTTTGCACGTCATTGGTCAGGACGTTGCCGGTCAGGGTCAGCAGAGTTTCCGACGCGGTGCCGACGCTGGAATCGTTCACGGCTTTTGGCAG
>NZ_JBITSX010000112.1:0-1485 GCF_044541255.1 Pseudomonas sp. NPDC085632 | reverse complement strand
CGCACGTATCCCTCAACTGCATATCGCCCCGGTGGTTGCCGCCGCGGTTCGCCGCATCAGCCAAGAAGACTCCACCAGCGCGATGTTCCGTTAAGGGCCCTGCCCGTCTCGAACTGTCTCGTTGACGCAAAGCGCCCCGCCCCGGCAGTCCTGTCGGGGCGGGGCTTTTTTGCCCATACCGTGTTCGGCGCTGGTCGCAAACGCCACTCGGTCATGGCTATTTTGGAGATACAAAATGAACGATTTTACTCTGAATGCTGAAGTGCGTTCCGACCTGGGGAAAGGTGCGAGCCGCCGCCTGCGTCGTCTCGCAAGCCTGGTTCCAGCTGTAGTTTACGGTGGCGAAAAAGCCCCTGAATCCATCAGCATGCTGGCCAAAGAAGTTGCCAAACTGCTCGAAAACGAAGCGGCTTACAGCCACATCATCGAGCTGAACGTTGGTGGCACCAAGCAGAACGTCATCATCAAGGCTCTGCAACGTCACCCGTCTAAAGGCCACGTTCTGCACGCTGACTTCGTACGCGTTGTCGCTGGCCAGAAACTGACTGCTATCGTTCCTGTGCACTTCATCAACGAAGCTGCTCCAGTGAAGAAAGGCGGCGAGATTTCGCACGTTGTTGCTGAAATCGAAGTTTCCTGCCTGCCGAAAGATCTGCCTGAGTTCATCGAAGTCGATCTGGCTGACGCTGAAATCGGTTCGATCATTCACCTGTCGGACCTCAAAGCTCCTAAAGGCGTTGAGTTCGTTGCTCTGGCACACGGCGATGACAAGGCTGTTGCCAACGTCCACGCTCCACGTGTTGCTCCAGAAGCTACCGAAGAAGGCGCAGCAGAGTAATTCACTCTGTCATGCCTGAGTGAGCAAGTAACATCGCGGACTGGAACGTAGCGAGAAAGCGGGCGAGAACGCGGAGTTTACATCCATGGTAAATGAGCACTTTTCGTCCACTTTCGCCGCTTTCCCTGATCGCGGCGATGTTACTCACCACTCAAAGGAAGGGCCCCTATCGTGACTGCCATCAAACTGATCGTTGGCCTGGGAAATCCAGGCGCTGAATACGACCAGACCCGGCATAACGCAGGGGCCCTTTTTGTTGAGCGCATCGCTGACGCACAAGGTGTCAACCTTGTCGCCGATCGCAAATATTTCGGCCTGACCGGGCGCTATTCGCACCAAGGTCAGGATGTTCGTCTGCTGATTCCCACCACCTACATGAACCGCAGCGGCCAGGCCGTGGCGGCACTCGCCGGTTTCTTCCGCATCAAGCCTGAAGAAATCCTCGTGGCGCATGACGAACTCGACTTGCCTCCGGGCGTTGCCAAGCTCAAGCAGGGCGGCGGCCATGGCGGTCACAACGGGTTGCGCGACATCATTGCGCAACTGGGCAATCAGAATACGTTCTACCGCCTGCGGCTTGGCATTGGCCACCCGGGCGTCGCCAGTATGGTTTCAAATTTCGTCCTGGGTCGTGCGCTGCTTCGAAG
>NZ_JBITSX010000111.1:0-1710 GCF_044541255.1 Pseudomonas sp. NPDC085632 | reverse complement strand
GGCAAGACCACCACCTGCATCAACCTCGCAGCATCCCTGGTCGCGACCAAGCGCCGGGTGCTGTTGATCGATCTCGATCCACAGGGCAACGCCACCATGGGTAGCGGTGTGGATAAACACGGCCTGGAAAATTCGGTCTATGACCTGCTGATCGGCGAATGCGATCTGGCCCAGGCCATGCACTACTCCGAACACGGTGGTTATCAACTGCTGCCGGCCAACCGCGACCTGACCGCGGCCGAAGTGGTGCTGCTGGAAATGCAGATGAAGGAAAGCCGCCTGCGCAGTGCGCTGGCGCCGATCCGTGAAAACTACGATTACATTTTGATCGACTGCCCGCCGTCGCTGTCGATGCTCACTCTGAACGCACTCGTCGCCGCTGACGGGGTGATTATCCCCATGCAGTGCGAGTACTTTGCGCTCGAAGGTCTCAGCGACCTTGTGGATAACATCAAGCGCATCGCCGAACTGCTCAATCCGAACCTGAAAGTCGAAGGTTTGCTGCGGACCATGTACGACCCGCGTCTCAGCCTGATGAACGACGTTTCGGCGCAGCTCAAGGAACACTTCGGCGAGCAGCTCTATGACACGGTGATTCCGCGCAACATCCGTCTGGCCGAAGCGCCGAGCTACGGCATGCCGGCGCTGGCCTACGACAAGCAATCGCGCGGCGCCCTGGCTTATCTGGCCCTGGCCGGCGAGATGGTTCGCCGTCAGCGCAAAAATTCACGCATCGCCGCCGCTCAGGCAACTTAAGGAATCCCCATGGCCGTCAAGAAACGAGGTCTCGGACGTGGACTGGATGCACTGCTGAGTGGTCCGACTGTCAGCGCGCTGGAAGAACAAGCCGCGCAAGCTGACACCCGGGAATTGCAGCACTTGCCACTGGATCTGCTCCAGCGTGGCAAGTACCAGCCGCGCCGGGACATGGATCCGCAGGCGCTGGAAGAGCTGGCGCTGTCGATCAAGGCACAAGGCGTGATGCAGCCGATCGTGGTGCGCCCGATTGGCGGTGGCCGCTTTGAAATCATCGCCGGTGAACGCCGCTGGCGCGCGAGCCAGCAAGCCGGGCAGGAAACCATCCCGGCGATGGTCCGTGATGTACCGGATGAAACCGCGATCGCCATCGCGCTGATCGAGAACATCCAGCGTGAAGACCTCAACCCGATCGAAGAAGCGGTGGCCTTGCAGCGTTTGCAGCAGGAATTCCAGCTCACTCAGCAACAGGTCGCCGAGGCTGTGGGTAAGTCCCGCGTCACTGTGGCTAACCTGTTGCGGCTTATTGCATTGCCGGAAGTCATCAAAACCATGCTGTCCCACGGCGACCTGGAAATGGGTCATGCCCGTGCATTGCTCGGTCTGCCGGACAATCAGCAGGTGGAAGGGGCGCGACATGTTGTCGCACGCGGCCTCACCGTGCGCCAAACTGAGGCACTGGTTCGCCAGTGGTTGAGCGGCAAACCGGAGCCTGTGGAAGCAGCAAAACCCGACCCGGATATCGCTCGCCTCGAACAGCGTCTGGCCGAGCGCCTAGGCTCTGCGGTGCAGATTCGCCACGGCAAGAAGGGAAAGGGTCAGTTGGTGATCGGTTACAACTCCCTCGATGAGCTTCAAGGTGTGCTCGCACACATCCGCTGAAACATTTCCTCATGTAGCGCGCAGTCGGAAATCACTACCTGACAGTTGAATAGGGGCAGAACCGCCCCTATA
>NZ_JBITSX010000110.1:0-2234 GCF_044541255.1 Pseudomonas sp. NPDC085632 | reverse complement strand
TTGCTGCAGGATGGCTACAGCCAGAGCAATGACGCGGTGCCGTGGCTGGGCAGTCTGCCGGGCATCGGTGCGCTGTTTCGCAACGAGCGCCGGGCGATTACCAAGACCAACCTGATGGTGTTCTTGCGTCCGTACATCATCCGCGACAGCGAAGCGGGGCGCAGCATCACCCTGAATCGCTACGACTTCATGCGTCGCGCGCAGGGTGGTTTGCAGCCGGAACGCAGCTGGGCGATGCCAGACATGCAGGCGCCGCAGTTGCCGACGGCGGCGCAGGGTGTGCCGGCGGTGGCGCCGAGCTCAGGCCCACGGGCGACGATCAAAGCCGTGCCAATTGAAGGGAGCACGCGCTTTTGAAACTGACCCTCAATGTGAACACCACAGGAATAAAGAACTACACCGGACCTGTAGGAGCTGCCGAAGGCTGCGATCTGTTGATCTTGCTCTTCGACGGACCCAAACGGCCAAAGATCAAAAGATCGCAGCCTTCGGCAGCTCCTACAGGGATTGGGGAGGGCATGAGATGAGTGCGTTGCCTTACGCCTGGGCCAAGGCGCAGCGGATTCTGTTGTGCGATGGCGTGCTGACGGTGTGCCCGTCGACGCCGGGCTGGTCGATCAGCGAAGCGCGGCGGCAGTTCGGCGCGACCACGATTCAGCGCGTGCGCGATGACGAACTCGACGGTTTGCTCGCCAGCGCTTACGCCGACACCGGCAGCGCCGCCGCTGTGGTCGGCGCAGCAGAAAACGAAGTCGACCTCGACCGCCTGATGCAGGACATGCCGGAAATCACCGACCTGCTCGACACCCAGGACGGCGCGCCGGTGATCCGCATGATCAACGCCTTGCTGACCCAAGCCGCGCGCGACGAGGCCAGCGACATCCACATCGAACCGTTCGAAACCCATTCAGTGGTGCGCTATCGCGTCGACGGCACGCTGCGTGACGTGGTCTCGCCGCGCAAGGCGTTGCACGGTGCGCTGGTGTCGCGGATCAAGATCATGGCGCAACTCGACATCGCTGAAAAGCGCCTGCCGCAGGACGGCCGCATCGCCTTGCGCGTGGCCGGGCGGCCGATCGATATTCGTGTTTCAACCGTGCCGACGGGGCATGGCGAAAGGGTGGTGATGCGTCTGCTCGACAAACAGGCCGGACGTCTGCACCTGGAAACGCTGGGCATGGACGCGCAGGTGCTGGCCAAACTCGACCACCTGATCCGCCAGCCCCACGGCATCGTTTTGGTCACCGGGCCGACCGGCAGCGGCAAAACCACCAGCCTCTACGCCGCACTGGCGCGGCTCGATGCAAGCACCAGCAACATCCTCACCGTCGAAGACCCGGTGGAATACGACCTGCCGGGGATCAGCCAGATTCAGGTCAACGCGAAGATCGACATGACCTTCGCCCTCGCACTGCGAGCAATCCTGCGGCAAGATCCGGACATCATCATGATCGGCGAAATCCGTGACCTGGAAACCGCACAAATCGCCGTGCAGGCCTCGCTGACCGGTCACTTGGTGTTGGCGACGCTTCACACCAACGACGCGGTGTCGGCGGTCAACCGCTTGATCGACATGGGCGTCGAACCGTTTCTGCTGGCCTCGTCGATGCTCGGGGTGCTCGCACAACGACTGGTGCGGCGCTTGTGCAATCAGTGCAAGCAGGAAGATCCTGCGACACCCGGAACCTGGCGCCCCGTCGGTTGCCCGGCGTGCAATCAAACCGGCTACAGCGGCCGCACCGGCATCCACGAATTGTTCTGCATCGACGACGACATCCGCACCCTGATCCACCAAGGGGCAGGGGAGCAGGCCTTGCGCGCATCCGCCGCCAAGGCCGGGATGTTCAGCCTGCGTGAGGACGGTGAACGCTGGATTCGCAGCGGCGCCACCGCACCTGAAGAAATCCTCCGTGTGACACGGGACGCCTGATGAATCGCTATCGTTTTGAAGCCGCTGACGCGACCGGCAAGATTGAATCCGGGCACCTTGAGGCGGACAGCCAGGCTGCCGCGTTCACAACATTACGCGGGCGCGGTTTGACCGCGTTGTCGGTGCACAAGGAAAGCAACGTTGCCCAGCACGGCGGCGGTGGATTGTTCAGCGCCAAACTCTCGGACAACGATCTGGCCTGGGCCACGCGGCAACTGGCGAGTCTGCTCGGCGCCAGTCTGCCGCTGGAAGCCGCACTCAGCGCCACGGTCGAGCAGGCCGAGAAAAAGCACATCGCCCACAC
>NZ_JBITSX010000109.1:0-2384 GCF_044541255.1 Pseudomonas sp. NPDC085632 | reverse complement strand
CGAGGTTCTACAACCTTACGCCGGCCGCTCGCGACCTTACACCCTGCTCTACCCGCACGGCCGATATGTGCCGGCACGGTTCAGGTCGATGCCGGTGGCGCCGTTGAATTCTTCGTGCAGGCTCTTGCCGGCGTCTTCTTCCAGGTGCGCGCGGGTGATGCCGACGCGTTTGACCGTGCCATCTTCGAGGGCGATGTCCAGGTGGCCTTTACCGACAATCGGCAATTCCATCTGGCTGATCTGGTAACCCTTCGGCAGATCCGGGTAGAAGTAGTTTTTGCGGGCGAACACGTTGTGCTGACCGATCTCGGCGTCAATCGCCAGACCGAACATCACCGCCATGCGCACCGCTTCCTGGTTCAGCACCGGCAACACGCCAGGCATGCCCAGGTCGATCAGGCTGGCCTGGGTGTTCGGCTCGGAACCGAACGTGGTGGAACTACCGGAAAAGATTTTCGACCGGGTAGTGAGCTGAGTATGAATCTCCAGCCCGATCACGACTTCCCATTGCATGTGTGTCTCCTCAGAAGCCGGTTGGGGTGCGGGTGTGCCAGTCAGTGTTGAGCTGATACTGGTGGGCAACGTTCAACAGGCGACCTTCCTGGAAATACGGCGCGAGCAACTGCACGCCCACCGGCAGACCGTCGACAAAACCGGCCGGCATCGACAGGCCCGGCAGGCCCGCGAGGTTGGCGGTGATGGTATAGACGTCTTCCAGATAGGCAGCAACCGGGTCGCTGTTCTTGGCGCCAAGCTTCCAGGCCGGGTTCGGCGTGGTTGGGCCGAGGATGATGTCGACTTCATTAAAGGCAGCCATGAAGTCGTTCTTCACCAGGCGACGGATCTTCTGCGCTTTCAGGTAGTAGGCGTCGTAGTAACCGGCGGACAGTGCGTAGGCACCGACCATGATCCGGCGCTGGACTTCCGGGCCAAAGCCTTCGCCACGGGAGCGCTTGTACAAGTCGATCAGGTCTTTAGGTTGCTCGCAGCGATGGCCGAAACGCACACCGTCGAAACGCGACAGGTTCGAAGAAGCCTCTGCCGGGGCGATCACGTAGTACGCAGGAATCGCGTGCTGCATGTTCGGCAGGCTGATTTCCTTGATCACGGCACCGAGCTTCTGCAGCTCTTTGATGCTGTTCTGGATTAGTTCGGCGATGCGCGGGTCGAGACCGGCGCTGAAGTATTCCTTCGGCACGCCGATGCGCAGGCCTTGCAGCGAATCGCCGAGGCTGGCGGAGTAATCCGGCACCGGCTCATCAATGCTGGTGGAGTCGTTCTGATCGAAGCCGGCCATACCTTGCAACAAGATCGCGCAGTCTTCGGCAGTGCGCGCCAGAGGGCCGCCCTGATCGAGGCTGGAGGCGTAAGCGATCATGCCCCAGCGCGAAACGCGACCGTACGTCGGTTTCAGGCCGGTGAGGTTAGTGAACGCAGCCGGCTGACGGATCGAACCGCCGGTGTCAGTGGCCGTCGCCGCAGGCAACAGACGAGCGGCAACCGCCGCCGCCGAACCGCCGGACGAACCGCCCGGTACGTGTTCCAGGTTCCACGGGTTTTTCACCGCGCCATACCAGCTCGACTCGTTGGCCGAACCCATGGCGAATTCGTCCATGTTGGTCTTGCCCAGAGTCACGGCGCCGGCAGCGGCCAGTTTCGCGACCACGGTGGCGTCGTACGGAGCTTTGAAGTTGTCGAGCATCTTCGAGCCGCAGCTGGTGCGAATGCCCTGAGTGCAGAACAAGTCTTTGTGAGCGATCGGCGCGCCGAGCAGGGCGCCGCTCTCACCGTTGGCGCGGCGGGCATCGGCGGCTTTCGCCTGCTCGATGGCCAGCTCTTCGGTGAGGCTGATGAAACTGTTGAGCTGCGGATCGAGCTGGGTGATACGCGCCAGCAGGACTTTGGTCAGCTCTTCGGAGGAAAACTTTTTATCGGCGAGACCGCGGGCGATCTCGGCCAGAGTCATTTGATGCATTGCAGGCTCTTTCCCTTTAGTCGATGACTTTCGGAACCAGATACAGGCCGTTTTCGACCGCTGGTGCGATGGACTGGTAGGCCTCGCGGTGATTGCTCTCGGTCACGACGTCGGCGCGCAGGCGCTGACTGGCTTCCAGCGGGTGGGCCAGAGGCTCGATTCCGTCGGTATTAACAGCCTGCATTTCGTCGACCAGACCGAGAATGCTGTTGAGAGCGGAAGTAATGTGTGGAAGATCGGCATCATTGAGGCCAAGGCAGGCCAGATGAGCGATTTTTTCCACGTCGGAGCGTTCTAGCGCCATCGGGATTCTCCTGTGGAAAACAGAACGGACGGCGTCACGATGCCGTGACGGTCGTGATCTGGGTCGCAGGCAAAAGCGACGTCGAAACGCTCTTTCAGGCCGATC
>NZ_JBITSX010000108.1:0-2448 GCF_044541255.1 Pseudomonas sp. NPDC085632 | reverse complement strand
GATCTACGACGAGTTCATGGCCGTCGTGATGAAGAAAGTCCTGCAAATCAAACGTGGCGATCCACTGGACACCGACACCATGGTTGGTGCCCAGGACTTGCCGATCCTCGAGGTCTATAACAAACTCGATTTGCTTGAAGGCGTTGAGCCACAAATCCAGCGCGACGAAAACGGCAAGCCCCAGCGGGTCTGGCTGTCGGCGCGTGATGGCAGTGGTCTGGAACTGCTTGAGCAAGCCATCGCCGAATTACTTGGCAGTGATTTGTTCATCGGCACATTGCGCTTGCCGCAACGATTCGCCCGACTGCGTGCGCAGTTTTTCGAACTCGGTGCGGTGCAGAAAGAAGAACACGACGAAGAAGGCATCAGTTTGCTGGCCGTTCGTTTGCCCCGTGTCGAGTTGAATCGACTGGTAAGCCGCGAAGGATTGCAGCCGATGGAATTCATCGAGCAACACACTTTGCAATAAAAGCCTGACAAAGCGGTTGTGCCGCAACGGCAGGCATTCTGTAGCATTGGTCGGCGCGCCGTGGGTGCGTCTTTGCTTTATCAGATGGAGAGCGCTATGGCTTGGAATGAGCCGGGTGGCAACTCGAATAATCAGGATCCTTGGGGTGGCAAACGCCGCAATAACGGCGACCGCAAGGGGCCACCGGATCTCGACGAGGCCTTCCGAAAGCTGCAGGAAAGCCTGAACGGGTTGTTCGGTGGTGGTAAGAAACGTGGTGATGACGGCGGTGGTTCGGGCAAGAGCGGTGGCGGCTTCGGCGGTCTGCTCGGCATCGGCCTCGTTGTGCTGGCGGCTGTCTGGCTGTACAGCGCGGTTTACGTGGTCGACGAGCAGGAGCAAGCCGTGGTGCTGCGCTTCGGCAAGTACTACGAGACTGTCGGCCCGGGCCTGAACATCTACTTCCCGCCGATCGATAAAAAGTACATGGAAAACGTCACGCGTGAGCGTGCCTACACCAAGCAGGGCCAGATGCTGACCGAAGACGAGAACATCGTCGAAGTGCCGCTGACCGTGCAGTACAAGATCAGCAACCTGCAGGACTTCGTGCTGAATGTCGACCAGCCGGAAATCAGCCTGCAGCATGCGACCGACAGTGCCCTGCGCCACGTGGTGGGTTCCACCGCCATGGACCAGGTGCTGACCGAAGGTCGTGAATTGATGGCCAGCGAAATCAAGGAGCGTCTGCAACGTTTCCTCGATACCTATCGCACCGGTATCACCGTCACTCAGGTCAACGTACAGAGCGCAGCGGCACCGCGTGAAGTGCAGGAAGCCTTCGATGATGTGATCCGCGCCCGTGAAGACGAGCAGCGTTCGCGCAACCAGGCCGAAACCTACGCCAACGGTGTCGTGCCGGAAGCCCGTGGTCAGGCCCAGCGTATCCTTGAGGATGCCAACGGTTACCGTGACGAAACGGTCTCGCGCGCCAAGGGTGAAGCGGACCGCTTTACCAAACTGGTCGCCGAGTATCGCAAGGCACCTGAAGTGACCCGCCAGCGTCTGTACCTGGACACCATGCAGGAAGTCTTCAGCAACACCAGCAAGGTACTCGTGACCGGTAACAAGAACGGCCAGAGCAACCTGCTTTACCTGCCGTTGGACAAAATGATTCAGAACAGCTCGGGCAGCAATGCGCCGGTCACCGGTTCGGCTGCCGCCAGCAACACGGATGTCACGCCGCACGTCACTGACCTGCCGCAGTCGCGCACAAGGGAGACCCGCTGATGAGCAATAAATCGCTGATCGCCCTTATTGTTGGCGTCGTCGTGCTACTGGTTGGCTGGAACTGCTTCTACATTGTCGCTCAGACCGAGCGTGCGGTGCTGCTGCAATTCGGTCGTGTGGTTCAGGCCGATGTTCAGCCGGGCCTGCATGTGAAAGTGCCTTACGTTAACCAGGTGCGTAAATTCGACGCACGGCTGATGACGCTGGATGCACCGACACAGCGCTTCCTGACGCTGGAAAAGAAAGCCGTCATGGTCGATGCCTACGCCAAGTGGCGCGTGAAAGATGCCGAGCGCTTCTACACCGCAACTTCGGGCCTCAAGCAAATCGCCGACGAGCGTCTGTCGCGTCGTCTGGAATCCGGTCTGCGTGACCAGTTCGGCAAGCGCACCCTGCACGAAGTGGTGTCGGGTGAGCGTGACGCGCTGATGGCTGACATCACTGCCTCGCTGAACAAGATGGCGGAAAAAGAGCTGGGTATCGAAGTCGTCGATGTCCGGGTCAAGGCCATCGATCTGCCGAAAGAAGTCAACCGCAGCGTGTTCGAACGTATGAGCACCGAGCGTGAGCGTGAAGCTCGCGAGCACCGCGCCAAGGGTAACGAGCTGGCTGAAGGCATCCGTGCCGACGCTGATCGTCAACGCCGCGTGCTGCTGGCTGAAGCCTATCGTGAATCAGAAGAGATTCGCGGTGACGGTGATGCTCAGGCCGCT
>NZ_JBITSX010000107.1:0-2600 GCF_044541255.1 Pseudomonas sp. NPDC085632 | reverse complement strand
GATGCCCTGGCTGTGTTCGTGCACAAGGACAACCCGATCCAGCACCTGACCATGGAACAGGTTGACGCGATCTTCTCGTCGACCCGTCTGTGCGGCGCCAAAGCCGACGTGAAAACCTGGGGCGACCTGGGCGTGACCGGCGACCTGGCTAACAAGCCAGTACAACTGTTCGGCCGTAACTCGGTATCCGGCACCTACGGCTACTTCAAAGAAGAAGCCCTGTGCAAAGGCGACTACAAACCAAACGTCAACGAACAGCCAGGTTCGGCGTCGGTTGTGCAGTCGATCAGCTCCTCGTTGAACGGCATCGGTTACTCGGGCATCGGTTACAAGACTGCCAGCGTGAAAACCGTTGCACTGTCGAAGAAGGGCAGCACTGACTTCATCGAAGACACCGAAGAAAACGCCCTGAACGGCAAGTACCCGCTGTCGCGTTTCCTCTACGTGTACGTCAACAAAGCCCCGAACAAGCCTCTGGCTCCGCTGGAAGCTGAGTTCGTGAAGCTGGTGCTGTCGAAACAGGGCCAGGAAGTCGTAGTGAAAGACGGTTACATCCCGCTGCCAGCCAAAGTTGCTGCAAAAGCACTGGCTGACCTGGGTCTGCAAGAAGGCGGCGCTGAAGTCGCAAAGAAGTAACAAATTGAGTCCGGGGTGAACCCCACCGGACTCAGGTAAAAGGCCGGATCTGCTTGCAGGCCGGCCTTTTCCACACCTCAAATTTTTGATCCTCTGCCAGTCCCGCTGGCGGTGGATTTGCTGCGTCACTGCATTGTCATCTTTCTGTCATACAGGATCGCTAGGGTGAGCGCATGAATGATCTGGCCAATTCCCACATGACTACTAATCCTCCCAAGCGCATTGATTTCAATACGCCTGAGCTGCAACGCAAGCGCCGCATTCGCGCGCTCAAGGATCGCTTCACCCGCTGGTACGTCCTCGTTGGCGGTCTCGCGGTGCTGGCAGCCATCACCCTGATCTTCTTCTTTCTCGCCTACGTGGTTGCGCCGCTGTTCAAGGGTGCCGACCTGACTGCGAAAGATGCAATCACCCCGGCCTGGATGCAGGACGCCGGCAAGCCGCTGATGATTTCGCTCGAAGAGCAGAATCAGGTGGCGATGCGCGTTTCCGACAAGGGCCAGGCATTGTTCTTTGATAT
Source organism: Pseudomonas sp. NPDC085632 (assembly GCF_044541255.1). Lineage (NCBI taxonomy): Bacteria > Pseudomonadati > Pseudomonadota > Gammaproteobacteria > Pseudomonadales > Pseudomonadaceae > Pseudomonas > Pseudomonas sp. NPDC085632. The sequence continues at coordinate 1,444 of NZ_JBITSX010000107.1, read as the reverse complement.
CGACAGTGGCGCTGAGCTGAAGCGCGTCGATCTGCCAGTGCCTGCCGGCGCCACCGTGACCTCGATTGGTGAAGATCAGCCGGGCCACCCGCTGGTAGCCGTGGGCCTGTCCAACGGCCAGGCGCTGGTGTTCCGTCACACCTATAAAGTCAGCTACCCCGATGGCAAGAAAACCATCACCCCGGCCATTGAGTATCCGTATGGCGAGACGCCAATCGCGCTCAACGAAGCCGGCGGTGCGCTGGAGCATGTCAGCCTGAATGCCACCGACACGACGCTGATGCTGGTTGGTTCGACCGGTTCGCAACTCAATGTGTTGTCGCTGACCAGCGAAGAAAACATGATGACCGGCGAAGTCACCAACGAGCAGAAGCGTATCGATCTGCCGCAGATGACTGAACCGGTGAAAAACATCTTCGTCGACCCGCGCCAGCAGTGGCTGTACGTGGTCAACGGTCGCGCCCAGGCCGATGTGTTCAGCCTGCGCGACAAGAGCCTCAACGGTCGCTACAAACTGCTGGAAAACGCTGACGCCGAAGTCACCGCAACCACGCAACTGGTCGGTGGCATCTCGCTGATCGTCGGCGACTCCAAGGGTGGTCTGGCCCAGTGGTTCATGGCCCGTGACACCGACGGCGAGCTGCGCCTGAAGCAGATCCGCACCTTCCAGATGGGCACCACGCCGATCGTTGAAATCACCGCCGAAGAGCGGCGCAAAGGCTTCCTCGCCCTCGATGCCAGCGGCAAGCTCGGCGTGTTCCACAGCACCGCACATCGCACGCTGCTGGTTGATCAAGTAGTCGACGGCCAAGGCGTATTCGGCCTGTCGCCGCGCGCCAACCGGGTGATCGTCGAAGCCGGCGGCAAGCTGCAACCGCTGCTGCTCGACAACCCGCACCCGGAAGTTTCCTGGAGCGCGCTCTGGAGCAAGGTCTGGTACGAGAACTACGACGAGCCTAAATACGTCTGGCAATCGACCGCGGCCAACACCGATTTCGAGCCGAAACTGAGCCTCTCGCCACTGACTTTCGGCACCCTGAAAGCGGCGTTCTACGCGATGCTGCTGGCCGCGCCACTGGCCGTAGCCGCAGCGATCTACACCGCGTACTTCATGGCCCCGGGCATGCGCCGCAAGGTCAAACCGGTGATCGAGCTGATGGAAGCGATGCCGACGGTGATCCTCGGTTTCTTCGCCGGTCTGTTCCTCGCGCCGTATGTAGAAGGGCATCTGCCGGGCATCTTCAGCCTGCTGATGCTGTTGCCGATCGGCATTCTGGTCGCCGGTTTTACCTTCAGCCGCCTGCCTGAATCGATCCGTCTGAAAGTCCCGGACGGTTGGGAAAGTGCGCTGCTGATTCCGGTGATCCTGTTTGTGGGCTGGCTGTCGCTGTACATGAGTCCGTTCATGGAGAACTGGTTCTTCGGCGGTGACATGCGCATGTGG
>NZ_JBITSX010000106.1:0-2694 GCF_044541255.1 Pseudomonas sp. NPDC085632 | reverse complement strand
AAGTTGCCATGTCGCGTTGAAGACGGCACCCTCGAAAGCGAGTTCTCCGGCAACCTCACCGAGGTCTGCCCGACCGGTGTGTTCACCGACAAGACTCACTCCGAGCGCTACAACCGCAAGTGGGACATGCAGTTCGCGCCGAGCATCTGCCATGGCTGCTCGAGCGGTTGCAACATCTCTCCGGGCGAGCGTTACGGCGAACTGCGTCGCATCGAAAACCGTTTCAACGGTTCGGTGAACCAGTACTTCCTCTGCGACCGTGGCCGTTTCGGTTATGGCTACGTCAACCGCACCGACCGTCCACGTCAGCCGCTGCTGGCCGACGGCACCAAGCTCAGCCTGGATGCGGCACTGGATAAAGCGGCTGATCTGCTGCGCGGTCGCAACATCGTCGGTATCGGTTCGCCGCGTGCCAGCCTTGAAAGCAACTACGCGTTGCGCGAACTGGTCGGCGCCGAGCACTTCTACTCGGGTATCGAAGCGTCCGAACTGGAACGCATCCGTCTGGTCCTGCAAGTGCTGAAAGACAGCCCGCTGCCTGTGCCGAACATGCGTGACATCGAAGACCACGACGCGATTTTCGTCCTCGGTGAAGACCTGACCCAGACCGCTGCCCGTGTGGCGCTGTCGCTACGTCAATCGGTCAAAGGCAAAGCTGAAGACATGGCCGAAGCCATGCGCGTTCAGCCTTGGCTCGACGCGGCGGTGAAGAACATCGGTCAGCACGCGCTGAACCCGCTGTTCATCGCCAGCCTGGCCGAAACCAAGCTCGACGACATCGCCGAAGAATGCGTACACGCAGCTCCAGACGACTTGGCACGCATCGGTTTCGCCGTTGCCCACGCACTGGATGCCAGCGCCCCGGCCGTTGAAGGTCTGGACGCTGAAGCACTGGAACTGGCCAAGCGCATTGCCGACGCCCTGCTCGCTGCAAAACGTCCGCTGATCATCGCCGGTACTTCGCTGGGCTCCAAAGCCCTGATCGAAGCCGCCGCGAACATCGCCAAGGCACTGAAGCTGCGCGAGAAGAACGGTTCGATCAGCCTGATCGTGCCGGAAGCCAACAGCCTCGGTCTGGCCATGCTCGGTGGCGAATCGGTCGACGCGGCGCTGCAAGCCGTCATCGATGGCAAGGCCGACGCGATCGTCGTGCTGGAAAACGATCTGTACACCCGCACGGCCAAAGAAAAAGTCGATGCTGCACTGAACGCTGCGCAAGTGGTGATCGTTGCTGATCATCAGAAGACCGCTACCAGCGACCGCGCGCACCTGGTTCTGCCAGCCGCGAGCTTCGCTGAAGGCGACGGTACGCTGGTCAGCCAGGAAGGTCGCGCCCAGCGCTTCTTCCAGGTTTTCGACCCGCAATACCTCGACGCAAGCATCCTGGTTCACGAAGGCTGGCGCTGGCTGCACGCCCTGCGCGCGACCCTGCTGAACCAGCCGATCGACTGGACGCAACTCGACCACGTCACCGCTGCCGTTGCTTCGAGCACCGATCAGTTGGCGCGCATCGTCGACGCTGCACCGTCCGCCGCGTTCCGCATCAAGGGTCTGAAACTGGCGCGTGAACCGCTGCGTTATTCCGGTCGCACCGCGATGCGCGCCGACATCAGCGTTCACGAACCGCGCACCCCACAAGACAAAGACACCGCGTTCGCCTTCTCCATGGAAGGTTACTCGGGCTCTGCCGAACCGCGTCAGCAAGTACCATTTGCATGGTCGCCGGGCTGGAACTCGCCACAAGCGTGGAACAAGTTCCAGGACGAAGTCGGTGGTCACATCCGCGCTGGCGACCCGGGCACCCGCCTGATCGAAAGCACCGGTGATTCGCTGAACTGGTTCGCCGCTGCGCCACGTGCGTTCAACCCGGCGCCGGGCACCTGGCAAGCCGTGCCGTTCTTCCACCTGTTCGGCAGCGAAGAAAACTCTTCGAAAGCCGCACCGGTTCAAGAACGCATTCCGGCTCCATACGTGGCACTGGCCAAGTCCGAAGCGGATCGTCTGGGCGTCAACGACGGTGCGCTGCTGAGCCTGAACGTCGCCGGTCAGACCCTGCGTCTGCCGCTGCGCATCAATGAAGAACTGGGCGCAGGTCTGGTGGCATTGCCTGCGGGCATCGCCGGCATTCCACCGGCATTCGCCGGCGTATCCGTCGACGGTCTGCAGGAGGCAGCGCAATGACCTGGTTCACCCCTGAAGTGATCGATGTGATCCTCTCGGTCGTCAAAGCCATCGTGATTCTGCTGGCCGTGGTGGTCGCGGGCGCGTTGCTCAGCTTTGTCGAACGTCGCCTGCTGGGCTGGTGGCAGGACCGTTACGGTCCGAACCGCGTTGGCCCGTTCGGTATGTTCCAGATCGCCGCCGACATGCTGAAGATGTTCTTCAAGGAAGACTGGACCCCGCCGTTTGCCGACAAGGTGATCTTCACCCTGGCACCGGTGGTGGCGATGTCCGCCCTGCTGATCGCCTTCGCGATCATCCCGATCACCCCGACCTGGGGCGTCGCGGATCTGAACATCGGCTTGCTGTTCTTCTTCGCCATGGCCGGTCTGTCGGTCTACGCGGTGCTGTTCGCCGGCTGGTCGAGTAACAACAAGTTCGCCCTGCTCGGCAGCTTGCGTGCATCGGCGCAGACCGTGTCCTACGAAGTGTTCATGGGCCTGGCCCTGATGGGCATCGTGGTGCAGGTCGGCT
>NZ_JBITSX010000105.1:0-2714 GCF_044541255.1 Pseudomonas sp. NPDC085632 | reverse complement strand
GGATGCGCTCAAGTCATCGCGATTGACGCAATGGGCGGGGACTTCGGTCCCCGCAGCATTGTTCAGGCCAGCCTTGCTTGCCTGTCTGCTACGCCCTCGCTGCACTTGACCCTCGTCGGTCAACCCTCCCTTATTGAAGAATTGATCCACGGCCAATCGGCTGCCGATCGCGCGCGCCTGACAATTGTCGCGGCCAGCGAAGTCATCACCATGGACGAAAAGCCGACCCAGGCCTTGCGTGGCAAAGCGGATTCTTCGATGCGTGTCGCTCTCGAACTGGTGCGTGATGGCAAGGCTCAAGCGTGTGTCAGTGCCGGTAATACCGGTGCGCTGATGGCGCTCTCGCGATTCGTGCTGAAGACCTTGCCGGGTATCGATCGCCCGGCGATGGTGGCCGCGATTCCGACGCAGAACGGTTTTTGCCAGTTGCTCGATCTGGGCGCCAATGTCGATTGCAGTGCCGAGCATCTGCTGCAGTTTGCAGTGATGGGTTCGGTGGCGGCGCAGACGCTGGGGATCCATCGCCCGCGTGTCGCGCTGTTGAACATTGGCACCGAGGACATCAAGGGTAATCAGCAGGTCAAACTGGCTGCGACACTGTTGCAGGCGGCCCGAGGCATCAACTACATCGGTTTTGTCGAAGGTGATGGCTTGTATCGTGGCGAGGCCGATGTGGTGGTCTGTGATGGCTTTGTCGGCAACATCCTGCTCAAGTCCAGCGAAGGTCTGGCGACGATGATTGCGGCGCGTATCGAAGCGCTGTTCAAAAAGAACTTCGCTGCCCGTGCGGTGGGTGCCTTGGCGCTGCCATTGATGAAGCGCTTGCAGGCGGAGCTGGCGCCGGCGCGACATAATGGCGCAAGCTTTCTCGGCTTGCAGGGCATCGTCGTGAAAAGTCACGGTTCGGCCGGGGTTGAGGGCTTTCAGAGTGCGATTCAACGTGCGCTGATCGAGATTCAGGAGAACCTGCCCGAACGCCTCCACGGTCGTCTGGAGGATTTGTTGTCTTAGGCGTTTTCGTCGGACAATGCTTAAATGTGACCGCCCGGTTCAAAGGGCCATCCAACTGTCAGTTTCTTGCGTCCCTCAGTGGGGCGTCATTCTCCGACGACAAGATCATTAGGGGCTTGTTACATGTCTGCTTCCCTCGCATTCGTCTTTCCAGGACAGGGTTCGCAGTCCCTCGGCATGTTGGCCGAGCTGGGCGCGGAATATCCGTTGATCCTCGAAACGTTCAAAGAAGCTTCTGAGGCTCTGGGCTATGATCTGTGGGCACTGACCCAGCAGGGCCCGGAAGAGCTGCTCAATCAAACCGATAAAACCCAGCCGGCCATTCTGACCGCTTCGATCGCCCTGTGGCGTCTGTGGCTGTCTGAAGGCGGTGCGCGTCCGGCATTCGTTGCTGGTCACAGCCTGGGCGAATACAGCGCGCTGGTCGCTGCCGGCAGCCTGACACTGGCTGACGCGGTGAAGCTCGTTGAGCGTCGCGGTCAGTTGATGCAGGAAGCGGTTCCGGCCGGGCAGGGCGGCATGGCTGCCATCCTGGGTCTGGAAGATGCCGACGTGCTGGCCGCCTGCGCAGAAGCTGCGCAAGGCGAGGTGGTCAGCGCCGTCAACTTCAACTCGCCCGGCCAAGTGGTAATCGCCGGTGCCAAGGCTGCTGTCGAGCGCGCCATCGAAGGCTGCAAGGCGCGTGGTGCCAAGCGCGCCATGCCGTTGCCAGTGAGCGTGCCTTCGCACTGTGAACTGATGCGTCCGGCCGCCGAGCGTTTTGCCGAATCCGTCGCGGCCATCGACTGGCAGGCGCCGCAGATCCCGGTCGTACAGAACGTCAGCGCGCAAGTGCCGGCCGATCTGGAAACCCTCAAGCGCGATCTGCTCGAACAACTCTACAAGCCAGTACGCTGGGTCGAGTCGGTACAGACTCTGGCCGCCAAGGGCGCGACCAATCTGGTCGAATGCGGCCCGGGCAAAGTGCTGGCCGGTCTGAACAAACGTTGCGCCGAAGGCGTCGCGACTTCCAACCTCAATACCCCAGACGCTTTCGCTGCCGCCCGTGCAGCGCAAGCCTGAATCAGGAGAAACTTGCATGAGTCTGCAAGGTAAAGTTGCACTGGTCACCGGTGCAAGCCGTGGCATTGGCCAGGCCATTGCTCTGGAACTGGGTCGTCAGGGCGCCATCGTTGTTGGCACCGCGACTTCCGCTTCGGGCGCTGAGCGCATTGCGGCAACCCTGAAGGAAAACGGTATTCAGGGCGCTGGCCTTGAGTTGAACGTTACCAGTGACGAATCCGTCAGCGCAGTGCTGGCGAGCATTCAGGAGCAGTTCGGTGCGCCAGTGGCGATCCTGGTCAATAATGCCGGCATCACCCGCGATAACCTGATGATGCGCATGAAAGACGATGAGTGGTACGACGTGATCGATACCAACCTGAACAGTCTATTCCGCCTGTCCAAGGGCGTTCTGCGCGGCATGACCAAGGCGCGTTGGGGCCGAATTATCAGTATTGGCTCGGTGGTGGGTGCCATGGGCAACGCAGGCCAAGTAAACTATGCAGCCGCCAAGGCCGGTCTGGAAGGTTTCAGCCGTGCAATGGCGCGTGAAGTCGGTTCGCGTTCGATTACGGTCAACTCGGTAACCCCAGGGTTTATCGAGAGCGATGTGTCGCGCGAGCTGCGCGTAGCGCGGCGGGTGGCCGGGCAGGCGGTGGTGC
>NZ_JBITSX010000104.1:0-2876 GCF_044541255.1 Pseudomonas sp. NPDC085632 | reverse complement strand
GCCCATCATCGTTCCGGCGCAGGACGTTGTATTGGGTCTGTACTACATGACTCGTGAAGCGATCAACGCCAAAGGCGAAGGTCGTGTATTCGCGGATCTGCAGGAAGTTGACCGTGTGTTCCGTGCCGGCGAAGCCGCACTGCACGCCAAGGTTAAAGTTCGTATCAACGAAACCGTCAACGACCGTGACGGCAACAGCGTGAGCGGTACCCGTATCGTCGACACGACTGTCGGCCGTGCGCTGCTGTTCCAGGTTGTGCCAAAAGGTCTGTCGTACGATGTCGTCAACCTGCCGATGAAGAAAAAGGCGATCTCCAAGCTGATCAACCAGTGCTACCGCGTGGTTGGTTTGAAAGAGACCGTGATCTTCGCTGACCAGTTGATGTACACCGGTTTCGCTTACTCGACCATCTCCGGCGTTTCCATCGGTGTTAACGACTTCGTTATCCCGGACGAGAAAGCCCGCATCATCGGTGCTGCCACCGACGAAGTGAAAGAGATCGAGAGCCAGTACGCCTCCGGCCTGGTAACCCAGGGCGAGAAGTACAACAAAGTGATCGACCTTTGGTCGAAAGCGAACGACGAAGTTTCCAAGGCAATGATGGCCAACCTCTCGAAAGAGAAGGTTATCGACCGTCACGGCGTTGAAGTCGATCAAGAGTCTTTCAACTCGATGTACATGATGGCCGACTCGGGTGCGCGGGGTTCCGCAGCACAGATTCGTCAGCTGGCCGGTATGCGTGGTCTGATGGCCAAGCCGGACGGTTCCATCATTGAAACGCCGATTACTGCGAACTTCCGTGAAGGTTTGAGCGTACTTCAGTACTTCATCTCGACTCACGGTGCTCGTAAAGGTCTGGCGGATACCGCGTTGAAAACTGCGAACTCCGGTTACCTGACTCGTCGTCTGGTAGACGTGGCGCAGGATCTGGTTGTAACCGAGATCGATTGCGGCACCGAACACGGTCTGCTGATGACTCCGCACATTGAAGGCGGTGACGTTGTAGAGCCGTTGGGTGAGCGCGTATTGGGTCGTGTTATTGCCCGTGACGTATTCAAGCCAGGCACCGAGGACGTTATCGTTCCGGCCGGTACTCTGGTAGACGAGAAGTGGGTAGAGTTCATCGAGCTGAACAGCATCGACGAAGTGATCGTGCGTTCGCCGATCAGCTGCGAAACCCGCTATGGCATTTGCGCCAAGTGCTACGGCCGTGATCTGGCTCGTGGTCACCAGGTGAACATCGGTGACGCGGTCGGCGTGATCGCTGCCCAGTCCATCGGTGAGCCGGGTACCCAGCTGACGATGCGTACGTTCCACATCGGTGGTGCGGCAAGCCGTACTTCCGCTGCGGACAGCGTTCAGGTGAAGAATGGCGGTACCGTTCGTCTGCACAATTTGAAGCACGTGGAGCGAGTGGATGGTCACCTGGTTGCGGTGTCCCGTTCCGGTGAGCTGGCAATCGCTGATGACTTCGGTCGTGAGCGCGAGCGTTACAAGCTGCCGTACGGTGCTGTGATTTCGGTTAAAGAAGGTGACAAGGTCGACTCTGGCGCATTCTTGTCCAAGTTGGATCCGCACTCTCACACGATCGTTACCGAAATGAAAGGTACCGTGACCTACGTGGGCATGGAAGAAGGCATCACGATCAAGCGTCAGACTGACGAATTGACCGGTATGACCAACATTGAAGTACTCGACGCGAAAGATCGTCCAGCTGCGGGCAAAGAAATTCGTCCGGCAGTGAAGATGGTTGACGACAACGGCAAGGATCTGTTGCTGCCAGGCACTGACGTTATCGCTCAGTACTTCCTGCCAGCCAACGCCCTGGTCGGTGTAGCGGATGGTGCGAAGATCGCGATCGGTGACGTTATCGCGCGTATCCCGCAAGAAACTTCGTGACCCGTGACATCACCGGTGGTCTGCCGCGTGTTGCCGACTTGTTCGAAGCTCGTCGTCCGAAAGAAGCGTCGATTCTGGCTGAAGTCAGCGGCACCATCGCGTTCGGTAAAGAAACCAAAGGCAAGCGCCGTCTGGTTATTACCCCGAACGACGGTACCGATCCGTACGAAGAGCTGATTCCGAAGTGGCGTCACCTGAACGTGTTCGAAGGCGAACAGGTAAACCGTGGCGAAGTTATCTCCGACGGTCCAAGCGATCCGCATGACATCCTGCGTCTGCTGGGTGTGAGCGCGCTGGCCAAGTACATCGTGAACGAGATTCAGGACGTTTACCGTCTGCAAGGCGTGAAGATCAACGACAAGCACATCGAGACCATCCTGCGTCAGATGCTGCGTAAAGTTGAAATCGCTGAATCCGGCGATTCCAGTTTCATCAAGGGCGACCAGATGGAACTGACTCACGTACTGGTAGAGAACGAGCGTCTGGGCGGCGAAGACAAGTTCGTCTCCAAATACACTCGCGTTCTGCTCGGTATCACCAAGGCGTCGTTGTCCACCGAATCGTTCATCTCGGCGGCTTCCTTCCAGGAAACCACTCGCGTACTGACCGAAGCGGCAGTCACCGGCAAGCGCGATTACCTGCGCGGCCTGAAAGAAAACGTTGTCGTGGGTCGTCTGATCCCGGCAGGTACCGGCCTGGCATATCACAGCGAGCGCAAGCGTCGCCGTGAAGCAGACAAGCCGTTGCGCGTAAGCGCCAGTGAAGTGGAAGCTGCACTGACCGAAGCGCTGAACTCGAGCGGTAACTGAGTTCTGCGATAAATGAGCGTAAGGCCCTGATCGCTCCGTTCATCGAATCGAGACAATTTGTCGAGGTTCGAGGGGCGGGGAGGTCGGGGCCTTGCCTTGACTGGGGACAAGATCCTCTTTAGACTCTTGATCCCCTAAATTTGGCGGGAATTCGTTCCTGCCATTTT
>NZ_JBITSX010000103.1:0-3012 GCF_044541255.1 Pseudomonas sp. NPDC085632 | reverse complement strand
CGTCGTCTTCCCACGTCCGACAGATCCGGCCGTCCACATCAACGCCCGGCTCCATCAGCAGGAGAGCGGAAACGGAAGAGTCCACGCCGCCGGACATGCCGACAATGACGCGCTTCTTGGATGTGTCAGAAGGGGCTGGATCACGCATAGGGATTCAATGAGTGTCTTGAAAAAGGACGCGATTCTAGCAGGCTCGCGGCCTCAAGGCTAAAGAGAAGGGCGGATCAGTTCGAGGCTGAAGTGATGGCCGGCCAGATAATCGTCGATGCAACGGATGATCAGCTCACTGCGCCAGTTGTCGCGCTGGGTGATTAATTCGTCGCGGGTCAGCCACTTGGCGCCGACGATGCCGTCGTCGAGCTGGTAATCCGCGTTGTGTTTTACCGCTTTGGCGCTGAAGCACACGCGCTGGTAGGTCACGCCGTTGCTCGGCGCGGTGTACAGGTAAATGCCGATGACGCCGGTGGGTTCGACGTCCCAGCCGGTTTCTTCGAGGGTTTCGCGCACGGCGGCGTCGATCAGGGTTTCGTCCGGGTCGAGATGGCCGGCGGGCTGGTTGAGCACATTACGCCCGGCCTTGTGTTCCTCGACCATCAGGAAGCGACCGTTGTCCTCGACGATGGTGGCGACGGTGATGTGGGGGAGCCAATCCATAAGTCTTCCTCTGTAAAATCTTCGGTGCATTGAAGATCAAAAGATCGCAGCCTTCGGCAGCTCCTACAAGGATCAATGTAGGAGCTGCCGAAGGCTGCGATCTTTTGATCTTGAGCAGAAACACAAACCCCGGCACAGGGCCGGGGTTTGATTACAGCGCTACAACTTTAAACCAGCGCAGCAATCGCCGCGTTGAGGGTTGCGCTTGGGCGCATGGCCTTGCTGATCAGCTCGGCATTGGCGTGGTAGTAACCGCCGATGTCGACTGGCTTGCCCTGAACAGCGTTGAGCTCGGCAACGATGGTTGCTTCGTTTTCGGTCAGAGTCTTGGCCAGCGTCGCGAACTGCGCTTGCAGTGCAGCGTCTTCAGTCTGGGCGGCCAGGGCCTGAGCCCAGTACATCGCCAGGTAGAAGTGGCTGCCGCGGTTGTCGATGTTGCCGACTTTGCGCGATGGCGACTTGTTGTTGTCGAGGAACTGGCCAGTCGCCTGATCCAGGGTTTTCGACAGCACCAGCGCTTTCGGGTTGTTGTAGTTCACACCCAGATGCTCGAGGGATGCCGCCAGTGCGAGGAACTCGCCCAGCGAATCCCAGCGCAGGAAGTTCTCTTCAACCAGTTGCTGCACGTGCTTCGGCGCCGAACCGCCGGCGCCGGTTTCGAACAGGCCACCGCCGTTCATCAGCGGCACGATCGACAGCATCTTGGCGCTGGTGCCCAGTTCCATGATCGGGAACAGGTCGGTCAGGTAGTCGCGCAGTACGTTGCCGGTCACCGAAATGGTGTCCTTGCCTTCGCGGGTGCGCTGCAGGGTGAACTTCATTGCGTCGACCGGCGCCATGATCTGGATGTCCAGACCGGCAGTGTCGTGATCCTTCAGGTAGGCCTGAACTTTCTCGATCACTACGCCGTCGTGAGCGCGCATTGGGTCGAGCCAGAAGATCGCTGGCGTGCTGCTTGCGCGAGCACGGTTGACGGCCAGTTTGACCCAGTCCTGGATCGGCGCGTCTTTGGTCTGGCACATGCGGAAGATGTCGCCGGCTTCAACAGCCTGCTCCATCAGCAGGGTGCCTTTGCTGTCGGTGACGCGAACAACGCCGTCAGCCTTGATCTGGAAAGTCTTGTCGTGCGAGCCGTACTCTTCGGCTTTCTTCGCCATCAGACCAACGTTTGGCACGCTGCCCATGGTGGTCGGATCGAAAGCGCCATTGGCTTTGCAATCTTCGATCACCGCCTGGTAAATGGTTGCGTAGCAACGATCCGGGATCACCGCCTTGGTGTCGTGCAACTGACCGTCAGTGCCCCACATCTTGCCGGAGTCACGGATCATCGCTGGCATCGAGGCGTCGACGATAACGTCGCTCGGCACGTGCAGGTTGGTGATGCCTTTGTCGGAGTTGACCATCGCCAGCGATGGACGAGCGGCGTAGACCGCAGCCATGTCGGCTTCGATCTGCGCTTGTTGCTCGGCCGGCAGGGCCTTGATGCGCGCGTACAGATCGCCGATGCCGTTGTTCAGGTTGAAGCCGATCTCGGCCAGCACGGCAGCGTGCTTGGTCAGTGCGTCTTTATAGAACTCGGCAACGATCTGGCCGAACATGATCGGGTCGGAGACCTTCATCATGGTCGCTTTCAGGTGCACCGAGAGCAGCACGCCTTGAGCCTTGGCGCTTTCGATTTCAGCGGCGATGAACGCGCGCAGGGCGTTTTTGCTCATCACGGCGCAGTCGAGGATCTCGCCGGCCTGAACGGTGGTTTTTTCTTTCAGGACGGTAGCGGTACCGTCCTTGGCGATCAGCTCGATCTTCACGGCGTCAGCGGCGTCGATCAGAGCAGCTTTTTCGCTGCCGTAGAAATCGCCGGTGCTCATGTGAGCGACGTGGGACTTGGAGTCTTTGGCCCAGGCGCCCATTTTGTGCGGGTGCTTGCGTGCGTAGTTCTTCACCGACAGCGGAGCGCGACGGTCAGAGTTGCCTTCACGCAGAACCGGGTTCACGGCGCTGCCCTTGACCTTGTCGTAACGCGCCTTGGCGTCTTTGTCGGCGTCGCTGGTTACGGTTTCCGGGTAGTCCGGCAGGTTGTAACCCTGAGCTTGCAGCTCTTTGATCGCGGCTTGCAGCTGTGGCACCGAAGCGCTGATGTTCGGCAGCTTGATGATGTTGGCTTCAGGCGTAACGGCCAGGTCGCCCAGTTCGGCGAGGTGGTCGGCTACGGCTTTGTCGCCCAGTTGCTCGGGGAAGCTGGCCAGAATGCGCGCTGCAAGAGAGATATCGCGGGTTTCCACGGCGATATCGGCCGAAGCGGTGTACGCCTCGATGATCGGCAGCAGGGAATAGGTGGACGCGATCAAGGCTGAAGGC
>NZ_JBITSX010000102.1:0-3141 GCF_044541255.1 Pseudomonas sp. NPDC085632 | reverse complement strand
CCGCCACCGCTTGCACCGCCATACATTGCTTCGGCCGACTGGATCAAACGTTACGACCCGGGCACCCGCAAAGATGAATGGAGCCTGAGCATCGTCTGCCCAGGCCGCGTGTATCGCAGTGACTCCGATATCACCCACTCGCCGATGTTCCATCAGGTCGAAGGCCTGCTGGTTGATCGCGACATCAATTTTGCCGATCTCAAAGGCACCATCGAAGAATTCCTGCGGGTGTTCTTCGAGAAAGAGCTGGCCGTACGTTTCCGTCCTTCGTACTTCCCGTTCACCGAACCATCCGCTGAAGTCGATATGGAATGCGTGATGTGCAGCGGTAAAGGCTGCCGCGTATGCAAGCAGACTGGCTGGCTGGAAGTGATGGGCTGCGGCATGGTTCACCCGAACGTGCTGCGCATGTCTGGCATCGATCCGGAAGAGTTCTCCGGTTTTGCTTTCGGCATGGGCGTCGAGCGTCTGGCCATGCTCCGTTACGGCGTGAACGACTTGCGTCTGTTCTTCGACAACGACTTGCGGTTCCTCGCGCAATTTCGCTAGTCGTAACGAATTCTTAGGAGAGCAGGATGAAATTCAGTGAACAATGGCTGCGTGGCTGGGTTAGCCCGCAGGTAAATCGCGACGAGCTGGTTGCTCGTCTGTCGATGGCCGGCCTTGAGGTCGATAGCGTGACCCCGGCCGCCGGTGTATTCAGCGGCGTGGTAGTGGGCGAGGTGCTGAGCACCGAGCAACACCCGGATGCCGACAAATTGCGCGTTTGTCAGGTCAGCAATGGCGCGGAAACCTTTCAGGTCGTGTGCGGAGCGCCAAACGTGCGCCCGGGCCTGAAGATCCCGTTTGCCATGATCGGTGCCGAACTGCCGGGCGACTTCAAAATCAAGAAAGCCAAGCTGCGCGGCGTTGAGTCCAACGGCATGCTCTGCTCGCAAGCCGAACTGCAGGTCGGTGAAGGCAACGACGGTTTGATGGAGCTGCCGGCCGATGCGCCGGTGGGCGAAGACTTCCGTGTGTATCTGGATCTGGAAGACGCCAGCATCGAGGTAGACCTGACCCCGAACCGTGGCGACTGCCTGTCCCTGGCCGGTCTGGCCCGTGAAGTCGGCGCGCTGTACGACGCGCCGGTCACCCGTCCGGTGGTCATGGCCATTCCTGCCGTGCACGACGAAGTGCGTTCGGTAGAAGTGCTGGCGCCTGCCGCGTGCCCACGTTACCTGGGCCGCGTGATCCGTAACGTTGACCTGTCCAAGCCGACGCCGCTGTGGATGGTTGAGCGTCTGCGCCGCGCCGACGTGCGCAGCATCGACGCTGCCGTCGACATCACCAACTATGTGATGCTCGAACTGGGCCAGCCGCTGCACGCGTTCGATCTCGCCGAAATCAACGGCGGCATCCGTGTACGTATGGCGGAAGAGGGCGAGAAGCTCGTTCTGCTCGACGGTCAGGAAGTCAGCCTGCGTAGCGATACGCTGGTCATCGCCGACCACACTCGCGCGCTGGCAATTGCCGGTGTCATGGGTGGCGAGCACAGCGGTGTTTCCGCGACCACTCGCGACGTATTCCTGGAAAGTGCGTTCTTCGACCAGATCGCTGTTGCTGGCAAGGCTCGTTCCTACGGCCTGCACACCGACGCTTCGCACCGCTACGAGCGTGGCGTCGACTGGCAACTGGCTCGTGAAGCCATGGAGCGCGCCACTGGCCTGCTGCTGGAAATCACTGGCGGCGAAGCCGGCCCGATCATCGAGACCGTCAGCGAGCAGCATCTACCGTCGATCGCACCGATCACTTTGCGTGCCCAGCGCATCACCCAGATGCTGGGTATGGAAATGGATTCCGCCCAAGTCGAGCGTCTGCTCAGCGGCCTGGGGCTTGGCATTGCTGCCGACGGCGAAGGCCAGTGGCGCGTAGAAGTGCCAAGTCATCGCTTCGACATCAGCCTGGAAGTCGATCTGATCGAAGAACTGGCCCGTCTGTACGGCTACAACCGTCTGCCGGTTCGTTACCCGCAAGCGCGTCTGGCGCCACAAGCCAAAGCTGAAGCGCGTAGCGATCTGCCGGAACTGCGTCGCCTGCTGGTGGCGCGTGGTTATCAGGAAGCGATCACCTACAGCTTCATCGATCCACGCCAGTTCGAACTATTCAACCCGGGAGTTGAGCCGCTGTTGCTGGCCAATCCGATTTCCAACGACATGGCGGCAATGCGCTCTTCGTTGTGGCCGGGTCTGGTCAAAGCGCTGCAGCACAACCTCAACCGTCAGCAGGATCGCGTGCGTCTGTTCGAAAGCGGTCTGCGCTTCGTTGGTCAGCTCGAAGGTCTGAAGCAAGAGCCAATGCTGTCTGGCGTGGTTTGCGGTAGCCGTCTGCCGGAAGGCTGGGCGCAAGGTCGCGATACCGTCGACTTCTTCGACGTCAAAGCTGACGTGGAAGCGGTGCTGGGCTTCGCTGGTGCACTGGATTCGTTCACTTTCTCTCCGGGCAAACACCCGGCGTTGCACCCGGGTCAAACCGCGCGCATCGAGCGGGAAGGGCGTGAAGTCGGTTACATCGGCGCCATCCACCCGGAATTGTCGAAAGCGCTGGGTCTGGATCGTCCAGTCTTCGTTTTCGAGCTGGTTCTGGCTGAAGTGGCACTCGGTAAAATGCCGAAATTCCACGAGTTGTCGCGCTTTCCTGAAGTGCGTCGTGACCTTGCACTGATTGCGCACAAAGACGTCGCGTCCGCAGCCGTACTGGACGTAATCCGTGAAAATGCAGGCGAATGGCTCACAGATCTCAGGCTGTTTGACGTGTATCAGGGTAAAGGTATTGATCCTGATAGAAAAAGCCTTGCAGTTGGCTTGACCTGGCAGCATCCATCGCGCACTCTTAATGACGATGAGGTGAATTCGACGACGCAAAATATCCTCACCTCGCTCGAACAAAGGTTGAACGCCACGTTAAGGAAGTGACGTATGGGGGCTTTGACGAAAGCTGAGATGGCGGAACGTCTGTATGAAGAGCTGGGCCTGAACAAGCGGGAAGCCAAGGAATTGGTCGAACTGTTTTTCGAGGAAATCAGGCACGCTCTTGAAGACAACGAGCAGGTCAAATTGTCCGGTTTCGGCAATTTCGACCTTCGGGACAAACGCCAGCGGC
>NZ_JBITSX010000101.1:2462-3194 GCF_044541255.1 Pseudomonas sp. NPDC085632 | reverse complement strand
CACCACCGTGGTGCCGAGAAGATGGCCGAGCGTCAGTCCTGGCACAGCTTCATCCCGTACACCGACCGTATCGACTACCTCGGCGGCGTAATGAACAACCTGCCGTACGTGCTCTCGGTCGAGAAGCTGGCCGGCATCAAGGTGCCTGAGAAGGTCGACGTCATCCGCATCATGATGGCCGAGTTCTTCCGGATCACCAGCCACCTGCTGTTCCTCGGGACTTACATCCAGGACGTCGGTGCCATGACCCCGGTGTTCTTCACCTTCACCGACCGCCAGAAGGCGTACACGGTGATTGAAGCCATTACCGGTTTCCGTCTGCACCCGGCCTGGTACCGCATCGGTGGCGTCGCCCACGACCTGCCGCGCGGCTGGGAAAAACTGGTGAAAGACTTCGTTGAATGGCTGCCAAAACGCCTCGACGAGTACACCAAGGCTGCCCTGCAGAACAGCATCCTCAAGGGTCGTACCATCGGCGTTGCCCAGTACAACACCAAAGAAGCCCTGGAATGGGGCGTCACCGGTGCCGGCCTGCGTTCGACCGGTTGCGACTTCGACCTGCGTAAAGCGCGTCCGTACTCCGGCTACGAGAACTTCGAGTTCGAAGTACCGCTGGCCGCCAATGGCGATGCCTACGACCGCTGCATGGTTCGCGTCGAAGAGATGCGCCAGAGCATCAAGATCATCGACCAGTGCATGCGCAACATGCCGGAAGGCCCGTACAAGGCGGAT
>NZ_JBITSX010000101.1:0-2452 GCF_044541255.1 Pseudomonas sp. NPDC085632 | reverse complement strand
AAACTTGCAGGACTTCCTGCAAGTTTCGTGGGGCCCGGTGATGCCGGCCAACGAATCCTTCCAGATGATCGAAGCGACCAAGGGCATCAACAGTTATTACCTGACGAGCGACGGCGGCACCATGAGCTACCGTACCCGGATCCGCACTCCAAGCTTCCCGCATCTGCAACAGATCCCTTCGGTGATCAAAGGCAGCATGGTCGCGGACATGATTGCGTACCTGGGTAGTATCGATTTCGTTATGGCCGACGTGGACCGCTAAGCATGAACAGCACGCTTATCCAGACAGACCGTTTCACCCTCAGTGAAACCGAGCGCTCGGCCATCGAGCACGAGCTGCATCACTACGAAGACCCGCGCGCGGCGTCGATCGAAGCCCTGAAGATCGTTCAGAAAGAACGCGGCTGGGTGCCGGATGGCGCCTTGTACGCGATCGGCGAAATCCTCGGCATCCCGGCCAGCGACGTTGAAGGTGTGGCGACGTTCTATAGCCAGATTTTCCGTCAGCCGGTTGGCCGTCACATCATTCGCGTCTGCGACAGCATGGTCTGCTACATCGGCGGCCACGAGTCGGTGGTCAGCGAAATCCAGAACAATCTGGGCATCGGCCTGGGTCAGACCACCACCGACGGTCGTTTCACCCTGCTGCCGGTCTGCTGCCTCGGCAACTGCGACAAGGCACCGGCGCTGATGATCGACGACGACACCTTTGGTGATGTGCAGCCTGCTGGCGTCGCCAAACTGCTCGAGGGCTACGTATGACCCTGACATCTTTCGGTCCTGCCAACCGCATTCAGCGTTCGGCCGAGACTCACCCGCTGACCTGGCGTCTGCGTGACGACGGCGAAGCCGTGTGGCTCGACGAGTACCAGGCCAAGAACGGTTACGCCGCTGCGCGCAAAGCCTTCGCAGACATGGATCAGGACGCCATCGTCCAGACCGTGAAAGACGCCGGCTTGAAAGGTCGCGGCGGTGCAGGCTTCCCCACTGGCGTGAAGTGGGGCCTGATGCCCAAAGACGAATCCATCAACATCCGCTACCTGCTGTGCAACGCGGATGAGATGGAGCCGAACACCTGGAAAGACCGCATGCTGATGGAGCAACTGCCCATCTGCTGATCGAAGGCATGCTGATCAGTGCTCGCGCACTGAAAACCTACCGTGGCTACATCTTCCTGCGTGGCGAATACACCACCGCCGCCAAGCACCTCAACCGTGCCGTGGAAGAAGCCAAGGCTGCTGGCCTGCTGGGCAAGAACATTCTCGGCAGCGGCTTCGATTTCGAGCTGTTCGTCCACACCGGCGCCGGGCGTTATATCTGCGGTGAAGAAACCGCACTGATCAACTCCCTCGAAGGCCGCCGCGCCAACCCGCGCTCCAAGCCGCCCTTTCCTGCCGCCGTCGGCGTGTGGGGCAAACCGACTTGCGTGAACAACGTGGAAACCCTGTGCAACGTGCCGGCGATCATTGCCGACGGCGTTGACTGGTACAAATCGTTGGCGCGTGAAGGCAGCGAAGACATGGGCACCAAGCTCATGGGCTTCTCCGGCAAGGTCAAAAACCCGGGCCTGTGGGAGCTGCCATTCGGCGTCACCGGTCGCGAGTTGTTCGAAGACTACGCTGGCGGCATGCGCGACGGTTTCAAACTCAAGGCCTGGCAGCCAGGTGGCGCCGGTACCGGTTTCCTCCTGCCTGAGCACCTCGACGCGCAAATGTACGCCGGCGGCATCGCCAAAGTGGGCACCCGTATGGGTACCGGCCTGGCCATGGCGGTGGACGACAGCGTCAACATGGTCTCGTTGCTGCGCAACATGGAGCAGTTCTTCGCTCGCGAGTCGTGCGGTTTCTGCACCCCGTGCCGCGATGGTTTGCCATGGAGCGTCAAGCTCTTGATGGCCATCGAACAAGGCCGCGGTCAGCCAGGCGACATCGAGACCCTGCTGGGTCTGGTCAACTTCCTCGGCCCGGGCAAGACCTTCTGTGCTCACGCACCGGGTGCCGTGGAGCCGTTGGGCAGTGCCATCAAATACTTCCGTCCAGAGTTCGAAGCCGGTATCGCGCCAATCAGCGCCGCCGTCCCGCCTCTGGCAAGGCCGATCGTAATCGGCGCGTAAACGCTTAAAAAGGCGAAGGGTCCGTGCCCTTCGCCTTTCGTCCGATGACGCCTTTCGGGGCTGACTGGATTCGGACGGATAACAAGATTCCATTAGCCACGCCCGCTGACACCGGGCCAACGAAGACCTTTGAACCATGCCACTATCCACGTAGATGGCAAAGCGCTCGAAGTCGACGGGGCAGACAACCTGTTACAGGCATGTCTGTCGCTGGGCCTCGACATTCCATATTTCTGCTGGCACCCCGCGCTCGGTAGCGTCGGGGCTTGCCGCCAGTGCGCGGTCAAGCAGTACACCGACGAGAACGACACCCGTGGTCGCATCGTCATGTCCTGCATG
>NZ_JBITSX010000100.1:0-3204 GCF_044541255.1 Pseudomonas sp. NPDC085632 | reverse complement strand
CGTCAAGACCTTGCGCGCTTTGACCATTTTTGTCACTGCCGCTCAGCACGAACCCAACCTTCATGTAGAACTGATTACGGCGCTGGCGCTCCTGCCCTTTCTGCCTTTCGCCACAGCAAACTCCTTGAGCAACTGAGCCAGAAGGTTCCAGCTGTCAGTGGCCTGTATGCTGAATTCGCTCACTTCGCCGAAGTCACCGGCGTCCTGACCGGCGACGAACAGCAGGTGCTAGCGCGCCTTCTGAAGTACGGCCCAAGCGTTCCGGTACAAGAGCCGACCGGTCGTCTGTTTCTGGTGTTGCCGCGTTTCGGCACCATCTCGCCATGGTCGAGCAAGGCCAGCGACATCGCCCGCAACTGCGGCCTGAGCAAGATCCAGCGTCTGGAGCGCGGTATCGCCTTCTACGTGGCCGGTCAGTTCAGCGAAGCCGAAGCCCAGCAGATTGCCGACGTGCTGCATGACCGCATGACCCAGATCGTGCTGGCCAATCTCGAACAGGCCGCCGGTCTGTTCAGCCACGCCGAACCGAAGCCGCTGACCGCGATCGACATCCTCGGTGGCGGACGTGCCGCGCTGGAAAAAGCCAACACCGAGCTGGGCCTGGCTCTGGCCGAAGACGAGATCGACTACCTGGTCGACGCCTTCAACGGCTTGAAGCGCAACCCGCACGACATCGAACTGATGATGTTTGCCCAGGCCAACTCCGAGCACTGCCGCCACAAGATCTTCAACGCCAGTTGGGATATTGATGGCGAGAACCAGGAAAAAAGCCTGTTCGGCATGATCAAGAACACCTACGTGATGCACAGCGAAGGCGTTCTGTCGGCTTATAAGGACAACGCCTCGGTGATCGTCGGCAACGTCGCCGGCCGTTTCTTCCCGAACCCTGAAACCCGCCAGTACGGCGCGGTGCAGGAGCCGGTGCACATCCTGATGAAGGTTGAGACTCACAACCACCCGACCGCGATCGCCCCGTTCCCGGGCGCGTCGACCGGTTCCGGCGGCGAGATCCGTGACGAAGGTGCAACCGGCCGTGGCGCCAAGCCAAAGGCTGGCCTGACCGGTTTCACCGTGTCGAACCTGCAGATCCCGGGCTTTGAGCAGCCGTGGGAAGTGCCGTACGGCAAGCCTGAGCGCATCGTTACCGCGCTGGACATCATGATCGAAGGCCCGCTCGGCGGCGCCGCGTTCAACAACGAATTCGGTCGTCCGGCCCTGACCGGCTACTTCCGTACCTTCGAACAGTCGATCACCACCCCGCACGGTGACGAAGTTCGCGGTTACCACAAGCCGATCATGTTGGCTGGCGGCATGGGCAACATCCGCGAAGAACACGTCAAGAAAGGCGAGATCGTCGTTGGCTCCAAGCTGATCGTCCTTGGCGGCCCGGCGATGTTGATCGGTCTGGGTGGCGGCGCCGCTTCCTCGATGGCCACCGGCACCAGCTCGGCGGATCTCGACTTCGCTTCCGTACAGCGTGAAAACCCTGAAATGGAGCGTCGCTGCCAGGAAGTCATCGACCGTTGCTGGCAACTGGGTGACAAGAACCCGATCAGCTTCATCCACGACGTCGGCGCGGGTGGTCTGTCCAACGCCTTCCCGGAGCTGGTCAACGATGGCGACCGCGGTGGCCGTTTCGAACTGCGCAACATTCCAAACGACGAGCCGGGCATGGCCCCGCACGAAATCTGGTCCAACGAATCCCAGGAACGTTACGTTCTGGCGGTCGGCCCGGAAGACTTCGCGCGCTTCCAGGCGATCTGCGAACGCGAGCGTTGCCCGTTTGCCGTAGTGGGCGAGGCGACTGCCGAACCGCAACTGACCGTGACCGACAGCCACTTCGGCAACAACCCGGTGGACATGCCACTGGAAGTGTTGCTGGGCAAGGCCCCGCGCATGCACCGTTCGGTGGTTCGCGAAGCGGAACTGGGCGATGACTTCGATCCGTCGAACCTCGACATCACCGAGTCCATCGAACGCGTTCTGCATCACCCGGCCGTGGCGAGCAAAAGCTTCCTGATCACCATCGGCGACCGCACCATCACCGGCCTCGTGGCCCGTGACCAAATGGTCGGCCCGTGGCAGGTTCCGGTGGCCGACGTTGCTGTCACCGCCACCAGCTTCGACGTTTACACCGGTGAAGCGATGGCGATGGGCGAGCGGACTCCGCTGGCTCTGCTGGACGCTCCGGCGTCGGGCCGCATGGCCATCGGCGAAACCCTGACCAACATTGCTGCTTCGCGTATCAACAAGATCTCCGACATCAAACTGTCGGCGAACTGGATGTCGGCTGCCGGTCACCCGGGCGAAGACGCGCGTCTGTACGACACCGTGAAAGCGGTCGGCATGGAACTGTGCCCTGAGCTGGGCATTACCATTCCGGTGGGCAAGGACTCGATGTCCATGGCCACTCGCTGGAACGACAACGGCGAAGAAAAAACCGTGACCTCGCCGATGTCGCTGATCGTGACCGGTTTCGCGCCAGTGGCTGACATCCGTCAGACCCTGACCCCGGAACTGCGCATGGACAAGGGCACCACCGACCTGATCCTGATCGACCTCGGTCGCGGTCAGAACCGCATGGGTGCTTCGATCCTTGCGCAGACACACGGCAAGCTCGGCAAACACGCACCGGACGTCGATGACGCTGAAGACCTGAAAGCCTTCTTCGCGGTGATCCAGGGCCTCAACGCCGACGGTCACCTGCTGGCGTACCACGACCGTTCCGACGGTGGTCTGCTGACCTCCGTGGTGGAAATGGCCTTCGCCGGTCATTGCGGTCTGAGCCTGAACCTCGACGGTCTGGCGGAAACCACCGCCGACATCGCCGCCATCCTGTTCAACGAAGAGCTGGGTGCAGTGATCCAGGTTCGCCAGGACGCCACGCCAGACATCCTCGCGCAATTCAGCGCGGCCGGTCTGGGTGACTGTGTGTCGGTGATCGGTCAGCCGATCAACAATGGCCAGATCAACATCACCTTCAACGGTGACACCGTGTTCGAAGGCCAGCGTCGTCTGCTGCAGCGTCAGTGGGCCGAGACCAGCTACCAGATCCAGCGTCTGCGTGATAACGCCGACTGCGCCGAGCAAGAGTTCGACGTGCTGCTGGAAGAAGACAACCCGGGCCTGAGCGTCAAGCTCAGCTACGACGTCAACCAGGACATCGCCGCGCCTTACATCAAGAAAGGCATTCGCCCACAGGTT
>NZ_JBITSX010000099.1:0-3290 GCF_044541255.1 Pseudomonas sp. NPDC085632 | reverse complement strand
CCCCATCACTCAGGAAACGTACCAGGTTGCGCAGTTTTACCTGGTAATCCCCTTCCTCCGTCCCTGGACGAAACTTGATTTCTTTAACCTGAATCTGCTTCTGGTTTTTCTTGGCCGCGGCAACCTGCTTCTTCTTCTCGAAGATCGATTTGCCGTAGTCCATCAGTTTGCAAACAGGGGGTACTGCATCGGCGGAAATTTCCACCAAATCCAGTTTGGCCTCTTCAGCCTTAAGAAGCGCGTCTTCAATTGACACAATCCCAAGCTGTTCACCTTCAGCCCCAATTAACCGAACCTCGCGTGCCGAGATATTCTCGTTGATCGGGGCTTTCGGTGCAGCTCGTTTATCTTGTCTCATTTCACGCTTAATAATAATTACTCCGAATCTGGGCGACCACGCCGGGAAACCGCTTGCGCGAGAAACTCAGCGAACTGGGCGACGGGCATCGAGCCCAGGTCAGCACCTTCACGAGTACGCACAGCGACAGTCTGCATCTCGACTTCCTTATCTCCGATTACCAAGAGATAGGGAACCTTGAGCAAAGTATGCTCGCGGATTTTAAAGCCGATCTTTTCATTTCTCAAGTCGGACTTGGCACGAAATCCGCTTTCGTTGAGAGTTTTTTCAACTTCTGCAACAAAATCAGCCTGTTTATCAGTGATATTCATGATCACCGCCTGGGTCGGCGCGAGCCACGCAGGGAATGCACCTTCATAGTGCTCGATCAGAATCCCGACGAAACGCTCAAAGGAACCGAGGATCGCACGGTGCAGCATCACCGGGTGTTTGCGGCTGTTGTCTTCAGAGACGTATTCAGCGCCCAAACGGACAGGCAGGTTAAAATCGAGCTGCAGAGTACCACATTGCCAGACGCGACCGAGACAGTCTTTCAGCGAGAACTCGATCTTCGGACCGTAGAACGCACCCTCACCCGGCTGCAGATCGTACGGCAGGCCCGCAGAATCAAGGGCTGCAGCCAGTGCAGCTTCAGCGCGATCCCACAGCTCGTCGGAACCGACGCGTTTTTCCGGACGAGTGGACAGTTTCATCTCGACATCGGTAAAGCCGAAGTCACGATAAACGTCCATGGTCAGCTTGATGAACGCTGCGGATTCGGCCTGCATCTGCTCTTCGGTGCAGAAAATGTGGGCGTCATCCTGAGTGAAAGCACGTACGCGCATGATGCCGTGCAGCGCACCCGACGGCTCGTTCCGGTGGCAGGCACCGAACTCGGCCAGACGCATCGGCAGCTCGCGGTAGCTCTTCAGGCCCTGATTGAACACCTGCACGTGGCATGGGCAGTTCATCGGCTTGATGGCGTAGTCGCGGTTTTCCGACTGGGTGGTGAACATGTTGTCGGCGTAGTTGGCCCAGTGCCCGGATTTCTCCCACAGGCTGCGGTCAACCACTTGAGGGGTTTTGATCTCAAGGTAGCCGTTGTCGCGCTGGATCTTGCGCATGTACTGCTCGAGCACCTGATACAGAGTCCAGCCGTTCGGGTGCCAGAACACCATGCCCGGGGATTCTTCCTGGGTGTGGAACAGGCCCAGACGCTTGCCGATCTTGCGATGATCGCGTTTTTCAGCTTCTTCGATGCGCTGAATGTAAGCCGCCAGCTGCTTTTTATCTGCCCAAGCGGTGCCGTAAACGCGCTGCAATTGCTCGTTCTTGGCGTCGCCGCGCCAGTAGGCACCGGACAGCTTGGTCAGCTTGAAGGATTTCAGGAAGCGTGTGTTCGGCACGTGCGGACCGCGGCACATGTCGACGTATTCTTCGTGATAGTACAGGCCCATAGCCTGCTCGTTCGGCATGTCCTCGACCAGGCGCAGCTTGTAGTCTTCGCCACGGGCCTTGAACACTTCGATCACTTCGGCGCGCGGAGTGACTTTCTTGATCACGTCGTAATCTTTTTCGATCAGCTGCTGCATGCGCTGTTCGATAGCGGCCATGTCGTCCGGAGTGAAAGGACGTTCGAAGGCGATGTCGTAATAGAAGCCTTCGTCGATGACCGGCCCGATGACCATTTTCGCAGTCGGGTACAACTGTTTGACCGCGTGGCCAACCAGGTGAGCGCAAGAGTGGCGAATGATCTCCAGCCCCTCTTCATCCTTTGGCGTGATGATTTGCAGGGTCGCGTCGCTGCTGATGATGTCGCTGGCGTCGACCAGTTGACCATTGACCTTGCCGGCCAGGGTGGCTTTGGCCAGACCGGCACCAATGGATGCGGCGACCTCGGCTACGGAAACCGGGTGATCGAATGAACGTTGACTGCCGTCGGGAAGAGTAATAGTTGGCATGGCGCCTCCTCTCCTAGTGGTGACCCCTACCAAAGGTCACGTGGGTTGGGATGAGCCAGTACAAGATCCGATCCAGGCCATTCAATGACGAACGCCTGCCTTACAGCGGCAGGAGCCTTGCGGCCAACCGGAAAACCGAACCAGAGTGACTGGGATTCAAATCGAAATATTCGCACGCTGACCGCTGCCGGGACTGAAGGTCATCCGGAGCCTGAGAACGCTTGAGCCCGGCATGCTAGCACAGATGAGCGGTCACTTATGCCTCTGTTTTGCCAGAAGGCAAATCGTCCGTTTTTATGCCAGAGTGCTGAACTTGATGGCCCCTTCAGCCCTCAGATAACAAGACATTGACCCACAAGGAGCATCCTCGCATGCGTCTGAATACCCTGTTCGCCGTCGTCGCCCCTATCGTTATGCTGCTGCCGCTCAGTGCCCACGCCGATTGGCCGAAGGGCGAGCGTGAGAAGTACATGGCGCAGTGCACCCAAGCGGCAACTCAACAAATTGGTGCCGCTGCAGCCAAATCGCACTGCGCTTGCGGCGCTGATGCCATCAAGTCTTATCCTGCTGCCGACATCCAGGCCCTGATGGACAACAAGGCATCCCCTGAACTGCAGCAGAAAGCGCTCGGCCAAATCGCCAAATGCAAGGCAAATACCCCGGCGAAAAAATGATCAAAAAAGTGTTCTGAGCTGGCTCAGCGCCTTAAAAAAAGGCTGAATTTTCGCCTTTTCAGACGATTTATGCAGGTTTTACAGGTTTTTTTATTGTCTTTACGTTCCGCCAGAAGCCTTGTAAACCGGGGCTTCCAGCAGAATCAGGCAGTAAAGAAAACACGACTGATTGGCAAACAGCACGTCCGGGGGGCTACCAAAGCGAACATTTCGACTATGATACCCGGGTGTGCCCAGTTGGCCTGAGCAGCACGGTACTACTGAAAATAAATGGTACTTGGCGAGACACCATGACTAATCGCCAAACCGTCACCGTTA
>NZ_JBITSX010000098.1:3135-3411 GCF_044541255.1 Pseudomonas sp. NPDC085632 | reverse complement strand
ATATATTGGCGACATCGTTAAGGGTACCGGTACCCAGTTGCGCAGCCTGGTCATGGTCTTCGGCCATGGCTTTCGCAAGCGCGACACCCTGCAATACCCGGAAGAAGCGGTCTACCTGCCACCCCGCTACCGTGGTCGCATCGTCCTGACCCGCGACCCCGATGGCGAAGAGCGCTGCGTAGCCTGCAACCTCTGCGCCGTGGCTTGCCCGGTGGGGTGCATCTCGCTGCAGAAAGCTGAAACCGAAGACGGTCGCTGGTACCAGGACTTCTTCCG
>NZ_JBITSX010000098.1:0-3125 GCF_044541255.1 Pseudomonas sp. NPDC085632 | reverse complement strand
GTCCGACCACCGCGATCCAGCTGACACCGGATTTCTAGATGGCCGAGTTCAAACGTCAGGACCTGGTGTACGAGAAAGAAGATCTGTTGATCTCCGGCCCCGGCAAAAACCCTGATTACAACTTCTATCGTGTTGCAGGTATGGCAATCGCTGGCAAGCCGAAAGGCGCCGCACAGAACGAAGCCGAACCGATCAACGTGAAGAGCTTGCTGCCTTAAGGAAGAACGATGGAATTCGCTTTCTATTTCGCATCGGGTATCGCTGTTGTGTCCACGCTTCGCGTAGTCACCAACACCAATCCTGTGCACGCCCTGCTCTACCTGATCATCTCGTTGATCGCTGTGGCCATGACCTTCTTCGCACTCGGCGCACCGTTCGCTGGCGTGCTGGAAGTGATCGCCTACGCCGGCGCCATCATGGTGCTGTTCGTGTTCGTGGTGATGATGCTGAACCTGGGCCCCGCCTCGGTTCAGCAAGAACGCGTCTGGCTCAAGCCCGGCATCTGGGCCGGTCCGGTGATTCTCGGCGCGCTGCTGCTGGCCGAACTGCTGTATGTGCTGTTCGCTCACCAGAGCGGTCAGGCCATCGGCCACACCACCGTAGACGCGAAAGCCGTGGGCATCAGCCTGTTCGGCCCGTACCTGCTGGTGGTCGAACTCGCCTCGATGCTGCTGCTTGCTGCAGCCGTCACGGCGTTCCATTTGGGCCGTAACGAGGCGAAGGAGTAAGACATGCCTGCTATCCCTCTCGAACATGGTTTAGCCGTCGCCGGCATCCTGTTCTGCCTTGGTCTGGTCGGCCTGATGGTCCGCCGCAACATTTTGTTCGTGTTGATGAGTCTGGAAGTGATGATGAACGCCTCTGCACTGGCGTTCATTGTTGCAGGCGCCCGTTGGGGCCAGCCGGATGGACAGATCATGTTCATCCTGGTGATCAGCCTTGCAGCCGCCGAGGCCAGTATTGGTCTGGCGATCCTGCTGCAACTGTATCGCCGCTTCCACACGCTCGATATCGACGCTGCCAGTGAGATGCGCGGATGAATCTTATCTTTCTGACTTTCGTATTCCCTCTGATCGGTTTCCTGCTGCTGTCGTTCTCCCGTGGACGCTGGTCGGAAAACCTCTCGGCGCTGATCGGCGTGGGTTCCATTGGCTTGTCGGCGATTGTCGCCGCTTACGTCATCTGGCAATTCAACGTCGCACCTCCCGAGGGTGGTCATTACACCCTGGTGCTGTGGAAGTGGATGGCGGTCGAAGGCTTCAAGCCTGACTTCGCCCTCTACGTCGACGGCCTGTCGATCACCATGCTCGGCGTGGTCGTTGGCGTGGGTTTCCTGATCCACCTGTTCGCGTCCTGGTACATGCGCGGTGAAGCGGGCTACTCGCGCTTCTTCTCGTACACCAACCTGTTTATCGCCAGCATGCTGTTCCTGGTGCTCGGCGATAACCTGTTGTTCCTGTACTTCGGCTGGGAAGGCGTGGGCCTGTGCTCGTACCTGTTGATCGGTTTCTATTACAGCAACCGCAACAACGGTAACGCCGCACTCAAGGCCTTCATCGTGACCCGGATCGGCGACGTGTTCATGGCCATCGGCCTGTTCATCCTGTTCCAGCAAGTGGGCACGCTGAACATCCAGGAACTGCTGGTGCTGGCACCGCAGAAATTCCAGGTCGGCGACTTCTGGATCACCCTGGCAACCCTGATGCTGCTGGGTGGCGCGGTTGGTAAATCGGCACAACTGCCGCTGCAAACCTGGCTCGCGGACGCGATGGCCGGCCCGACTCCGGTGTCGGCACTGATCCACGCCGCCACCATGGTGACCGCTGGTGTTTACCTGATCGCCCGTACCCACGGTCTGTTCACCCTGGCGCCGGAAATCCTGCACCTGGTCGGCATCGTTGGTGGTGTGACGCTGGTTCTCGCAGGTTTCGCCGCACTGGTTCAGACCGACATCAAACGTATCCTCGCCTACTCGACCATGAGCCAGATCGGCTACATGTTCCTGGCGCTGGGCGTTGGCGCCTGGGATGGCGCGATTTTCCACCTGATGACCCACGCCTTCTTCAAGGCCCTGCTGTTCCTTGCTTCCGGTGCGGTGATCGTTGCCTGCCATCACGAGCAGAACATCTTCAAGATGGGCGGTCTGTGGAAAAAACTGCCACTGGCCTACGCCAGCTTCATCGTTGGTGGTGCTGCCC
Source organism: Pseudomonas sp. NPDC085632 (assembly GCF_044541255.1). Lineage (NCBI taxonomy): Bacteria > Pseudomonadati > Pseudomonadota > Gammaproteobacteria > Pseudomonadales > Pseudomonadaceae > Pseudomonas > Pseudomonas sp. NPDC085632. Next base: position 927 of record NZ_JBITSX010000098.1, on the reverse strand, counting down.
TGGCCGCTCTGCCACTGGTCACCGCCGGCTTCTACTCCAAGGACGAAATCCTTTGGGAAGCGTTCGCCAGCGGCAACCACGGTCTGCTTTACGCAGGTCTGGTCGGCGCGTTCATGACGTCGCTGTACACCTTCCGCCTGATCTTCATCACGTTCCACGGTGAAGCCAAGACCGAAGCCCACGCCGGTCACGGCATCTCGCACTGGCTGCCACTCTCGGTGCTGATCGTACTGTCGACTTTTGTCGGCGCCATGATCGTGCCACCGCTGCACGGCGTGCTGCCAGAAAGCGTTGGCCATGCCGGTGGCGAAGCCAAGCACAGTCTGGAAATCGCCTCGGGCGCCATCGCCCTGGCCGGTATCCTGCTGGCAGCGCTGCTGTTCCTCGGCAAGCGTCGCTTCGTCACGGCCATCGCCAACAGCGGCATCGGCCGTTTCCTTTCGGCCTGGTGGTTCGCTGCCTGGGGCTTCGACTGGATCTACGACAAACTGTTCGTCAAGCCTTACCTGGCGATCAGCCACGTACTGCGCAAAGACCCGCTCGACCAGACCATCGGTCTGATCCCGCGTATGGCCAAGGGTGGTCACACCGCCCTGAGCCGCACCGAGACCGGTCAACTGCGTTGGTACGCTGCTTCGATGGCTGCTGGTGCCGTGCTGGTCATTGGCGCCATCGTGCTGGTAGCGGTCTGATATGAACCTTGCGAATTTGCGAAAGGAAACGAGCCCGTCATGATTCTGCCTTGGCTAATCCTGATCCCCTTCATCGGCGGCCTGCTGTGCTGGATGGGTGAGCGCTTCGGCGCTACCCTGCCCCGCTGGATTGCGCTGTTGACCATGACCCTGGAACTCGCCCTCGGCCTCTTCCTGTTGGCCCAAGGGGCGTGTTGATATGCACAGGAGCCTGGCGACTATCAGACCTGGGCGC
>NZ_JBITSX010000097.1:0-3421 GCF_044541255.1 Pseudomonas sp. NPDC085632 | reverse complement strand
GCGTTACACGCTGCTGTCAACACCTCTTTTTCAACTTCCTTTTGGCTTCGATGAACTGAAGCAACTTGCTGCCGAAACCTACATAACTCTTTGAACCTCAAGGAGTTTTCCGTTTCGACTGCGCCGGAAGTGGGGCGAATTATAGACGTCCAGAATCTGCCGTCAACCGTTAATTTCGCTTTTCTTGCAAAACCGCCTTTTTGGTCAGCAAACGCGGGATCCGGCGCATCACAAGCGGAATACGCAGCAGCAGAAGCACCGCCCCTATAGAGGCATAGACCGCCCATTCCTCAAGATCGGCGCGCACGATCCACAGCATATGCAGCAAACCCAAGCCCAGAATCACGTACGCCAGGCGGTGCAGCTTCTTCCAGCGCGAGCCCAAACGACGCTGACTGTAGCGATTGGACGTCACCGCCAACGCCAACAATCCTAGAAACCCCAACGCCCCAACTATTATGTAAGGCCGCTTGCGCAACTCGACCGCCAGCTGCGACCAGTCGAAGCCCAGAATAAACGCCATATAGCTGCACAGGTGCAACACCACATAAGCAAAACACCAAAGCCCCAACTGCCGGCGAACCGCAATCCACCCCGCCCAACCGGTCAGCTTCTGCATAGGCGTCATGCTCAGGGTAATCAACAACAACACCAATGTTCCCAAGCCCAGCCGATCCACCAAGACTTTGCCGGGATCGGGCCCAAGCAAATCCTCAAGCGCCTGATACAGCCAGAGCATCGGCCAGATTGCCGCCGCGATGAAAACGCCTATACGCCAGAACGGATACCGCATCAGTAGTTCTTCCGCAGATCGAGCCCTGTATATAAAGAAGCGACTTCATCCGAGTAGCCATTGAACATCTGCGTATCGCGCACATTCGGTTTGAACAGGCTGTTCGGCAACCGTCGCTCCCGCGCCTGCGTCCAGCGTGGGTGATCAACCGTTGGATTCACATTCGCGTAAAACCCGTACTCATCCGCCGCGATGCTCTGCCAAGTGGTTTTCGGCTGCTCGCTGACCAGACTGATACGCACGATGGATTTGACGCTCTTGAAGCCATACTTCCACGGCACCACCAAACGAAGCGGCGCGCCGTTCTGATTTGGTAACTCGCGGCCATACATGCCCACCGCGAGAATCGCCAAAGGATTCATCGCCTCATCCAGGCGCAAGCCTTCTACATAAGGCCAGTCGATCAAGGCGAACCCAGAGCGTTGCCCCGGCATGCTCTTGGGATCCTGCAGAGTTTCAAAGCGAATGTACTTGGCATTGGCGTTAGGCTCGACCTGCTTAAGCAGCGCCGAGATCGGAAAACCGATCCACGGAATAACCATCGACCACGCCTCTACGCAGCGCAGGCGATAAATACGCTCTTCCAGTTGATACGGTTTCATGAAGTCTTCCAGCGCATATCGCCCCGGCTTACCCACCTCCCCGTCTATCACTACGCTCCATGGTTCGGTTTTCAGCGAGCCGGCATTCGCCGCCGGATCACCCTTGTCGGTGCCGAACTCGTAGAAGTTGTTGTAGTGAGTGGCGTCTTTAAAAGGCGTTATCGACTCGTCCTTGACGTTGACCGCTCCCCACTTAGTAGAAGACAGCTTGTCGTTAAACCAGGCAGGCGCTTTACCAGGTTCGACATCGGCGTACCGCACGGCATCGTCGGCATTGGCCCAACGCGGCAGGCTACTGAAGGCGATACCGGCAGCAGTGGCCCCGAGTAATTGGCGGCGAGAGAGATAAATGGATTCAGGCGTGACATCCGACTCGTTGCAGTCGGACGCTTTGGGGATTTTGATCAGCATGACAACTCCGCAGCTTTGGAGGACAGATGCACCCATAGACTGCGGAGTATGCGTGAAATTACATCACTCGGCTTTTTTGTGCCGACGAAGGTGCAACAAGTACTGCACCGGACCGGACGCCGCATAGGCGAGGAACACCAACAGCAGAATGCGCGGCGGGTCGCTGAACACAACCGCAAACACCAGTACCACCGCCAGGATCGCCACGAACGGTACGCGACCTTTCAGATCCAGCTCTTTAAAGCTGTTGTACTTGATGTTGCTGACCATCAGCATGCCGGCAGCCGCGACCATCAGTGCGACCAGGAACGACATCTTCGAACCCTGAATGCCGTAATCGCTGAACGCCCAGACAATCCCCGCCACCACTCCGGCCGCTGCCGGACTGGCCAGACCGATGAAATAGCGCTTGTCAGCCGTACCCACCTGAGTATTGAAGCGCGCCAGACGCAACGCCGCGCCCGCTACATAGATGAAGGCGACCATCCAGCCGACCTTGCCCATGTCACCCAACGCCCAGCCGAAGGCCAGCAACGCCGGTGCGACACCGAACGCGACCATGTCCGACAGCGAGTCGTACTCGGCGCCAAAGGCACTTTGCGTATTGGTCATGCGCGCGACACGACCGTCGAGGCCGTCGAGCACCATGGCGACGAAAATCGCGATCGCGGCGAACGCGAAATATTTGCTCGCATTCGCCGAGTCACCGGCGCTCAACGCCGCCTGGGCGCTCATCGAGTTGATGATGGAGTAAAAGCCTGCAAACAGGTTCGCAGTGGTAAACAGATTCGGCAGCAGATAGATACCACGATGCCGGACTTTACGACCTTCTGCGTCGTGCCCTTCTTCGATGTGTTCATCGATGGGCAGCAGGCTTTCGGCGTCAGAAGCCTTGTTCGGCTCTTCGGGACGTTCGCTCATGGACATTACCTTGCAACGGTTTGAAGAAAATTCGACAGGTGCTTGAGGACGACAGTTCGGCCACAAACGCTGCAGCTTTATACCAGAACCACCGCCTCAAACGAAAAAACGCGGCCGAGGCCGCGTTTTTTTCATACAAGGGACAACGACTTAGTTTTTGGCTTTGTCGACGATCTTGTTGGCACCGATCCACGGCATCATGGAGCGCAGTTGCTCGCCGATGACTTCGATGCCGTGAGCGGCGTTGTTACGACGCTTGGCGGTCATCGAAGGGTAGCCGGTCGCGCCTTCGCTGATGAACATTTTGGCGTATTCGCCGTCCTGAATACGTTTCAGGGCGTTGCGCATGGCCTTACGGGATTAGGCGTTGATCACTTCCGGGCCAGTCACGTACTCGCCGTATTCGGCGTTGTTGGAGATCGAGTAGTTCATGTTGGCGATACCGCCTTCGTACATGAGGTCAACGATCAGCTTCAGTTCGTGCAGGCATTCGAAGTAGGCCATTTCCGGCGCGTAGCCAGCTTCAACCAGGGTTTCGAAACCGGCTTTGACCAGCTCAACGGTACCGCCGCACAGAACGGCTTGTTCGCCGAACAGGTCGGTTTCAGTCTCGTCCTTGAAGGTGGTTTCGATGATGCCGGTACGACCGCCACCAACGCCAGCAGCGTAGGACAGTGCAACGTTTTTCGCGAAG
>NZ_JBITSX010000096.1:0-3462 GCF_044541255.1 Pseudomonas sp. NPDC085632 | reverse complement strand
AACGCCTTCAGCTTTCAAGGCCTGCTCGGTTTTGCCAACCCACGCGATTTCCGGGTGAGTATAAATAACCGAAGGGATCAGGTCATAGTTCATCTGGGCTTTGTGGCCCTTGATGCGCTCGACAACCATGATGCCTTCTTCCGAAGCCTTGTGAGCCAGCATCATGCCGCGAACCACGTCACCGATGGCGAAAACGCCCGGTACGGTGGTCGCGCAGTGATCGTCAACGTGCACGAAACCGCGCTCGTCGAGGGTCACGCCGCTGTCGGAGGCCAGCAGATCAGTGGTCACCGGACGGCGACCAACGGCTACGATCAGCTTGTCGAACGTGATGGTCTGTTCGCCGTTGGCATCGGTGTAGTTCACAACGACTTCGTCGCCGTTCACTTTCGAGCCGGTCACGCGAGCGCCCAGTTTGATGTCCAGACCTTGTTTGGTCAGGGTTTTCAGCGCTTCCTTGGAAACAGCGGTGTCCGCTGCCATCAGGAAGGTGTCCAGAGCTTCCAGGACAACCACTTCAGAACCCAGACGCGACCACACCGAACCCAGTTCCAGGCCGATCACGCCAGCGCCGATCACGCCCAGACGCTTAGGTACGGTCTGGAATTCCAGTGCGCCAGTCGAATCAACGATGACTTTCTGATCAACCGGAGCCGGTGGAATGTCGATCGGACGCGAACCTGGAGCCAGGATGACGTTTTCAGCTTCGATGACTTCAACCGAGCCGTCTGGCTTGGTGACTTCGACTTTCTTGCCAGCCAGCAGTTTGCCGTGGCCCTGAATCGAAGTAACGCCATTGTCACTTCGCCGGGCGAGATACCGTGAACGTTGAAGCTTTCTTTCGCTTCCTTGTATTTCCAGGAGCTGTCGAGCAGCGCCTTGGAAGGAATGCAGCCCACGTTCAGGCAGGTGCCGCCCAGGGCTTGCTTGCCTTCTGCGTCGGTGTACTTCTCGATGCAGGCAGTGGTCAGACCCAGCTGCGCCGCCTTGATGGCAGCCACGTAGCCACCAGGGCCAGCACCGATCACTACTACGTCAAATTTCTGCGACATTCAAAAAATCCTCTTTAGCGAAAAGCTTCAAGCCGCGCGCCCCAAGCCAAGCTGCCCTTTCCTGCAGCTTGAAACTTGAAGCCCGCGACTGCTTCTATCAGATATCCAGCAACAGACGAGCCGGATCTTCCAGCAGGTTCTTGATGGTCACCAGGAAGGTCACAGCTTCTTTGCCATCGATCAGACGGTGATCGTAGGACAGTGCCAGGTACATCATCGGACGGATAACGACCTGACCGTTGATGGCCATAGGACGCTGGATGATGTTGTGCATGCCCAGAATCGCTGCCTGCGGCGGGTTGACGATCGGGGTCGACATCATCGAACCGAAGGTACCACCGTTGGTGATGGTGAAGGTACCACCGGTCATCTCGTCCATCGACAATTTGCCGTCACGGGCTTTCTTGCCGAAAGTGGCGATGCCGCCTTCGATTTCAGCCAGGCTCATCAGCTCGGCGTTACGCAGAACCGGAACAACCAGGCCACGGTCGCTGGAAACGGCAACGCCGATGTCAGCGTAGCCGTGGTAAACGATGTCAGCGCCGTCGATCGATGCGTTGACAGCCGGGAAGCGTTTCAGCGCTTCGGTAGCAGCCTTGACGAAGAACGACATGAAGCCCAGACGTACGCCGTTGTGGGACTTCTCGAACAGGTCCTTGTACTTCGAACGCAGGGCCATGACTTCAGTCATGTCGACTTCGTTGAAAGTGGTCAGCATCGCCATGTTCGACTGTGCTTCAACCAGACGCTTGGCCACGGTGGCACGAACGCGGGTCATCGGTACGCGCTTCTCGATGCGGTCGCCAGCGGCGAACACAGGAGCGGCAGCCGAAGGAGCAGCAGCCTTGGCAGGCGCGGCAGCCGGAGCGGCTTTCTTGGCAGCAACAGCAGCCACCACGTCTTCCTTGGTTACACGACCGCCTTTGCCAGTGCCGGCAACGGAAGCGATGTTGATGCCGTTTTCTTCAGCCAGCTTGCGCGCAGCAGGAGCAGCAACAGGATCGTCTTCGCCTTCGGCAGCAGCCGGTGCAGCGGCAGCAGCGGCCGGAGCAGCAGCGGCGGCTGGAGCAGCGGCAGCAGCGCCGCCCGCTTCGATGGAGCCCAGCACTTCGTCGGAAAGAACGGTGTCGCCTTCGTTCTTGACGATTGCGCCCAGCACGCCATCAGCGGTAGCCAGAACTTCCAGTACGACTTTGTCGGTTTCGATGTCGACGATCAGGTCGTCGCGCTTGACAGCGTCGCCCGGTTTTTTGTGCCAGGTGGCAACGGTGCCATCGGCAACCGATTCCGGGAAAGTGGGGGCTTTGATCTCGATAGCCATTATCTGTGGTTCCTTAAATTCGGTTTCAGGTGCGCGAAGGCGTTAAATGGTAAACGCGTCTTGCAGGAGTTTTTCCTGCTGCTCGGCGTGCATCGATGCGTAACCACAAGCAGGTGCAGCAGAAGCCTCACGGCCCGCGTACTCAAGTACGAGAGACTTGTCGAGGTTCCCGATGCTGCGACGCAAGTGGTGCTGGCTGCAGTACCAGGCGCCCTGGTTCATCGGCTCTTCCTGACACCAAACGGCATTTTTGACGTTGGTGTACGGAGCCAGGACTTCTTTCAAGTCGTCCTCAGGGAATGGGTACAGCTGCTCGATACGCACGATGGCAATATCTTCACGGCCTTCGGCACGGCGTTTTTCCAGCAGGTCGTAGTAGACCTTGCCGCTACACAGAACAACGCGCTCGACCTTTTTCGGGTCCAGTGCATCGATTTCCGGGATCACGGTCTGGAACGAACCTTCGGCCAGATCTTCCAGGGTCGAGATGGCCAGCTTGTGTCGCAGCAGCGACTTTGGAGTCAGCACGATCAGCGGCTTGCGCAGCGGACGAATCACCTGACGACGCAGCAAGTGGTAGATCTGTGCTGGCGTGGTCGGGACGGCAACCTGAATATTGTGCTCGGCGCACAGTTGCAGGTAACGCTCAAGACGTGCCGAGCTGTGCTCAGGGCCCTGACCTTCGTAACCGTGTGGCAGCAACATGGTCAGACCGCAGAGACGGCCCCACTTGTGCTCGCCGCTGGTGATGAACTGGTCGATAACAACCTGTGCACCGTTGGCGAAGTCGCCGAACTGGGCTTCCCAGATCACCAGCGCATCCGGCGTGGTGGTCGAGTAACCGTATTCGAACGCCAGTACCGCTTCTTCCGACAGGAACGAGTCGTACAGGTCAAAGCGTGGCTGACCGTCGTACAGGTGCTGCAGCGGAATGTAGGTGCCCGCGTCTTTCTGGTTGTGCAACACAGCGTGACGGTGCGAGAACGTACCGCGGCCGATGTCCTGACCGGTCATGCGGATCGGGTGACCTTCGAACGCCAGGGTCGCGTACGCCATGGTTTCGGCGTAACCCCATTTGATCGGCAGGCC
>NZ_JBITSX010000095.1:0-4119 GCF_044541255.1 Pseudomonas sp. NPDC085632 | reverse complement strand
GGAGCATCCCGGCGGCGAGGCGTTTCTGTCGTTCGTCAACGCGTGGATCGAACTGGCGGGCATGCTCAATGAGTTGTCACGCATCATGGCTAATTCAGGCGTTGTTTCCGAAGCATTCGCTCGGGGTCATCTGCAGCTGACTGCACTTTGTGAACTGGCCTTGAATGTGTGCCTGCCAGGCGAGTAAAAACTCTGCTCGGCGGTGTAATTCAGGCCTCATGTCACCTGCGCTCGTTACAACTGAAAACTCCACCGTTACGTAGCGAAAGCCCCGTAGGACGGCCTCGCGTCCTGGTGAATTGCGTTGGTCAGGGCCGGTTTTTGACCGTGATTCCTCTGTCCAGGCCGCTTTTGGCGGCGTTCGCGACTATAGCAGCAATGATTAAGTGCTTCAATTCCATAAAAATTGTTATCATCCGCGGCATGACAACTACTGCCCCTTCGACTCCAGGCGTTCAATTGCTTGAAGTCTCGCCGGAGTATGCCGGCCAACGAATCGACAATTTTCTCCTCGCCCGGCTCAAAGGCGTGCCCAAGACCTTGATTTACCGCATTTTGCGTAAAGGCGAAGTGCGCGTGAACAAAGGTCGGATCAAGCCCGAATACAAGCTGCAGGCCGGTGATATCGTGCGCGTGCCGCCGGTTCGCGTGCCTGAGCGTGACGAGCCGGTGCCACTGGCCCAAGGCCTGTTGCAGCGCCTGGAAGCCTCGATTGTCTTCGAAGACAAAGCTCTGATTGTGATCAACAAGCCCGCCGGCATTGCGGTTCACGGCGGCAGTGGCTTGAACTTCGGCGTGATCGAAGCCTTTCGTCAGTTGCGTCCTGATGCCAAAGAGCTGGAATTGGTTCACCGTCTCGACCGTGACACCTCCGGCCTGCTGATGATCGCGAAAAAGCGCAGCATGTTGCGTCACTTGCATGAGCAATTGCGCGGCGATGGCGTCGACAAGCGCTACATGGCGCTGGTTCGCGGCAACTGGGCGACCTCGATCAAGAAAGTCAGTGCGCCATTGCTCAAGAGCAATTTGCGTTCCGGCGAGCGTATGGTTGAAGTCAACGACGAAGGCAAAGAAGCCCTGACGATGTTCAAGGTGCTGCGCCGTTTCGGTGATTTCGCCACCATGGTCGAGGCCAAGCCGGTGACCGGTCGCACCCACCAGATTCGCGTGCACACGTTGCATGCTGGCCATTGCATTGCTGGTGACAGCAAGTATGGCGACGAGGATTTCACCAAGGAAATCCGCGATCTGGGCGGTAAGCGCCTGTTCCTGCATGCTTACATGCTGACTGTGCCGCTGCCCGATGGCGGCAAGCTGACCCTGCAGGCGCCGGTCGATGAAATGTGGGCCAAGACCGTGGAGCGATTGAGTGCGCCCATCTGATTACAAGCTGCTGATTTTCGATTGGGACGGCACGCTGGCCGATTCCATCCATCGGATTGTCGAGGCGATGCACTCGGCGTCCGGGCGCTCCGGTTTCGAGTTGCGCGATGACTTTGCCGTCAAAGGCATTATCGGTCTGGGCTTGCCCGAGGCGATTCGCACGCTGTATCCCGAGATCAGCGATGCCGAAATGACCCTGTTTCGCGAGTATTACGCCGATCACTACATCGCTGCAGAGGCCGTACCTTCGCCGTTGTTCGAAGGTGTTGTCGAGTCGATGGCGTCATTTCGTGAGCAGGGTTATCACCTGGCTGTCGCCACCGGCAAGAATCGTCGCGGGCTGGATCGGGTGCTCAAGGCCAATGGCTGGGAAGCGTATTTCGATATCACCCGCGCTGCCGATGAAACTGCCAGCAAGCCACACCCTCTGATGCTGGAGCAGATCCTTGCGCATTGTGGTGTGCGTCCTGAGCAAGCGCTGATGGTTGGCGACTCGTCTTTCGATCTGCTGATGGCGCGTAACGCTGGGATGGATTCGGTTGCGGTCAGTTATGGCGCGCAATCGATCGAATCGCTGCAACAGTTCGAGCCGCGTCTGTCGATCGACCGTTTTTGTGAATTGCATGCCTGGCTGGGACAGCAGGCTTAATACGTTTTTGCTGGGGTGGATGGCATGACCGACGAATGGAAAGCACCGGCCAAGGCAAGTGCCGACGGCGGTGACGAGAAAAGCTGGAAGCTGCTGGAGAAGACGCTGCTGGCTGGTGTCCAGGAACAGCGTCGTTCACGGCGTTGGGGGATTTTCTTCAAGCTGCTGACGTTTGTTTATCTGTTTGTTGCGCTGATTTTGTTCACGCCGCTGATGGACATGGAAAAAAGCGCCACGCGTGGGCCGAACTACACTGCGTTGATCGACGTCACTGGCATGATCGCCGACAAAGAACCGGCCAGCGCCGACAACATTGTCGGCAGTCTGCGAGCGGCGTTCGAGGACAAGAAGGTCAAGGGCGTGATCCTGCGGATCAACAGTCCTGGCGGCAGTCCGGTTCAGTCGGGTTATGTGTATGACGAGATCAAGCGTCTGCGCGGCCTGCACCCGGAGATCAAGGTGTATGCGGTGATTTCCGATCTGGGGGCGTCCGGCGCTTATTATATCGCCAGTGCGGCGGATCAGATCTACGCCGACAAGGCGAGTCTGGTTGGCTCCATTGGGGTGACGGCGGCCGGTTACGGCTTTGTCGGCACCATGGAAAAACTTGGCGTCGAACGTCGTACGTACACCTCGGGCGAGCACAAGTCGTTCCTCGATCCGTTCCAGCCGCAGAAGCCTGAAGAAACGGCGTTCTGGCAGAGCGTGCTGGATACCACGCACAAGCAGTTCATCAACAGCGTCAAGCAGGGGCGTGGCGATCGTCTGAAAGACAAAGAACATCCGGAGCTGTTCTCCGGGCTGGTCTGGTCGGGCGAACAGGCGCTGCCGCTGGGTCTGATTGACGGTCTGGGCAATGCCAGTTCGGTGGCGCGGGATGTGATTGGCGAGAAAGAGCTGGTGGATTTCACCGTTCAGGAGTCGCCGTTCGATCGCTTCTCGAAAAAGCTCGGTGCCAGCGTGGCTGAGCAGTTGGCAATGTGGATGGGTTTCCACGGGCCTTCGTTGCGCTGATTCGTTGTAAAGGTCAAAAGATCGCAGCCTGCGGCAGCTCCTACATGGGAAGGTAAATCCCTGTAGGAGCTGCCGCAGGCTGCGATCTTTTGCTTTAAGGGATCTGCACACCTTCAGCCAGCAACATGTCGATCAGCCGAATTAGCGGCAAACCGATCAGGCTGGTCGCGTCCGGGCCTTCGGTCGACTGAAACAGGCTCACCCCCAGTCCTTCCGCCTTGAAGCTGCCTGCGCAGTCATACGGCTGCTCGATGCGCAGATAGCGCTCAACGCGCGCCTGATCGAGTTGGCGCATATGGACGGTGAATGGCACGCAGTCGACCTGGCATTCGCCCGTCTGGCTATTGAGCAGGGCCAGGCCGGTCAGAAAGGTCACGCTGGCGCCGCTGGCAGCCATCAGTTGCTCGCGGGCGTTCTCGAAGGTGTGTGGCTTGCCGATAATCTGCTCGCCGAGCACAGCGACCTGGTCCGAACCGATAATCAGATGAGTGGGGTGGCTGTCGGCCAGTGCCCGGGCTTTTTGTTCGGCAAGGCGTTTGACCAGTTCGATGGCGGACTCTCCCGGGCGATGGCTTTCATCGATATCGGGCGAGCTGCAGACGAACGGCAGGTGCAGGCGGGCGAGCAATTCGCGACGATAGGTCGAGCTTGAAGCGAGTAATAAAGGCAGCATTCGCGTCTCCTGAGGCAGGTGCGAATTCTAGCGGAGACACGCAAGTGACGGACAGGGCACAATTTCCTTTGACATGGGTGGGTGCATCCCTATAATGCTGCGCCTATGTTGAATGACCCGATTCCACCTCACGTTGACCCGCGCAAATTGGCTGATCGTGGCACCACCCTTCAAGGTGAAATGCTGCTGGCCGATTTGGAGAGACTCTGCGACCCGCTTTCCGACAATGTCGGTACGGTGCAGGCGAAATTCGTTTTTGAACGAGATGAACGTAAATCTGTGGTAATCCACAGCTTTATCGACACCGAGGTCAAAATGTTTTGCCAGCGTTGTCTTGAGCTGGTCACCCTGCCGATCCATAGCGAATGCAGTTATGCTGTGGTGAAAGAGTGTGCGTATA
>NZ_JBITSX010000094.1:1568-4360 GCF_044541255.1 Pseudomonas sp. NPDC085632 | reverse complement strand
GCACATAAAAAATCCCCGACTGGTTCGGGGATTTTTTTTGCCTGCTGTTTGCCTTTGTGAGAGCGAGCCTGCTCGCGAGCGCGTCACCCGAAACGCCCGTATACCCTGGACTACATCCAGCACATCTTCACCGAGTTCGACGAACTGCACGGCGACCGTCACTTCTCTGACGACGCGGCAATCGTTGGCGGTATCGCCCGTCTGGAAGACCAGCCGGTGATGATCATCGGTCACCAGAAAGGCCGTGAAGTGCGCGAGAAGGTACGTCGTAACTTCGGCATGCCGCGTCCGGAAGGCTACCGCAAGGCTTGCCGTCTGATGGAAATGGCCGAGCGCTTCAAAATGCCGATCCTGACTTTCATCGACACCCCGGGTGCCTACCCGGGTATCGACGCTGAAGAGCGCAACCAGAGCGAAGCGATCGCCTGGAACCTGCGTGTGATGTCGCGTCTGAAGACCCCGATCATCGCCACCGTTATCGGTGAAGGCGGTTCCGGTGGTGCGCTGGCGATCGGCGTCTGCGATCAGTTGAACATGCTGCAATACTCGACCTACGCGGTGATCTCGCCGGAAGGTTGCGCTTCGATTCTGTGGAAAACCGCAGAAAAGGCGCCGGATGCTGCTGAAGCGATGGGCATCACCGCAGAGCGTCTGAAAGGCCTGGGCATTGTCGACAAGGTGATTGGCGAGCCTCTGGGCGGCGCTCACCGTGATCCGGCGGCTGCGGCGGCTTCGATCCGTGCAGAGCTGAGCTCGCAATTGGCGATGCTGAAGAAGTTCGATAACGAAGCGCTGTTGAAGCGCCGTTACGATCGACTGATGAGCTACGGTCTCTAAGTCGAGCGCAATACCCCTGTAGGAGCTGCCGAAGGCTGCGATCTTTCAAGATCAAAAGATCGCAGCCTTCGGCAGCTCCTACAGGATCCATGAGAAGCGACCCTCTCTATGAATTCTTCGAAGAGTGATTTGCCTTCCCGGCTGTTGCTGAAACTTGAGCCCTGGCGCAACGCCACTCATTGGCGTATCGCCTTCTCCGGTGGCCTCGATTCCACTGTTCTGCTGCATCTGCTTGTCCATCTCGCTCAATCCGAATCTCTCCCTCCGTTAAGCGCAATTCATATCCATCACGGCCTTCAGGCTGTGGCTGATGCGTGGCCGGCACATTGCCAGTCCGTCTGCGAAGCGCTGGGCGTACCGCTGCTGATCGAGCGGGTGAAGGTGCAACCGGGCGCAAGTCTGGAACGGGCGGCGCGGGATGCGCGGTACGCGGTGTTCAGTTCGCTGACCCAGGCCAATGATGTCTTGCTGACTGGCCAGCATCGCGATGATCAGGCGGAAACCCTGCTGTTCCGGCTGTTACGTGGCGCCGGTGTGCGCGGATTATCCGGGATGCCGGTGCAGCGGCCATTGGGGCAGGGCACGCTGGTTCGTCCGTTACTGGAAATCTCTCGCGCCGAACTGGAAGCGTATGCGCAGGCACATCAATTGCGCTGGATCGAAGACCCGTCAAACCAGGATCGGCAGTTCTCGCGTAACTACCTGCGGCATCAGGTCATGCCATTGCTGACCGAACGCTGGCCGCAAGCCCAAGCGAGCATGGCTCGCAGCGCTGTGCACCTGCGTGAAGCCCAGGGACTGCTCGATGAGCTGGCGCAGATTGATCTGAAGCACGCTGCGACTGAGCATGATTTCGAATGGCTGCGATTACCGTCGCTGGAACTGGCGCCGCTGGCCGCGCTGTCTGTTGCACGTCAACGAAACGCGATCAGTCATTGGCTTGAACCGTTGACACGGCTGCCCGATGCCGACCATTGGTCGGGTTGGACGGATCTGTGCGATGCCGGCCACGATGCCTCGCCAATCTGGCGTCTGGCCGATGGCAATTTGCACCGTAGCGCCGGTCGTGTGTGGTGGCTGAGCGGCAACTGGTTGCGCACACCAGTGATCGGTGCCGACTGGCAAGCGCCGTCGTCAGCGCTACGCTTGGCCGGTAATGGGCGGGTCAGGTTCAGCGGGCAGACGCCTTGCGGGCCGTTGCGCATTGCCTATCGTCAGGGCGGAGAAGTCATGCACCTGGCGGATCGCGGTCACCGCGACCTCAAGCGCCTGCTCAATGAGCGCGCGGTGCCGGGCTTCCTCCGTGGCAGATTGCCGCTGCTGTTTCGCGGTGATGAATTGCTCGCGGTGGCGAACCTGCCGGGACTTGATGGCCCTGTGCAGGATGGTTGGAAATTGCATTGGCTGCCAACAGACGAAGATCAAGGTTTGAGCTGAAAGGAGCATTCCGGTAGACTACGCTCCCTTCTTGATACAACTTCTGTGGATTCGCCTGAATTGCAGGAGTTGCCGATTACCAAGCAGTCTTTGCTGGGCGATTCCAAAAAATGTGTAGCGAGCAACGTACCGGTGTTTCATCTGCCGGTCTGTCCCAACGCGGCGGTTTTTTTGAAAGGTGCACTGTGATTAATGCAGGTGATCGGGGGCTTCGGCCTTCCTTCGCTTTCCCCGGCGGCTCGTACCGCTTTAACGCAGACTTCTAGGGTTTTTCATGACGCGCTACATATTCGTCACGGGCGGTGTTGTTTCTTCATTGGGGAAAGGCATTGCCTCGGCTTCATTGGCGGCTATCCTGGAGGCGCGGGGGCTTAAGGTCACCATGCTGAAGCTGGATCCGTACATCAACGTCGATCCGGGCACCATGAGTCCGTTCCAGCACCCTGAACAGATCGTCACACCACACGGCGCACAGAACGACCACCCACAACGCACAGACCAACCGATCGTCCGCACCG
>NZ_JBITSX010000094.1:0-1558 GCF_044541255.1 Pseudomonas sp. NPDC085632 | reverse complement strand
CGATCCACCCCCACGCCGGCGCCGCGACCCCCCTGGACCTGGGCCACTACGCGCGGTTCAGCCGCACGACCATGACCCAGAACACCAACTTCACCACCGGCCGTGTCTACGAGCACGTGCTGCGCAAAGAGCGCCGTGGTGACTACCTGGGTGCAACCATTCAGGTGATCCCGCACATCACCGACGAAATCAAGCGCCGCATCATCAAGGGTGCTGGCGACGCTGACGTGGCAATGGTCGAGATCGGTGGCACCGTCGGTGACATCGAATCGCAACCGTTCCTCGAAGCGATCCGCCAACTGCGTTTCGAAGTCGGCGCGAAGCGCGCGATGCTGATGCACCTGACACTGGTGCCGTACATCGCCACCGCCGGCGAGACCAAGACCAAGCCAACCCAGCACTCGGTAAAAGAGCTGCGCTCGATCGGCCTGCAGCCAGACGTGCTGGTGTGCCGTTCCGATCACCCGATCGACATCTCGTCGCGTCGCAAGATCGCTCAGTTCACCAACGTTGAAGAGCGCGCAGTGATTGCGCTCGAAGACGCCGACACCATTTACAAGATCCCGGGCATCCTGCACTCGCAGGGTCTGGACGATTTCGTTGTCGAGCGTTTCGGCCTGCAATGCGGCAGCGCGGATCTGTCCGAGTGGGAAGCCGTGGTTGACGCCAAGCTGAACCCGGAACACGAAGTGACCATCGCCATGGTCGGCAAGTACATGGAACTGCTGGACGCCTACAAGTCGCTGATCGAAGCGATGAGTCATGCCGGCATCAGCAATCGCACCAAGGTCAACCTGCGTTACATCGACTCCGAAGACATCGAAAACCAGGGCACAGCGCTGCTCGAAGGTGTTGATGCGATCCTCGTACCGGGCGGCTTCGGTCTGCGCGGCGTGGAAGGCAAGATCACCGCCGTTCAGTACGCTCGGGAAAACAAGGTTCCGTACCTGGGTATCTGCCTGGGCATGCAAGTGGCGGTCATCGAGTTCGCCCGTAACGTGATGGGCTGGAAAGACGCCAACTCCACCGAGTTCGATCGCGCCAGCGGCCATCCGGTTGTCGGTCTGATCACCGAGTGGGAAGACGCGACCGGTGCCGTTGAAGTGCGTACCGAATCGTCCGACCTGGGCGGCACCATGCGTCTCGGCGCTCAGGACTGCCTGCTCGAGGCCGGCTCCAAGGTGCACGACTGCTACGGCAAGGACGTGATCGTCGAGCGTCACCGTCACCGTTACGAAGTGAACAACAACCTGCTGCCACAACTGATCGAAGCCGGCCTGAAAATTTCCGGTCGCTCCGCTGACGCGGCGCTGGTTGAAGTGGTTGAAGCGGCCGATCACCCATGGTTCGTCGCTTGCCAGTTCCACCCTGAGTTCACCTCGACGCCGCGCGATGGCCATCCGCTGTTCAGCGGTTTTGTCAAAGCTGCGTTGGCTCAACACCAGAAGAAGGCGTAACCCCGATGGCACAGAAGATCATCCGCGTCGGCGACATCGAGATTGCCAACGACAAACCCATGGTGCTGTTCGGCGGCATGAACGTGCTGGAAAGCCGTGAC
>NZ_JBITSX010000093.1:0-4938 GCF_044541255.1 Pseudomonas sp. NPDC085632 | reverse complement strand
TTCTTAATCGCAATACCTGTCGTCTTGATCTGAGGCTTTGGCGTGCGCTTGGCAATTTGTGCCAGTTCGATTCCTCGCCCGGCACGACGAGCAATTTCCTCGGCGTTGCGCTGAAGTACGTTGAAGGTACCGCCACCGACGGTCCCTAACCCACAGATGCCTACTTTGACCGGATTCACTGTGAACTCCCCATAAAACGGCCGACGCGGGGTCGGCCGGAAAACAACCGCGTGCTCGCGGCTCTCTATTAATGGCCCGGCGATGCTGCTGCCAGGCCATGGTCGTCACGGCTGACCGTGACGATGCGAATTTACTTCGCGCCCAGCGCCAGTTTGGCGACTTGTGGCGCAGGCTGGTAGCCCGGAATCACTTGTCCGTCGGCCAAAACGATGGCCGGTGTGCCATTCACGCCGATCGACTGACCGAGGGCGAACTGTTTGGAAACCGGGTTATCGCACTTGGCGGCCTTGATTTCCTTGCCATCGACCATTTTGTCCATGGCGGCTTTTTTGTCTTTCGAGCACCACACGGCTTGCAGTTGCTCATCGCCCGGCGAGTTCAAACCCTGACGCGGGAAAGCGACATAGCGCACTTCGATGCCGCGCTTGTTCAGCTCAGGCACTTCGGCGTGCAGTTTGTGGCAGTAAGGGCAGGTGGTGTCGGTGAACACGGTGATGTGCGATTTGGTTTCGCCCACGGCCGGGTAGACCACGGTTTCGGCAACCGGAATGGCATTGATCAGTTTCGAGATGCCCAGGCGTTCGGTCTTCTCGGTCAGATTGACCGGTTTGCCGTCCTTGAGCTGGAACAGGTAACCCTGAACGATGTACTGGCCGTCGGCGCTGGCATAGAGCACGCGGCTGCCTTTGAGTTTGACTTCGTACATGCCCGGCAACGGGCTGGCGCTGATGCTTTCTACCGGAACCTCGAGTTCGAGTTTTTCCAGGCTTTGACGAATGGCTTTGTCGGCCGCGTCATCGGCGACGGCAAAGGTACTGACCAACGCAATGGCTGCGGCGGCGAAAATCTGGGTCAGACGCATGAGAACTCCTGAAGGCGGACAAATGAAACGATCAGAACGCCCGTGCCGGAACACCGGGTCATAACCGTCCATCGTGCAAACCGGCAAAGCCTAACACATAAGGCCACGGTGGCCGAATGCGCCTGTCGCCATAGCTCACACCGCTTTATGTAGGAGCTGCCGAAGGCTGCGATCTTTTGATCTTGATCTTAAAAACAGAATCAAAAGATCGCAGCCTGCGGCAGCTCCTACAGGGGAGATGCGTGGTTAGCCCCTTGGGTGGTGTTTGGCGTGCAGATCTTGCAGGCGGGCCCGGGCGACGTGGGTGTAGATTTGCGTGGTGGACAGGTCGCTGTGGCCGAGCAGCATCTGCACCACGCGCAAATCCGCGCCGTGGTTGAGCAGGTGTGTGGCAAACGCGTGACGCAAGGTGTGCGGCGACAACGACTTGCCTATGCCCGCTACCTTGGCCTGATGCTTGATCCGGTGCCAGAAGGTCTGGCGGGTCATCTGCTCACCCCGCTGACTCGGGAACAGCACATCACTTGGCCGGCCGCCGAGCAGCTCGCCACGGCCATCACGCATATAACGCTCGATCCAGACAATCGCCTCCTCGCCCATCGGCACCAGCCGTTCCTTGCTGCCCTTGCCCATCACCCGCAATACGCCCTGGCGCAAATTGACCTGCTCCAGTGTCAGGCTCACCAGTTCGGTAACCCGCAGACCGCAGGCATACAATACTTCAAGCATGGCGCGGTCACGCTGGCCGATCGCTTCACTCAGGTCCGGTGCCTTGAGCAGCGCCTCAACGTCGGCTTCCGACAGGGATTTGGGCAACGGCCTACCGAGTTGCGGCATGTCGACGCGCAACGTCGGGTCGACACTGATGATCTTTTCCCGCAGCAAATAGCGATAAAAGCCACGCACACCGGAGAGAAATCTCGCGGTGGAACGCGGTTTGTAATTCTGCTCCAGCCGCCAGGCCAGATGATCGAGGATCAGTTCGCGACCGGCGTTGATCAGCTCAAGGTTTTTCTCCTGCAACCAGCCATTGAACAGCGCCAGATCGCTGCGATAAGCGCCGCGCGTGTTGTCGGACAGGCCTTTCTCCAGCCATAAGGCGTCGAGGAATTGGTCAATCAGTGGATGGTCGATGGCAGGCATGGGCGCTCAAGACACGCGACCTTGAGGCCGACGCGCAAATGTAGAGTGAACTGTAGGAATGGGCGCTAGTCTTTCATAGCCCGCTATTTCAAGGAACAGGGAGCATCAATGAACGAGCAGCAAATACTTTTGGCATTTGGCGGGATTGGCGCGGCGGCGCTGGGTTGCCAATGGCTGGCCTGGCGCCTGAAGCTGCCGGCCATTCTGTTTTTGTTGCTGACGGGAATTCTGGTCGGCCCGGTGCTGGGCTGGCTCGATCCACAGGAAATGTTCGGGCCGTTGCTGATGCCGCTGGTGTCACTGGCGGTGGCGCTGATTCTGTTCGAGGGCAGCCTGACCCTGCACTTGTCGGAGTGGAAGGAAATCGGCAGCGTCGTTCATCGCCTGGTGACCATTGGCGCGCTCTCGACCTGGGTGGTTATCGCGGTCGCCACCCACTATCTGCTCGGTTTCGACTGGATGCTGGCCATCCTGTTTGGCAGCCTGACGCTGGTCACCGGTCCGACGGTGATCGTACCAATGCTGCGGGTGGTGCGACCGAAAGCCTCGATCGCCAACATTCTGCGCTGGGAAGGCATCGTCATCGACCCGATCGGCGCCCTCCTCGCCGTGGTGGTTTACAGCTTCATCATCGCCAGCGCTGAAGGTCATGGTCTCAAGCAGAGCCTGCTCACCTTTGGTGGCGTGATTCTGTGCGGCGCGGTGTTCGGCATTATCGGTGGCTGGCTGCTCGGCACGGTGATCCGCCGGCAATGGCTGCCGGAGTACTTGCATAACCTCGCCTCGCTGGCGGCGGTGCTGGGGATTTTCATCGCGTCCAACGAGGTGATGCACGAGTCCGGCCTGCTGGCCGTGACGCTGATGGGCATGTGGCTGGCGAACATGAAGGGCGTGGATGTACGGCACATCCTGCACTTCAAGGAAAACCTCAGCGTGCTGCTGATTTCCGGGTTGTTCATCTTGTTGGCGGCGCGCCTGGATTTGTACGCGTTGATCGGACTGGGGCCGCTGGTGCTGATTCTGCTGCTGGTGATTCAATTGATCGCCCGGCCGCTGAACGTGCTGCTCAGTACGGCGGGCTCCAGCCTGAGCTGGCGTGAGCGTGCGTTGCTGTGCTGGATCGCGCCACGGGGGATTGTTGCGGCGGCGGTTTCGGCGATTTTTGCGATTCGTCTGCATGAGGCCGGACACGAAGGTGCGTTGCTGCTGGTACCGCTGACCTTTGCGGTGATCATCGGCACGGTGGTCCTGCAAAGTGCGACGGCACGGCCGTTGGCGCGACTGCTGAAAGTCGCGGAGCCTGCGCCGAGTGGCTTCCTGATCGTCGGCGCCAACGGCCCCGCGCGGGAGCTGGGCAAGTCGCTGCAACAATTGGGCAGTCGGGTGCTGCTGACCGATTCGAGTTGGGAAAATATTCGTGCGGCGCGCATGGAAGGTTTGCCGACCTACTTCGGCAATCCGGCTTCGCAGCACGCCGATGCGCATCTGGATCTGGTCGGGCTGGGGCATTTGCTGGCGCTGTCGCCGTCGGGTGAGCTGAATACCTTGGCCGCGATGCGCTTTCGTCATGATTTTGGTCATCAGCGCTTGTTTGGTCTGGCCAGTGGTCATGAGAGCCGGCGCAGCGACAAGCACCGTGCCAGCCTTGAGCATCGCGGCAATCAGTTGGGCAGCGAGGCGTATACCTACGCGAAACTGGCCAGCCAGATGGGTCAGGGTGCCGAACTGTACAGCACAACATTGACGGATGGCTTTGGCTGGGAGGATTACCGGGCGCTGCATGGTAATCGCGCCACGCTGCTGTTCATGCGTGATGACAGCGGTTGGGTGCATGTGGTGACGCCGGAGACGGCGGTGAAGCCTGGGGCGGGATGGACGCTTCTGGCATTGATTCAGCCGGAGACTTCCAGCGCCTGAGCTGACGCCTTCGCGAGCAGGCTCGCTCCCACAGGTTCTGTGTCGGACACAAATGTTGTGTTCACCCGTTCACTGTGGGAGCGAGCCTGCTCGCGAAGGACGCGACGCGGTATCAGATCAGGCCGCAAAGCCTGGCAGCACTGGCACCGGTCGCTTGTCATCATCAATGGCGACAAAGCTGAACTGCCCATGAATCGCCTTCTCGCGACCATCACAACTCATGCTTTCGACAAACACTTCCACCTCGACCTTGAGGCTGGTATTGCCGACCTTGATCACCTTCCCTACCAATTCAACGATGGAACCGGCCGGGATCGCGTGGTTGAAGTCGATACGGTCGGTGGACACGGTCACCAGTGGCAAGCGGCAGAAGCGTGTGGCGGTGATGAACGACACTTCGTCCATCCATGCCAGCGCAGTGCCACCGAACAGGGTGTTGTGGTGGTTGGTGGTCGGCGGGAAGACGGCTTTGGTCACGCGGGTCACCGAGAGTTCGGTGCGGCGTTCGATTTCCTGGTCGCGGGGGGTCATGGCAATTGCTGCTCGTGTATTCGGGTGCCAAGCAAAGCAAGATCAAAAGATCGCAGCCTTCGGCAGCTCCTACAGGGGGAATGGGAGGAATTTCGGGCAACAAAAAAGCAGCCCGTAGGCTGCTTTTTTCTGCATCGGAAGCTGGACTTAAGCCAGTTTTTCCTTGATGCGAGCTGCTTTACCCGACAGGTCGCGCAGGTAGTACAGCTTGGCTTTACGTACGTCACCGCGAAGTTTAACAGCAATGCATTCGAACTGCGCCTGCGGAGAGTAGGTCTGGAAAGTACGTTCTACGCCAACACCGT
>NZ_JBITSX010000092.1:2009-5414 GCF_044541255.1 Pseudomonas sp. NPDC085632 | reverse complement strand
CTTTCGAACTTTCGGTTCGTTTCGTCTTCACACACCGCAATCTGGCCTTTCGACGCAAATTGCTTGGGTGTTATATGGTCAAGCCTCACGGGCAATTAGTATTGGTTAGCTCAACGCCTCACAGCGCTTACACACCCAACCTATCAACGTCGTAGTCTTCGACGGCCCTTCAGGGAACTCAAGGTTCCAGTGAGATCTCATCTTGAGGCAAGTTTCCCGCTTAGATGCTTTCAGCGGTTATCTTTCCCGAACATAGCTACCCGGCAATGCCACTGGCGTGACAACCGGAACACCAGAGGTTCGTCCACTCCGGTCCTCTCGTACTAGGAGCAGCCCCTCTCAAATCTCAAACGTCCACGGCAGATAGGGACCGAACTGTCTCACGACGTTCTAAACCCAGCTCGCGTACCACTTTAAATGGCGAACAGCCATACCCTTGGGACCGGCTTCAGCCCCAGGATGTGATGAGCCGACATCGAGGTGCCAAACACCGCCGTCGATATGAACTCTTGGGCGGTATCAGCCTGTTATCCCCGGAGTACCTTTTATCCGTTGAGCGATGGCCCTTCCATACAGAACCACCGGATCACTAAGACCTACTTTCGTACCTGCTCGACGTGTCTGTCTCGCAGTCAAGCGCGCTTTTGCCTTTATACTCTACGACCGATTTCCGACCGGTCTGAGCGCACCTTCGTACTCCTCCGTTACTCTTTAGGAGGAGACCGCCCCAGTCAAACTACCCACCATACACTGTCCTCGATCCGGATAACGGACCTGAGTTAGAACCTCAAAGTTGCCAGGGTGGTATTTCAAGGATGGCTCCACGCGAACTGGCGTCCACGCTTCAAAGCCTCCCACCTATCCTACACAAGCAAATTCAAAGTCCAGTGCAAAGCTATAGTAAAGGTTCACGGGGTCTTTCCGTCTAGCCGCGGATACACTGCATCTTCACAGCGATTTCAATTTCACTGAGTCTCGGGTGGAGACAGCGCCGCCATCGTTACGCCATTCGTGCAGGTCGGAACTTACCCGACAAGGAATTTCGCTACCTTAGGACCGTTATAGTTACGGCCGCCGTTTACCGGGGCTTCGATCAAGAGCTTCGCGTTAGCTAACCCCATCAATTAACCTTCCGGCACCGGGCAGGCGTCACACCCTATACGTCCACTTTCGTGTTTGCAGAGTGCTGTGTTTTTAATAAACAGTCGCAGCGGCCTGGTATCTTCGACCGGCATGAGCTTACGGAGCAAGTCCTTCACCCTCACCGGCGCACCTTCTCCCGAAGTTACGGTGCCATTTTGCCTAGTTCCTTCACCCGAGTTCTCTCAAGCGCCTTGGTATTCTCTACCCAACCACCTGTGTCGGTTTGGGGTACGGTTCCTGGTTACCTGAAGCTTAGAAGCTTTTCTTGGAAGCATGGCATCAACCACTTCGTGTTCTAAAAGAACACTCGTCATCAGCTCTCGGCCTTAAGATCCCGGATTTACCTAAGATCTCAGCCTACCACCTTAAACTTGGACAACCAACGCCAAGCTGGCCTAGCCTTCTCCGTCCCTCCATCGCAATAACCAGAAGTACAGGAATATTAACCTGTTTTCCATCGACTACGCTTTTCAGCCTCGCCTTAGGGACCGACTAACCCTGCGTCGATTAACGTTGCGCAGGAAACCTTGGTCTTTCGGCGTGGGTGTTTTTCACACCCATTGTCGTTACTCATGTCAGCATTCGCACTTCTGATACCTCCAGCAAGCTTCTCAACTCACCTTCACAGGCTTACAGAACGCTCCTCTACCGCATCACCCGAAGGTGATACCCGTAGCTTCGGTGTATGGTTTGAGCCCCGTTACATCTTCCGCGCAGGCCGACTCGACTAGTGAGCTATTACGCTTTCTTTAAAGGGTGGCTGCTTCTAAGCCAACCTCCTAGCTGTCTAAGCCTTCCCACATCGTTTCCCACTTAACCATAACTTTGGGACCTTAGCTGACGGTCTGGGTTGTTTCCCTTTTCACGACGGACGTTAGCACCCGCCGTGTGTCTCCCATGCTCGGCACTTGTAGGTATTCGGAGTTTGCATCGGTTTGGTAAGTCGGGATGACCCCCTAGCCGAAACAGTGCTCTACCCCCTACAGTGATACATGAGGCGCTACCTAAATAGCTTTCGAGGAGAACCAGCTATCTCCGAGCTTGATTAGCCTTTCACTCCGATCCACAGGTCATCCGCTAACTTTTCAACGGTAGTCGGTTCGGTCCTCCAGTTAGTGTTACCCAACCTTCAACCTGCCCATGGATAGATCGCCCGGTTTCGGGTCTATTCCCAGCGACTAGACGCCCTATTAAGACTCGCTTTCGCTACGCCTCCCCTATTCGGTTAAGCTCGCCACTGAAAATAAGTCGCTGACCCATTATACAAAAGGTACGCAGTCACCCAACAAAGTGGGCTCCCACTGCTTGTACGCATACGGTTTCAGGATCTATTTCACTCCCCTCTCCGGGGTTCTTTTCGCCTTTCCCTCACGGTACTAGTTCACTATCGGTCAGTCAGTAGTATTTAGCCTTGGAGGATGGTCCCCCCATATTCAGACAAAGTTTCTCGTGCTCCGTCCTACTCGATTTCATGACTAAGAGATTTTCGCGTACAGGGCTATCACCCACTATGGCCGCACTTTCCAGAGCGTTCCGCTAATCTCAAAGCCACTTAAGGGCTAATCCCCGTTCGCTCGCCACTACTAAGGGAATCTCGGTTGATTTCTTTTCCTCAGGGTACTTAGATGTTTCAGTTCCCCTGGTTCGCCTCTTGCACCTATGTATTCAGTACAAGATAACCATCTTATGATGGCTGGGTTCCCCCATTCAGACATCTCCGGATCAAAGTCTGTTTGCCGACTCCCCGAAGCTTTTCGCAGGCTACCACGTCTTTCATCGCCTCTGACTGCCAAGGCATCCACCGTATGCGCTTCTTCACTTGACCATATAACCCCAAGCAATCTGGTTATACTGTGAAGACGACATTCTCCGAAAATTCGAATTTCTCAATTAAGAGAACTCACAAATTTTACCTTAGCCTGATCCGTTACCAGTGAAAGTAACGTTCAGTCTATCTTTCTATCACATACCCAAATTTTTAAAGAACGAACTAGTCAAAGACTAGAAATCAACATTCACCATCACAACGATGGAATGCTCATTTCTAAGCTTTCAAACTTCAGAAGCAGTAGTGGTGGAGCCAAACGGGATCGAACCGTTGACCTCCTGCGTGCAAGGCAGGCGCTCTCCCAGCTGAGCTATGGCCCCGTATTTCTACAGGCGTTTCCCACACAAAATTGGTGGGTCTGGGCAGATTCGAACTGCCGACCTCACCCTTATCAGGGGTGCGCTCTAACCAACTGAGCTACAGACCCAATTTCG
>NZ_JBITSX010000091.1:0-6134 GCF_044541255.1 Pseudomonas sp. NPDC085632 | reverse complement strand
CAACATGAACAGCACACCAACCCACACCCGAACATTTCCGCCATCGCTTTCAACCGCGATGAACCCAAGCTGACCATCCCTCCCCCGCCAGACACCCCGGGCGTGGCGTTCAAGATTCTCGGCCCGATCAGTGCCGCGAACATCGAAGTCGACATGATCGTGCAGAACGTTGCGCACGATAACACCACCGACTTCACCTTCACCGTGCACCGCAATGACTACCAGGCCGCACAGACCGTGCTGGAAAACACCGCTCGCGAGATCGGTGCCCGTGAAGTGGTTGGCGACACCAAGATAGCCAAGGTCTCGATCGTTGGCGTCGGCATGCGTTCCCACGCCGGTGTGGCCAGTCGCATGTTCGAATCCCTGGCGAAAGAAAGCATCAACATCCAGATGATCTCGACCTCGGAAATCAAGGTTTCCGTGGTGATTGAAGAGAAGTACCTGGAACTGGCCGTGCGCGCCCTGCACACGGCTTTCGAACTGGATGCTCCTGCCCGTCAAGGCGAGTAATTCCATTTCTTGAAGGGCGCGGTCTGACCGCGCCCTTTATTTTTTGAATGGCGCGGGCCCTGAACTGTTCTTTTGCTCGCGCTGGTCAATACTCAGGCATGTAGGGCTACGATCGCTCCGGTTGTAGGTCGGGTGCCTTTTTTTTGCAGACTGTTGTCCCTGAACTGAATTGCGTAAGGAGAAAGGTATGCTGATTCTGACTCGTCGGTGCGCAGAAAGCCTGATTATCGGTGATGGCGAAATCACCGTGACCGTGCTCGGCGTTAAAGGAAATCAAGTGCGTATCGGTGTCAATGCCCCGAAAGAGGTTGCCGTGCACCGTGAGGAAATTTACCTGCGTATAAAGAAAGAGAAGGACGAAGAACCAAGCCATTAATTTTTATCGATTTTTATGTTTGCAAACGGGGAAAAGGTTGGTTAAGATACGCCCCGTGTTGCGGAGAGCTGGCCGAGTGGCCGAAGGCGCTCCCCTGCTAAGGGAGTACACCTCAAAAGGGTGTCGGGGGTTCGAATCCCCCGTTCTCCGCCATTATTTGCTAGTACGTCGTAATCTGGCTTTTTCTGTAAGTTGTTGAAATTAATAGAAAAAGTGGTTGGAATAGAGATTAGACGGGCTATAATGCGGCGCAACAAATGCACTCGTAGCTCAGCTGGATAGAGTACTCGGCTACGAACCGAGCGGTCACAGGTTCGAATCCTGTCGAGTGCACCATTTAAGAGTTAGTTACAGCAATGTAAATAGCTCGGCTTCAACCAGATGTGATCTGGTCTAAAAACACAAAATGCACTCGTAGCTCAGCTGGATAGAGTACTCGGCTACGAACCGAGCGGTCACAGGTTCGAATCCTGTCGAGTGCACCATATACCGAAAAGCCCGCGTTTAACGCGGGCTTTTTGCTGTCCGGGATTTGGTTTTTTCCTTCACGCATCCTCTCTCATCAAAATCGACTTGAGCACTGCGACCTCGCTTGAGGTCGTAACGATAGCTGGTTGTCGATGTCCGAATATTCACCTTGCCTGGTTTGCCAAGCGCACTTTCGACATCTTGCTGGCTCATCCCGGCAATCACGCGCTGATTGATGATTGCCTCGCGACGCTGCCTGGCGTCGATCAGATTTCCGCATCGATGTTCCGCGCGGCCAATGATGCCCGGTTCTCGACCTTTGGTTTTCATGCGGGATGTTTCTTCGTGGTTGGCTTCCGGCATCACCGCTACGATCGAGCCCGGCGAGTAGGGGTGGACTTCCTGGGTGGAGCGCAGTTCGTCATGTGCGCAACTCATGCTGGTAAAAGTGATGCTGCCATCTGCGGCTTCGCAACGATAAAGGGTAGTGGCGGCCCCGGCGGGTGGCAGGTAGAGCAGGGTGGTGAGTACGAGGTGTGATGTTTTCGATGGCATTCGACGTCCTCCATGACGATCTACGCTCAAGGGTAGTCGCTACATTTTCCAGTGCCGGTGTGTTTTCTTTTCAGGATGAGTCGTCGCATTTGCAGGGATCAGGACAGTGCTCAGGATTGTTTCGCAAGCGCTTGTTTCGACCGCGATTTTTTAACGTTTTAAACCGTCAGGCGGTGTATCATTGCGCCCGTCAGCCCCGCCGGGGCTTGTGGAAAACCTCCATGGACTTACCCAGTAGTTACTCAGTACCCCGTTTCACCAATCATGAATTGACTGATTGATCCTTCCGGCGTGCCCCGCTGCTGGGAGTGGAGTTCGCCTATGTCTGAAATCGAAGTAAAGAAAACACAAGAAAGCCTGCAGGATCGTCTGGCTCAGGTCGTCGAGCTGCTGCAGCGTCAGCGGGTCGTTGAAGACCTGACTCATCGCCAGGAAGGCGCTCACAACGACCGCGTCGAAAACCTGGTTCATCGACAAAATCTCGTCGAGCTGCAACGCAAGCTTGATGATCTGCACTCTGCCGACGTCGCCTATATTCTCGAAGCCTTGCCGCTGGACGATCGTCTGACGCTCTGGCAATTGGTCAAGGCGGATCGCGACGGCGATATCCTTCTCGAAGTATCCGACTCTGTCCGTGAAACGCTGATCGCCGACATGGACGATCACGAGCTCCTGGCGGCCGCCAAGGACATGGACGCCGACGAACTCGCTGACCTGGCTTCCGAGCTGCCGCGAGACGTCGTCCATGAGCTGATGGAGAGTCTGGATAACCAGCAGCGTGAACGCGTTCGCTCGGCCCTGTCTTACGACGAGGAGCAGGTCGGTGCGTTGATGGACTTCGAAATGGTGACCATCCGTGAGGATGTCAGCCTCGAAGTGGTTCTGCGTTATCTGCGTCGCCTGAAGGAGCTTCCGGGACATACCGACAAGCTGTTCGTCGTCGACTACGACGGTGTGCTCAAAGGTGTGCTGCCGATCAAGCGCCTGCTGGTCAATGATCCGGACAAGCAAGTTGCCGAGGTGATGGCCAGTGATCCGGTGAGTTTCCATCCGGACGAAGATGCCTATGACGCTGCTCAGGCGTTCGAACGTTACGACTTGATCTCGGCTCCGGTGGTCGACAAGAACGGCAAGCTGATCGGTCGTCTGACCATTGATGAAATGGTTGACCTGATTCGTGAAGAGAGTGAGAGCGAAGTTCTCAACATGGCCGGTCTGCGTGAAGAGGAGGACATCTTCGCCTCGGTCTGGAAGTCTTTACGCAACCGTTGGGCATGGCTGGCGGTCAACTTGATCACTGCGTTTGTCGCCTCTCGAGTGATCGGTCTGTTCGAAGGCTCGATCGAGAAACTGGTAGCGCTCGCAGCGCTGATGCCGATCGTGGCCGGTATTGGTGGCAACTCCGGTAACCAGACGATCACCATGATTGTTCGCGCCATGGCGCTCGACCAGGTCAGCACCGGCAACACTTCGCGCCTGATGCGCAAGGAATTGGCGGTAGGTCTGATCAATGGCCTGGTCTGGGGTGGTGTGATTGGTGTGGTTGCTTATCTGCTCTACGGCAGTTGGTCGTTAGGCGTGGTAATGACGGCGGCAATGACGCTTAACTTGCTGTTGGCGGCGCTGATGGGGGTGTTGATTCCGATGACCCTGGCGAAAATGGGGCGCGACCCGGCCATGGGGGCAAGTGTGATGATTACCGCGATGACCGACAGTGGTGGCTTCTTCATCTTCCTCGGGCTGGCGACGATCTTCCTGCTCTGATCTGCTGCATCGAAACAGCCCGCCTATCTGGCGGGCTTTTTCTTGTCTGCGAAAACACGAAATCCGCGCAAAAAAAAGCCAGCAATTAAGCTGGCTTGAGATGTTCGGTATGACTCAGGACGCGTCTGCTGCCATTTCTGCGTCGTGGGCAATCAAGGACACCAGGGCATTCTGCTGACGGTGAGATAGCTGGCGGAAACGTTGCAACAGCTCGCGCTCGTGCAGCGACAGCTCCGGGCTATCCAGGCGCATGCTCAGCTCTTCGCCCAGCGCACCTTCCTGAATAAGACTCTGCTCAAGGCGCGCAATGATTTCGGAGTTCATGCTGCGATGATGATTGCGAGCCACCTCGGCAATGCGTTCCCGCATTCCGTCTGGCAGACGTACGACGAACTTGTCAGCCGTACGGCTGGAATAAATTGCCGGATTCAATGGGCGCATATATTTAACCGGTTAGTCCAGGGGAGCGGTTCTCGGGATTGGCCGCAGGATGTGTGGTAGGACAAGCATCCGCGCCAAATGGTTCAACCTGAATTGTTAAGAGGCCCGCATCATGCCTCAAAATTGCCAGATCATTGGCGTCAATTCTGTGACAAATATTGAGCTGGGTAAAGGCGTAATGCCAGCACCAATTATCAGAAATGCGGACTGGTTTGAAATCTTCGCCTCTGTCCGCATCCCTGTCCGCTTCCTGCTACACATCAATGGATGTCCGAAGGCATCAGAACGTGCATTCTATGCGGACTCTAAATCCTTGTTCCTTACCAGTACAGGATAGTGGCAAATTGCCGATTTACTAGTGGCAGACACCTGCCGGAGGGCGTTTTCAGGATGGATGGCAAGCTAATTTATTTGATGGGGCCGTCCGGTTCGGGAAAGGACAGTTTGATTGAAGCTGCACGGGTGCCATTGCGTGCGTTGAACTGCGAGGTGATGCGCCGGGTGATCACGCGATCCGCTGAATCGGTAGGGGAGGATGCCATTGGGGTGACGCCGGAAGCGTTCGAGCGACGCGAGCGCGCTGGCGACTTCTCGCTGGCCTGGCGTGCCAATGGTCTTGCCTATGGGATTGCGGTGGAAATGGATCAGCGGCTGAAAGCGGGTCAGCATGTATTGGTCAACGGTTCCCGCGCCAATCTGCGCCAGGCATTGGAGCGCTATCCATCGCTGCTACCGGTTTTGCTTACGGTCAGGAATGAAGTGTTGCGGGAGCGCCTGCTCAGACGTGGTCGAGAGACGCTTGAGCAGATTGAGGCAAGACTGGCTCGCAATGCGTTGTTCAAGGATCGGAGGTCAAGTGATGGACCGGTATATCACATCGATAATTCCGGAAATCTGACAGAGGCCGTCAGTCAACTACTGTGCCTGATCGGGCTCAACGTAAAACCGGATCAAATTTGATCTTCCGTCCGGCAGCCAGTGCAAGTACAAACAGCACTGCAAAAACACCGCAGCCAATCAGTGGCAGGGTCATTTCGGTACCCTCGAACAGCGATAAATGCACTACGCCGCTCAATAAAGCGAGGATTAGAAATCCTGCAGCTGACTTGGACATGTTGTACTCCTGAAGATATTTCAAAAAACCAGATGTTCTGAGGTCAGTGCTGGCAACGTCTGCCCGGAATTACTGAAGGCTTGTGAGGTAGAGCTGACCTGATCACTCAGCACCGCCAGTTGCGGTGTTTTCTGTACCAGCAGGTAATGTGGCATACGCTGAGCCAATGGCCCTGGTACGAAGCTCTCGGGGATAAACTGGGAGCTCACCAAAACCGCTAGAGCAATTGCGTTTGCAAGCAAAAGAGTGCTGTTCATGAGGCGTGGCTCCGAATGTTCTTTTATAGAACAGGCAAAGCAGCCGTCGTGCCAACAGTTTAACCTCTGTTAAGTCCTTTAAAAACAAGCATTTGAGAGGGTTTTCCGGCTCGCCTGGATTGCAATCTGCAATGAAAGCTTTTGGGATGGGTGCAAAATGCACGGTAATTCTTCCCGCGACGTAGCAGGGCGGCTGCCTACACTTAAAAAGCCCTACGGACGACATGACAAATCCGGGTCCGGTGGTTAACATGCACGCCGTCCGTCATGCAGCGTCTGCTGCGACAAGCGCATGTCCCAGTAGCTCAATTGGATAGAGCATCCCCCTCCTAAGGGGAAGGTTGGCAGTTCGAACCTGCCCTGGGACACCATCTATTGTTGAAACTCCTCTCCTTTGATATCGCTAACCTCTTGCTCAAGCTTTGGCTTTGTTACGTGCCGGGGTGGGTTTGCTTGCGCGTTGGTAGAGGGCTTGATTCCGAGTGGGGTTTACGTGTGTGCCTCTATATAGAAGGCTTTTCCCTGCTTCGATAGAAAAGTACAATTAACGCTTGACGGCAGATTTCAGATGTCTATAATTCGCCCCACTTCCGGCGCAGTCGAAACGGAAAACTCCTTGAGATTCAAAGAGTTATGTAGGTTTCGG
>NZ_JBITSX010000090.1:0-7108 GCF_044541255.1 Pseudomonas sp. NPDC085632 | reverse complement strand
AAACAACAAATGCCCCCCATCCAGTACAGGAATGGGCAGCAAATTCAGAACGCCCAGGCTAATACTCAGATAAGCAAGGAAATTCAGGAAATCAGCGACGCCCGACTGGGCAGAAGCGCCCGCCACTTTAGCAATGGTTATCGGTCCACTCAAGTTTTTTACCGAGAGCTCGCCGAACAGCATTTTCTTTAGCGAATCGAGCGTCAGAATGCTCATGGTCCAAGTGCGACGGGCACCCTCGCCAATTGCAGCCAGAGGCCCGTAACTGACCTCGCGGATCATCTCCGGCGGCCAGTCGACAGCTTTCACACCCGCGCCCAGATATCCGCTTGGCGATTTGCTTTCACCGCGCGCTGCCAGGGTCACAGGGACGTCGATTTGAGCACTGTCGCGCTCGATGCGCAGCATGATTTTGGTATCAGGACGCGTACGAACGGTATCGACCACCTGCTGCCAGTCATTCAGCACTTGACCGTCGAGCGCCAACAGGCGATCGCCAGTCTTCAGGCCGGCCGCCTGGGCCGGGCCTTTCGGATCAAGCTCGGCCAACACCGGCGGCAACGCCGGACGCCAGGGACGAATACCCAGAGAGCGGATCGGATCAGGCTCATCAGCGCCTTTAAGCCAGTTATCCAGCTTCAGCTCACGCGGCGAATCCGCTGTCGAACCCTGCTCACGCACCAGCAACTGCAGAGAACCGCTTTCGCCCAGTCGCCGGACCAACTGCAGATTGACGGCCGCCCAACCGGTAGTCGGCTCTCCATCGATAGCGACGATTTCCTCACCTGCGCTCAAACCGGCACTGGCGGCGATACTCCCGGATTCAACCGCACCGATGACCGGACGCACCTGCTCGCTGCCGAGCATCGCCAACACCCAGAAGAACACCAGCGCCAAGAGAAAATTGGCAATGGGGCCGGCCGCAACAATGGCGATTCGCTGACGCACAGATTTGCGGTTGAACGATTGATCAAGCTGATCGACCGGGACTTCACCCTCACGTTCGTCGAGCATTTTGACGTAGCCGCCCAGCGGAATCGCGGCGACCACAAACTCGGTGCCTTGCTTGTCGTGCCAGCGCAACAACGGCATGCCAAAGCCTACGGAGAAACGCAGAACCTTGACGCCACAGCGACGCGCGACCCAGAAGTGGCCGAATTCGTGAAAGGTGACCAGCACACCCAAAGCGATCAGGGTGCCGGCAATCATATAGAGCGCGCTCATCTATTTTCTCCGCAATCCTGTTCAGTGCCGCGTGTAGCCATTGTGTAGCAAATTCTATCGATCGTGGCGCTTCAACCACTGCTCCGCCAGAACTCGCGCCTTGGCGTCTGCCGTAAATACGGCATCGAGATCTGCCAGCGCTACGACCGGCTCGAGGCTCAAGACTTCCTCGATGATACTCGCGATTTCCAGGTAACGAACGCGTCCGTCGAGAAACGCTGCCACCGCCACTTCGTTCGCGGCGTTGAGCATCGCCGGAGCACTGTCGCCAGCCTCGGCCGCTTGCCGTGCCAAACGCAGGCAAGGGAAGCGCTCTTCATCCGGCGCTTCGAAGTCCAGGCGCGCCACAGCAAACAAATCCAGCGGTGCCACGCCGGAATCAATGCGCTCCGGCCAGGCCAGGGCATTGGCGATCGGCGTGCGCATGTCGGGATTGCCCAACTGCGCCAACACCGAGCCATCGACATAATCGACCAGCGAGTGAATGACGCTCTGCGGGTGAATCACCACCTCGACTTGCGACGGCTTTGCATCAAACAACCAACAGGCCTCGATCAGTTCGAGTCCTTTATTCATCATGCTGGCCGAATCGACCGAAATCTTGCGCCCCATGGACCAGTTCGGATGAGCACACGCTTGTTCAGGCGAAACATGCGCCAACTCACTCATCGGCGTCTGTCGGAACGGACCACCAGAGGCTGTGAGTAAAATCCGACGGACACCGACCGAGCCCAATCCACGGGCAAAATCCTGTGGCATGCACTGGAAAATCGCGTTGTGTTCGCTGTCGATCGGCAACAGCACCGAACCGCTCTTGCGCACCGCTTGCATGAACAAGGCGCCGGACATTACCAGCGCCTCTTTATTGGCCAGAAGAATCTTCTTGCCCGCTTCGACAGCCGCCAGGGTCGGACGCAGCCCTGCCGCACCAACGATCGCCGCCATCACTGCATCGACTTCCGGAGCGGCAGCGACCTGGCACAGGCCCTCCTCCCCCACCAGCACGCGGGTCGGCAAACCGGCAGCACGCAAATCATCCTGCAAACCGCGCGCGGCAGTAGCTTCCGGCACCACGGCAAATTGCGGCACGTGACGCACGCACAAGGCGAAAAGCTCACTCAGGCGCGTGAAACCACTCAGCGCGAACACCTGATAACGCTCAGGATGGCGGGCAATGACATCCAGCGTACTCAGACCGATCGAGCCAGTCGCACCCAGAACGGTGATCTGCTGAGGGCGACTCACGGTGCAGCCATCCACAGCAGCACGGCAAACACCGGGATGGCCGCTGTCAGGCTGTCGATACGATCAAGCACGCCGCCATGACCAGGCAGCAGGTTACTGCTGTCCTTGATGCCGGACTGACGCTTGAACATGCTTTCGGTCAGGTCGCCAACCACGGAGATGAAGACGATCAGCGCAGCGCCGATCAAGCCTTTAAGCAGCTCGGCGACGGTCCAGTCGCGGACAAACGCGACAATGGCAGTAATCACCAAACTCAGCGCAAGACCACCATAGACGCCTTCCCAGCTTTTGCCTGGACTGACTTGCGGGGCCAGCTTGCGCTTGCCGAATTTGCGACCGGAG
Source organism: Pseudomonas sp. NPDC085632 (assembly GCF_044541255.1). NCBI lineage: Bacteria > Pseudomonadati > Pseudomonadota > Gammaproteobacteria > Pseudomonadales > Pseudomonadaceae > Pseudomonas > Pseudomonas sp. NPDC085632. Next base: position 4,297 of record NZ_JBITSX010000090.1, on the reverse strand, counting down.
AAATAAGCCCCGATATCGGCCCCCCAGACCAGCACCATCACAGCCATGATCAGCCAGTTACCCAGCGGGTACTGTTTGATCTGCACCAGGCCTTGCCAGGCCGGTAGCAGAATCAACAGACCGATGACCAGCTTGGTAGCGGCGCTAGACCAATGCACGCTGGAATGTGGATAGGTCAACACCAGCCAGGTTGCCACTGCCCACCACAGCACAGAAGCCCCCAACACCCAAGGGGCAAGCCCGGGCAGGATGTACATGATAAACAGCATGAACGCGACCACGGCGGCAAAACCCACGCGGAATGCTTGCCCGGTGAAGCCTGCCAGACGCGCCCATTCCCACGCACCCAAAGTCACGACCAGACCGATAAACAAGGCAAAACCGGAGCCTTCCAGCAGAAAAAACCCGCACAAGGCAATCGGCAGCAGGATCAGTGCAGTGATGATTCGTTGTTTAAGCATTAAACCCGGGCTCCAGCTTCGACCTGTTCGCTCGTTTTACCGAAGCGACGCTGGCGCGAAGCGAAATCGGCCAGCGCATTGCGCATGGCATCGTGTTTGAAGTCCGGCCAGAACAGGTCGGAGAAGTACAACTCGGCGTAAGCCAGTTGCCACAGCAGGAAGTTGCTGATGCGGTGTTCGCCACCGGTACGGATGCACAGGTCCGGCAATGGCAGATCGCCGGTCGCCAGACAGGTTTGCAGTAAGTCCGGGGTGATGTCTTCCGGGCGCAGGTGTCCGGCCTGGACTTCACGCGCCAGACGCTGAGCAGCCTGAGCAATATCCCACTGACCGCCGTAATTGGCAGCGATCTGCAGGATGAACCGGTTGGCACCCGCCGTCATCGCTTCGGCTTCACGCATTGCAACCTGAAGCTCCGGATGAAAGCGCGAACGATCGCCGATGATGCGCAGGCTGATATTGTTGTCGTTAAGGCGCTTGGCTTCACGACGCAAGGCCTTGAAGAACAGATCCATCAAGGCACTGACTTCATCGGCCGGACGCTGCCAGTTCTCACTGGAAAACGCGAACAGGGTAAGTACTTCGACCTTGGCCTCTGCACATACCTCGATCACGGCCCGCACCGCATCCACGCCCGCTTTATGCCCGGCGACACCCGGCATAAAGCGTTTTTTAGCCCAGCGATTGTTGCCATCCATGATGATCGCGACATGGCGCGGCACCGCGGACGGCGCAGTCTGCTTGGTCTTGTCCATTAAAAACTCGACCCTTATACGGCCATCAGGTCTTTTTCTTTCTCTTCCGTAGCCTTGGTGATCTGGGCTTCGGAATCCTTGGTCAGCTTATCGATATCGGCGATTGCACGACGTTCTTCGTCTTCGCTGATTTCTTTATCCTTGACCAGCTTCTTCAGTTCGCCCAGGGCATCGCGACGGATGTTGCGCACGGCGACACGAGCGTCTTCGGCGGCACTGCGCGCCTGCTTGGTGAAGCCTTTGCGGGTTTCTTCAGTCAGGGCAGGCATGGAAATCAGCAACAACTCGCCCAGGTTGGTCGGGTTGAGGTTCAGGCCTGCGCTCTGGATTGCCTTGTCGACCGCTGCGAGCATGTTGCGCTCGAAGGCTACGACTTGCAGGGTGCGCGAGTCTTTTACAGTGATGTTGGCCACTTGGGTGATGGAGGTGTCTGCACCGTAGTACGGCACCATCACGCTGCCCAGAATGCTTGGGTGAGCCTTGCCGGTACGAATCTGGCCGAATGCATGGGCCAGAGAGTCCAGGGATTTTTGCATGCGCTCTTGAGCGTCTTTTTTGATTTCGTTGATCATTGTTGACCTTCCTCGATCAGGGTGCCTTCAGCGCCGCCATGGACGATGTTCAGCAGGGCACCAGGTTTGTTCATGTTGAATACGCGCAGCGGCATTTTGTGGTCGCGGCACAGGCAGATAGCTGTCAGATCCATTACACCCAGCTTGCGATCCAGCACTTCATCATAAGTCAGATGATCGAACTTCTCGGCATGCGGGTCTTTGAACGGGTCAGCGGTGTAGACGCCATCGACCTTGGTCGCTTTGAGCACGACATCGGCATCGATTTCGATTGCACGCAGGCAGGCTGCCGAATCCGTGGTGAAGAACGGGTTGCCGGTACCGGCTGCGAAAATCACGACGTCTTTGGAGTTCAGATGACGCATGGCTTTGCGGCGATCGTAGTGATCAGTCACGCCAACCATGGAAATAGCCGACATGACGATGGCCGAGATATTGGCACGTTCCAGCGCATCGCGCATGGCCAGGGCGTTCATCACAGTGGCCAGCATGCCCATGTGGTCACCTGTCACCCGATCCATACCGGCCTTGCTCAGGGCTTCGCCACGGAACAGGTTGCCGCCGCCGATCACCAGACCGACCTGAACGCCGATACCGACCAGCTGGCCGACCTCCAGCGCCATGCGATCCAATACTTTTGGATCGATCCCGAACTCTTCCGAGCCCATCAGGGCCTCGCCGCTAAGCTTGAGTAGAATGCGTTTATAGCGAGCCTGATAACCACTGCCCTGCTGAGCCATTGCGAATCTCTCCTGCGGCGTATTTAAAATTCTTTGCGAGCTGTTTACAGCTGGCGTTCACTCTAGCTTGGCGCTGCTTCAGCGCCATCGGAACATGGCTTTGTAAGTCAGTTCCAAGTGGAAACCAATTAAAAACTGGCTCCCCCATCTGAAAAGAGGCTGCGCGCGTAAGCGGGCAGCCTCTTTCGGGCGACAGTTGAAAAACCGTCTTATTGCTTGGCGGCAGCCAGCTGGGCAGCAACTTCTTCAGCGAAGTTGTCGACCGGCTTCTCGATGCCTTCGCCTACTTTGAAGTAGGTGAAGGAAACGATTTCAGCACCGGCTTTCTTGGCCAGTTCGCCAACCTTGATTTCAGGGTTCTTGACGAACGCCTGCTCAACCAGGCTTGCTTCAGCCAGGAACTTGCTGATACGGCCTTTGACCATATTTTCAACAATGTTTTCTGGCTTGCCTTTGATTTTTTCTTCGTTCAGCTGCAGGAACACAGCTTTTTCGCGCTCGATCGCTTCAGCCGAAACTTCCGATGGCAGCAGGAACTCAGGGTTGCTGGCCGCTACGTGCATAGCGATGTCTTTGGCCAGTTCAACGTTGCCGCCTTTCAGAACAACTGCAACACCGATCTTGTTGCCGTGCAGGTAGCCACCAACAACGTCGCCTTCTACGCGAACCAGACGACGGATGTTGACGTTTTCGCCAACCTTGCCGACCAGTACCAGGCGAGCAGCTTCTTGAGCTTCGATCAGCGGAGCGACATCAGTCAGCTTGTCAGCGAAGGCTTTTTCAATGCTTTCAGCAACGAATGCCTTGAAGTCGTCCTGCAGAGCCAGGAAGTCGGTCTGCGAGTTCACTTCCAGCAGAACAGCAGATTTGCCGTCTTCTTTCAGAGCGATGGCGCCTTCAGCGGCAACGTTGCCAGCTTTTTTGGCAGCCTTGATTGCGCCCGAAGCACGCATGTCATCAATGGCTTTTTCGATGTCGCCGTCAGCCTTTTCCAGGGCTTTCTTGCAATCCATCATGCCTTCGCCGGTACGCTCGCGCAGTTCTTTAACCAACGCTGCAGTAATTGCTGCCATTTTCAAATTCCTCTTGGATAGGTTTTCAACCATTCCACCCGATCGAACGGGCGTTCAATTCGTCCCGAACCCCACCTTGTAGCTGCTGCACGTTACAGAAGCTGTAGCTGCGCCGCCGACAAATGGTTTTCGAGGTGGCAAAAAGGGGGCCAAGCCCCCTTTTTGCTTACTGAGTCAACGCCAGGGCGTTAATTACTCAGCTGCAGCCTGAGTTTCTTCAGCTGCGAATTCTACAGTGCCGCCAGCAACATTGTTGCGACCACGGATTACTGCGTCAGCCATCGAACCCATGTACAGCTGGATAGCGCGGATTGCGTCATCGTTGCCTGGGATGATGTAGTCAACGCCTTCCGGGCTGCTGTTGGTGTCGACAACGCCGATTACCGGGATGCCCAGCTTGTTGGCTTCGGTGATCGCGATGCGCTCGTGGTCAACGTCGATCACAAACAGTGCGTCTGGCAGACCGCCCATGTCCTTGATACCGCCCAGCGAACGATCCAGCTTCTCAAGATCACGGGAGCGCATCAGCGCTTCTTTCTTGGTCAGCTTGGCGAAAGTACCGTCTTCGGCTTGAACTTCAAGGTCACGCAGACGCTTGATGGAAGCACGAATGGTTTTGAAGTTGGTCAGCATGCCACCAACCGCAACGGCTGCACATCCAGATCGCTGGCCTTGTCGCCAATCAACTGCTGAAAA
>NZ_JBITSX010000089.1:0-7146 GCF_044541255.1 Pseudomonas sp. NPDC085632 | reverse complement strand
ATGAGCGCCGAGGACGTCTACAAGGCGTTGATGGAAGCTGGCGAGGACGTCGGTCTGGCCACGGTTTACCGTGTACTGACCCAGTTCGAAGCGGCTGGCCTCGTGGTCCGTCACAACTTCGACGGCGGTCACGCGGTATTCGAACTGGCTGACGGTGGCCACCACGACCATATGGTCAACGTGGAAACCGGTGAAGTCGTCGAATTCGTCAGCATTGAAATCGAAAAGCTCCAGAAGGCAATTGCCGAGGAGCACGGTGTCGAGTTGGTTGATCACAACCTGGTGCTGTACGTCCGCAAGAAAAAGTAAGCATGTCGCGCGAATTTCACATTCGCGAAACGAACGAAGGCGACCCAAGGGTCGCCTTCGTGCTTTCTGCAGTTCTTATGCCTTTGCGGTAACGACCATTTTTTTCGCGTGAGCCAGGGATTCCTTGGTCAGGTCAATACCACCGAGCATACGTGCCACTTCTTCTATACGGTCGTTCTTGCTCAATTTGGAGACCGCGGTGTGCGTGGCCTGTTCGCCGCGTACCTTGTGCACGAACAAATGCTGGTGCCCCTGCGCTGCCACCTGCGGCAAGTGCGTCACCGTCAGAACCTGACCGCGATCGCCGAGGCGACGCAGCAATTGGCCGACAATTTCCGCCGTCGGGCCACCGATACCCACGTCCACTTCGTCGAACACCAGCGTCGGAACGCGGGACGTCTGTGCGGTGATGACCTGAATCGCCAGGCTGATCCGTGACAGCTCACCGCCGGAAGCGACTTTTGCCAGCGCCTTCAGCGGCTGGCCCGGGTTGGCGCTGACCAGCAATTCGACCTGCTCCAGGCCATTGGGCAGCAATTCGTCGCTGCTGTTGGCCTTCAATTCGATAGTGAATCGGCCGCCAGGCATGCCCAGCCGCTGAATCTCCTGCTCCACTGCGCTGGCGAGGCTGCCGGCAGCCTGATGACGCAAATCGCTCAGTTCCCGCGCCTTCTCTTGATAGTGACGGGCATACGAGGCCAGTTCTTCACCCAGGCGCTCGATGGATTCGTCATTGGCGTTGAGGGTTTCGATCTCATCCAGCAGCTTTTGCTGCATTTCTCCGACTTCCGTCGGCTGAATCCGGTGTTTGCGCGCCAGCGTGTAGATAGCGTCGAGCCGTTCCTCCAGATATTGCAGGCGCGCCGGATCTGCATCGAAGTTATCGAGGAAGCGATTGAGTTCGCCAACGGCCTCTTCGACCTGGATCTGCGCGCTGGTCAGCAGGCTGCTGGCTTCGCCCAGTGCGCCGACGGAGTTATTCACGCTCGACAGGCGGTTGAGGCTGGCGGTCAGGGCATTCAACACATTGCCGGAATCGCTTTCGCTGCATTGCTCGACCACCTGCCGGCAAATGCCCAGCAGAGTTTCGGCGTTGGTCAGGTTTTTGTGTTCCTGCTCCAGTTGCTCCAGCTCGTTATCACCGAGGCCGAGGTTTTCCAGCTCTTCGAGTTGATAGCTCAGCAACTGGTGGCGTGCGCGTTGTTCGTCACCGGAATTGGAGAGGCGCTCCAGTTCCTGGCGAGTCTGCCGCCAGCGCTGGGCGGCGAGCTGAACCTGGCGGGCCAGATCGGTAGCGCCGGCGTACTCGTCCAGCAAGCGACGATGGGTATCGGTTTTCAACAGGGACTGGTGTTCATGCTGGCTGTGGATATCGATCAGCAGCTCGCCTAGCGACTTGAGGTCTCCGAGTGGGCAAGGGGTGCCGTTGATGTAGCCGCGCGAACGACCCTCCGACGTAATTACCCGGCGCAGGATGCACGGGCCATCAGTCTCCAGATCACGCTCGGCCAGCCACGCGCTGGCTTCAGGAATGTCAGCCAGATCGAAGGTCGCGAGAATATCGGCCTTGTCAGCGCCGGGGCGGACCACCCCGCTGTCGGCGCGATCACCGAGAGTCAGCCCCAGCGCGTCGAGCATGATCGACTTGCCGGCGCCGGTTTCCCCTGTGATCACGCTCATCCCGCGATCGAGTTCGAGATCGAGATGTTCAACGATGGCGTAGTTGTGTACGGACAGGTGCACCAGCATAAAGGCCGCTCCCAGGCTTTAGGTCTGGTTATTTATACAGTGTTTTGTTTCGGGCTGACAATGCCCACCCTTAGCTCGATTCGCTTGAACCTAAAAGCTGCTTAGCGCATTCAGGAATGAGAATGTGGCACTTTTTTGTAGGGTTAATGGTTGAAAGCCCTTGAAGCCTGATTTTGCGGCCCCATATATCGGGGCAGAAGCGCGAGTCAGGCTCGCGGACGAAATTGAAAGGAGAATTCTATGGCTGACGAACAGACAGTAGATACGCAAAACCCAGAAGCCAATCAGGCGCCCGAAGGTTCGGGTGATGACCTGGCGACCCGTGTACAAGTGCTCGAAGAGCAATTGGCCGCCGCGCAGGATCAATCTCTGCGTGTTGCTGCCGATCTGCAGAACGTCCGTCGCCGTGCCGAGCAGGACGTCGAGAAGGCGCACAAGTTTGCCCTGGAAAAGTTTGCCGGCGACCTGCTGCCGATCGTCGACAGCCTGGAGCGCGGCCTCGAGCTGTCGAACCCGGATGACGAAAGCATTCGTCCGATGCGCGAAGGTATCGAGCTGACGCTGAAAATGTTCCACGACACCCTCAAGCGTTATCAGCTGGAAGCGATCGATCCGCATGGCGAACCGTTCAACGCCGTTCAGCATCAGGCGATGGCCATGCAGGAAAGCGCCGACGTAGAACCGAATAGCGTTCTGAAGGTGTTCCAGAAGGGCTACCAGCTCAACGGTCGCCTGTTGCGTCCGGCCATGGTTGTGGTCAGCAAGGCGCCTGCGCCGATTTCGCCTTCGATTGACGAGAAGGCTTGAAATTAGCCGCAAGGCCCCCATTTAGAAGTCAAGCGTTTAAGTATTACCGCAGTTAGCCACCACTGCTGCGGCAAAAAAATCCAAAGTTTCGGGAGAGTTAACATGGGCAAAATTATCGGTATCGACCTGGGGACCACCAACTCCTGCGTCTCCGTGCTGGAAAACGGCAAAGCAAAAGTTATCGAAAACGCTGAGGGCGCGCGTACCACGCCGTCGATCATCGCTTACGCCAACGATGGCGAAATCCTGGTAGGTCAGTCGGCCAAGCGTCAGGCAGTGACCAACCCGCACAACACTCTGTACGCGGTTAAGCGTCTGATTGGTCGTCGTTTCGACGAAGAAGTTGTGCAGAAAGACATCCAGATGGTCCCTTACAAGATCGTCAAGGCTGACAACAACGACGCCTGGGTTGAAGTGAACGGCCAGAAAATGGCACCGCCACAAATCTCGGCTGAAATTCTGAAAAAGATGAAGAAGACCGCCGAAGACTACCTCGGCGAGACCGTGACTGAAGCGGTGATCACCGTTCCGGCCTACTTCAACGACAGTCAGCGTCAAGCGACCAAAGACGCCGGTCGCATCGCCGGTCTGGACGTAAAACGTATCATCAACGAACCGACCGCAGCCGCTCTGGCTTACGGTATGGACAAGGCCAAGGGCGATCACACCGTGATCGTTTATGACCTGGGTGGCGGTACGTTCGACGTTTCCGTGATCGAGATCGCTGAAGTCGATGGTGAGCACCAGTTCGAAGTTCTGGCCACCAACGGTGACACGTTCCTCGGCGGTGAAGACTTTGACATTCGTCTGATCGACTACCTCGTTGACGAATTCAAGAAAGAAAGCGGCATGAACCTCAAAGGTGACCCGCTGGCCATGCAGCGCCTGAAAGAAGCCGCTGAGAAAGCCAAGATCGAGCTGTCGTCCGCTCAGTCGACCGACGTCAACCTGCCGTACATCACTGCAGACGCGACCGGTCCTAAGCACCTGAACGTGAAGATCTCGCGTGCCAAGCTCGAAGCACTGGTTGAAGACCTGGTTCAACGCACTATCGAACCTTGCCGCATCGCCATGAAAGACGCCGGTCTTGACGTTGGCGCGATCAACGACGTGATTCTGGTCGGTGGTCAGACCCGTATGCCGCTGGTACAGAAGCTGGTTACTGATTTCTTCGGTAAAGAAGCTCGCAAAGACGTTAACCCGGACGAAGCCGTTGCCATGGGTGCTGCGATTCAGGGCGCCGTTCTGGCCGGTGACGTGAAAGACGTTCTGCTGCTCGACGTCAGCCCGCTGACCCTGGGTATCGAAACCATGGGTGGCGTGATGACCGCGCTGATCGAGAAAAACACCACGATTCCTACCAAGAAATCGCAAGTGTTCTCGACTGCCGACGATAACCAGGGCGCTGTGACCATTCACGTGCTGCAGGGCGAACGTAAGCAAGCCACTCAGAACAAGTCCCTGGGCAAGTTCGACCTGGCCGACATTCCACCAGCTCCACGTGGCGTGCCACAGATTGAAGTGACCTTCGACATCGACGCTAACGGCATCCTGCACGTTGGTGCGAAAGACAAGGCTACCGGCAAGACCCAGTCGATCGTGATCAAGGCCAACTCCGGTCTGTCCGACGAAGAAATCGAGCGCATGGTGCGTGACGCCGAAGCCAACGCTGAGGAAGACCGCAAGTTCGAAGAGCTGGCCGCTGCCCGTAACCAGGGTGACGCACTGGTTCACTCGACTCGCAAGATGATTGCTGACGCGGGCGACAAAGTCACCGCCGAAGAGAAGACTGCGATCGAAGCAGCTGTGGTTGCTCTGGAAGCCGCTGTCAAAGGCGACGACAAGGCTGCTATCGAAGCGAAGGTTGAAGAGCTGTCGAAAGTCTCCGCTCCGGTTGCTCAGAAGATGTACGCCGAACAGGCTCAGCCAGCTGATGGCGCAGCCCCGCAAGGCGAATCGGCTGAGAAGGCTGACGATGTTGTCGATGCAGAGTTCGAAGAAGTCAAAGACCACAAGTAAGTTGTTGGTCGGCCGGTTGACTGCCTTCAGGCAGTGACTGGTAGGATGTCGCCGCGCGGGAGCTAGCTCCCGCGTTGGCGTATCTGGAATACGCGAATTTTTACAGCATGCGACAAGGTTCGGATGTTGGCGGTATGGCCGAGAATGCTCCTGCTTTTCGTGCCGAAAGTACCGCATGAAACAAAGACCAGGATCGTTGAATTGACGTGAGTTGGGTCCGGGCCTGTATTGGGGCTCAGCGAGTTTGGCGATCCTCAGGAGGGGTTTGCCGAACGTCCTCAAGAGTGCAGAAGACTTATGGCAAAGCGTGACTATTACGAAGTGTTGGGTGTTGAGCGTGGCTCAAGCGATGCGGACCTGAAGAAGGCTTACCGTCGTCTGGCGATGAAGCACCACCCGGACCGTAATCCCGATGACAAAGCGTCGGAAGAAATGTTCAAAGAGGCCAACGAGGCCTATGAAGTGCTGTCCGATTCCAGCAAGCGTGCGGCGTACGACCAGTACGGTCATGCAGGCGTCGACCCGAGCATGGGTGGCGGCGGTGCCGGTTTTGGCGGTCAGAATTTCTCGGACATCTTTGGTGATGTCTTCAGTGATTTCTTCGGTGGCGGTCGCGGCGGTTCCCGTGGCGGCGCTCAGCGTGGCAGCGATTTGCGCTACACCCTGGAACTGAATCTGGAAGAAGCGGTGCGCGGTACGACCGTGAATATCCGTGTTCCGACACTGGTCAACTGCAAACCGTGCGACGGTTCGGGTGCCAAGAAAGGTTCTTCGCCATCGACGTGCCCGACTTGCGGCGGCATCGGTCAGGTGCGTATGCAGCAAGGCTTCTTCTCCGTGCAGCAAACCTGCCCGCGCTGCCATGGCCAAGGCAAGATCATTTCCGACCCGTGCGATTCCTGTCACGGTGATGGCCGCGTTGAAGAGTACAAAACCCTGTCCGTCAAAGTGCCGGCTGGTGTCGATACCGGCGACCGCATTCGTCTGTCCGGCGAAGGCGAGGCGGGCACGCAGGGTGGTCCGACTGGCGATCTGTATGTGGTCATCAATGTTCGCGAACACGACATTTTCCAGCGCGATGGCAAACATCTGTTCTGTGAAGTGCCGATCAGCTTCGTCGATGCGGCACTGGGCGGCGAGCTGGAAATTCCGACCCTCGATGGTCGCGTCAAACTGAAAATCCCTGAAGGCACCCAGACCGGCAAGCAATTCCGTGTTCGCGGCAAAGGCGTGGCGCCGGTGCGTGGCGGTGGTGCGGGCGACTTGATGTGCCGTGTAGCAGTCGAGACGCCGGTCAATCTGAACCGTCGTCAGCGTGAATTGCTGGAAGAGTTCCGCAGCTCGCTGGCCGACGACAACAGCCATTCGCCGAAAACCACCGGTTGGTTCGACGGTGTGAAGCGCTTCTTCGGCGATCTGTAAGGAGTCGGCATGCGACGTATAGCTGTGATGGGCGCTGCTGGGCGCATGGGTAAGATTCTGGTCGAGGCCGTGCAGCAGCGCGCGCCGCTGACTGGTTTGACCGCCGCCGTGGTTCGTCCTGGCAGCACGCTGATCGGCGTCGATGCCGGTGAGCTGGCGTCGCTGGGTCGCATCGGCGTGCCGCTGTCCGGGCATATCGAAGCCGTGGCTGAAGAGTTCGATGTATTGATCGACTTCACCCTGCCGGAAGTGATGCTGAAAAACCTCGCGTTCTGCCGCAAGGCCGGCAAGGCCATGGTCATCGGCACCACTGGGCTGGACGCTGCGCAGAAGCAGTTGCTGGTTGAGGCGGGCAAGGACATTCCTATCGTCTTCGCGGCCAACTTCAGTGTCGGCGTCAATCTGTCGCTGAAGCTGCTCGATATGACAGCGCGCGTGTTGGGTGATGACGCGGACATCGAAATCATCGAAGCCCATCACCGTCACAAGATCGATGCGCCGTCGGGTACGGCGTTGCGCATGGGTGAAGTGATCGCCAGTGCGCTGGATCGTGATTTGCAGAAGGTTGCGGTCTACGGCCGTGAAGGTCACACCGGTGCCCGTGAGCGTGAAACCATCGGCTTCGCCACCGTACGTGGTGGTGACGTGGTGGGTGATCACACCGTGCTGTTCGCCTGCGAAGGTGAGCGTCTGGAGATCACGCACAAGGCTTCGAGTCGCATGACGTTCGCCAAGGGTGCGGTGCGTGCGGCGTTGTGGCTGTAAGCGAAATAGGCCAGCGCCATGCCGACGAAGGCGAACACGCCCCAGCCATGCAGGCCCCAATGCAGAAACAGAACC
>NZ_JBITSX010000088.1:0-7643 GCF_044541255.1 Pseudomonas sp. NPDC085632 | reverse complement strand
AGTGGAAGTCGCCCTCCGATGCTATACACCAAGCTCTTTCTAACCAGTTTCACCATTGTGGGACTGCTCGCTCTCGCCGGTTGTTCATTCCCCGGGGTTTACAAATTCGACATCCAGCAGGGCAATGTCGTCACGCAGGACATGATAGACCAGTTACGCCCGGGAATGACCCGGCCGCAAGTACGGTTTATCATGGGTAACCCTCTGCTTGTCGACACGTTCCATGCCGATCGCTGGGATTATCTGTATAGCCTGCAACCGGGTGGCGGTGAACGCCAACAGGAACGCATCAGCGTTATTTTCAACTCAAACGACCAGCTTGTCAGCCTGTCCGGTGACTTTATGCCGGGCGTAAGCCGTGACGAAGCCATTCTCGGCAAGGACAGTGGCACCACCGTGTCCGCTCCTGCTGAAAACGCCGAGAAGCCAAAACCGGAAAAACCGGTCAAGCCAGGTTCCTTGCTGGATCAGATCCAGAAGGACGTCGATGGTGTAGAAACCGTTCCGGTTCCGACACCAGAGCCACTGGACACCTCGCCGCAATAATTTGCGACGCAATAAAAAACCCGGAAATTCCGGGTTTTTTATTGCCTGCGATTTGGCTTTTTACGCGTTTCGCGCTTTGGCCTCGGCAGCCTTGGCGGCCCGCAAGCGTCGTACCTCTTTCGGATCGGCCAGCAATGGACGGTAAATCTCGATGCGCTCCCCCGCCTCAATCACCCGCGTATCCGGGTCAGCCACCACTTTGCCGAAGATACCCAACGGACACTCCGCCAGATTCAGCTCAGGGAACTCACTAGCGATACCCGACGCAAGCACCGCCGCCCGCACCGTGACGCCCGCATTTACGCTCACCGAGCGCAAAACCTGACGATCCACGGCCGCGTACACGACTTCTATCTCAATCACCGGCTCAACCATGCATCTGCTTGGCGCGCTGGCAAAACGCATCTACCAGCGTATTGGCCGCCTGATTGAACAGCGGCCCCAACGTGGCTCGCACCAGTGGCCCGGCATAGTCGAACGACAGGTCCAGGCTGATCTTGCAGGCCTTCTCGTTCAACACCTTGAACACCCAGACGCCGTGCAACTGATTGAACGGTCCCTCTTCCAGGTTCATCTCGATCGACTGCCCCGGCACCAGCGTATTGCGCGTTACAAAATGCTGACTGAGACCGCCCTTGGCCACGCCTACACTGGCACGCATGTGCTCCGGCGAGCTTTCCAGTACTTCAGCGGCCGAGCACCACGGCAAAAATTCCGGGTAACGCGCCACGTCGTTGACCAGGTCGTAGAGAAATTGCGCTGGGTACGGCAGTAGCGCTGATCGTTGAATATGTGTCGTCATGTGAGCGTTACTTCCAGAGCTGAGCGGCAAACACTACAAGAATGCCGATGGGCGCCACGTAGCGCATCAAAAACAAAGACAGGGCGAACAGTGCCGGATTGCGGATCGACAACTCGTCGCGTACCGCTTCACGCCCCATCACCCATCCGGCGAACAGCACAAAACACAGGCCACCGAGCGGCAACATGATCCTCGAGGTGAAGAAATCGATCACGCCAAAGAAGTCCAGACCGCTCTGCGCACCCCACTGGTAGAGGTGGAACACCCCGCCTTCGTTCACGAAAAATTTGGCCTCCTTCCAGATATTGAAGGAGAACACCGTGCCCAGACCGACGAACCAGCAAGTGAAAGCAAGCCAGAAAGTCACCCAAGCGCGGCTGACTTTCGTGCGTTCAACCAGATAGGCAACCATCGGTTCCAGCAAGGAAATCGCCGAACTCCAGGCAGCGATCGCCACAAGAACAAAGAACACCACGCCCATTAGTTGCCCGAAAGCCACGTTACCAAAGGCAAATGGCAGGCTGACGAACATCAGACCAGGCCCTTCGCTAGGGTTCAGGCCTCCGGCAAACACAATCGGGAACAACGCCAGGCCGGCGATCAGCGAAACAAAGGTATCGAGCAGCGCCACACCGACAACTGTGCCGGACAACGACGAACTCTTCGGCATGTAAGCGCCGTAGATCATGATCGAGCCGACACCGACGCTCAGCGAGAAGAATGCGTGTCCCATCGCCGGCAGCAAGCCGTCGAGGACTTTTTCCGGGTGGAAGTCGAACATGAAATGCACGCCTTCCATGAAATGCCCGGTGGTCATGCTGTAACCCAGCAATACCAGGATCATCACGAACAGCAGCGGCATCATGATGCGCAAGCTGCGCTCAAGCCCGGCGACCACGCCTTTGGCGATGACGAAGGCCGACAGCAGCATGAAAATCGTGTGCCAAAGTGTCAGACGCCAAGGATTGGAGATGACGTTGCCAAAATAGGCACCCACCTGATCAGCCGTCGCACCCTGGAAGTCACCGCGGCCCATGTCGACGATGTAGTCCAGCGACCAACCGCCAACCACACTATAGAAAGACAGGATCAACAATGCCGTGATCATCCCGGCAAAGGCGCCCCACGACCACTTGCCCGAGTGCCCGGCTTCCAGCGCCAGCACCTTCAAGGCGTTCGCCGGACTCTGCCGGGCGCGCCGGCCGATCAGGGTTTCTGCGAGCATGACCGGGATGCCGATCAGTGCGATGCACGCCAGAAACATCAGTACAAACGCACCGCCGCCGTACACCCCGACCATGTAGGGGAACTTCCAGATACTACCCAGTCCCACGGCCGAACCGGTCGCGGCGAGTATGAATACCCAGCGGCTAGCCCAACTGCCGTGGACAGAAACCTTGTCTGTCGACATCGTTTATCACGCCCAAGCGTTAGAAAAGAGGCCGCATTGTCCGGGATTCACTCAACCTGCTCAAGCACGCAGCATCACCGTAGCCGACAGCCGTTTATCTCCATATAATGCCGCCCCTATGGCTAAACAGAAGAAACACCCAACAGGGACCATCGCGCAGAACAAAAAGGCGCGACACGATTACTTCATCGAGCATAAGTTCGAGGCTGGTCTGGTCCTGGCCGGCTGGGAAGTAAAAAGTCTGCGGGCAAGCAAGCTACAGCTGGTCGACAGCTATGTCCTGCTCAAGGATGGCGAAGCGTGGTTGCTCGGCAGCCACATCACGCCTCTGATGACCGCAAGCACCCACGTCATCGCTGACCCGGTGCGCACACGCAAATTGCTGCTCAACCGCCGCGAGCTGGAAAAGCTTGCAGCGATGGTGCAGCAAAAGGGTTACGCCTGCGTCTGCCTGTCCTGGTACTGGAGCAAGCACATGGTCAAGTGCGAAATTGCTCTGGGCAAGGGCAAGAAGGAATACGACAAGCGTGATACCGAGCGTGAGCGCGATGCCGGTCGTGAATTGCAGCGTGCTGTGCGCAACAAGGGCAAGGAAGACTAGTCTTCCCCCCGAAAGCAAAGATCGCAGCCTGCGACAGCTCCTACAGGGAAATACATATTCCAGTGTAGGAGTTGCCGCAGGCTGCGATCTTTTGCTTTAAAGAATCACATCCCCTTGCGCCGCTCCGCCCGAGCCATGCGCTGAACCTCTTGCCGCACCTCTTCCAGCACTTCCTGCACATACAAAATGTGTCGGCTGGAAACCTCACGCGCCTGCTCTGCACGACCTTCAATAATCGCCAGATACAATTCCCGATGCTGGGTAATCAGCATGTCGCGGGTTTCCGTGCGCTGCTTGTACATGCCGCCGATGTTGGTCACAACGTTACGCTTGAGCAAATCGAACAGCCCGCGAATGGTGTGCAGCAACACAGCGTTATGACTGGCTTCGGCAATCGCCAAGTGAAACTTCGCATCCGCCGCGCCCTCCTCCGCCCGGCTCACTTCGTCATGGCGTGAATAGCAATCCTGCAACTCTTCGAACGCCGCGGTCAGCCGCTCGCGATCAACATCCGTCGCGCGCAATGCTGCGTAATAGGCGCACGATGCCTCCAGAGTGTGCCGAAACTCGAGCAAATCACGCTGTGCTTCAGGATTGCTTTCAAGCAACTGCAGCAGCGGATCACTGAACGTCGAGCCCAGACTCTCCACCACATAATTGCCGCCACCCTGGCGACTGACCAGCAGCCCTTTCGCCGCGAGTTTTTGAATCGCTTCGCGCAATGACGGCCGTGATACGCCAAATTGTTCGGCCAGCGTGCGCTCCGCCGGTAGCCGTTCACCGGACTTCAGCGTGCCCTCAAGGATCATCCCCTCGAGTCGCTCGACAATATCGTCAGACAAACGGCGCTGACGTATCTGATCAAACCCCATAACTCATTTCTCCACGAGCCCGACCGCTCGCCGGGCTCTCTATTCTGGCCTATCGGCGCCTTGCCGACACCTACCAGACGCCACTTGCCGAAACCGGATCAGATGCGATCTGCACCGCTTGTTCGACAAAAGTTTCAGGGCGACAAATTGACACACCGACATCAAGGCTTTTACCCTAGCCAACAGCGATTGTAAATTGGTCTTACCAATTATCCAAGAACGCTGACAGTGCCTGACCAACAACAATTAGGGGCCACCCCATATGCAAACCTGGCAACAGCTCTACAGCCCGCTCGGCAGTCTCGGCGTGTCCGCACTCGCGGCCGTCATCCCCATCGTTTTCTTCTTTCTCGCGCTGGCGGTGTTCCGCCTCAAAGGCCACGTGGCCGGGAGCATCACCCTCGCGCTGTCGATTGCCGTGGCGATCTTCGCGTTCCAGATGCCGGTCGACATGGCCTTCGCCGCCGCCGGTTATGGTTTCGCCTACGGTCTGTGGCCGATTGCCTGGATCATTGTCGCGGCGGTGTTCCTCTACAAACTGACGGTGAAAAGTGGTCAGTTCGAGGTCATACGCAGTTCGGTGTTATCGATTACTGACGACCAGCGCCTGCAAGTGCTGCTGATCGGTTTCTGCTTCGGCGCATTCCTGGAAGGTGCCGCCGGTTTCGGCGCGCCCGTGGCGATTACTGCCGCGCTTCTTGTAGGACTGGGCTTCAATCCGCTGTATGCCGCCGGCCTGTGTCTGATCGCCAACACCGCGCCGGTCGCGTTCGGCGCCTTGGGGATTCCGATCATCGTTGCCGGCCAAGTCACCGGGATTGACGCGTTCAAGATCGGCGCCATGACCGGTCGCCAGTTGCCGCTGCTGTCGCTGTTCGTGCCGTTCTGGCTGGTGTTCATGATGGATGGTCTGCGCGGCGTGCGCGAGACCTGGCCAGCCGCATTTGTTGCCGGCCTGAGCTTCGCCGTCACTCAGTACTTCACCTCGAACTTCATCGGCCCAGAGCTGCCGGACATCACTTCGGCCCTGGCCAGCCTGATTTCCCTGACCCTGTTCCTGAAAGTCTGGCAGCCAAAACGCACCGCCGGCGCGCAAATCGCCGGTGCCACGTCGAGTGCAGCGATCACCGCCAGCGTCGGCGGTTTCGGCCAGAAGCGCACCACCGTGGCTTCGCCTTACAGCCTCGGGGAAATTTTCAAGGCGTGGTCGCCATTCCTGATCCTCACCGTGCTGGTGACCCTCTGGACGCTGAAGCCTTTCAAGGCAATGTTTGCCGCTGGCGGTTCGATGTACAGCTGGGTGTTCAACTTCGCGATTCCGCACCTTGATCAACTGGTGATCAAAACTGCGCCGATCGTGGCTGCTCCAACAGCGATTCCGGCCGTGTTCAAACTCGACCCGATTTCCGCGACCGGCACGGCGATTTTCTTCTCCGCACTGATCTCGATGCTGGTACTGAAGATCAATTTCAAAACTGGTCTGACCACTTTGAAAGAGACCTTCTACGAACTGCGCTGGCCAATCCTGTCGATCGGCATGGTCTTGGCGTTCGCTTTCGTCACCAACTACTCCGGCATGTCTTCAACCATGGCTCTGGTACTGGCCGGTACGGGCGCAGCGTTTCCGTTCTTCTCGCCGTTCCTCGGCTGGCTCGGCGTGTTCCTGACTGGTTCTGATACTTCGTCCAACGCTCTGTTCAGTTCGCTGCAGGCGACCACCGCGCACCAGATCGGCGTCAATGACACCTTGCTGGTGGCGGCGAACACCAGCGGCGGCGTGACCGGCAAGATGATCTCGCCACAATCGATCGCCGTGGCCTGCGCCGCGACCGGTCTGGTGGGCAAGGAATCGGATCTGTTCCGCTTCACCCTCAAGCACAGCCTATTCTTTGCAACGATTGTCGGTCTGATCACCCTGGCTCAGGCTTACTGGTTCACCGGCATGCTGGTCCACTAAACCTACACGCGAAATAGAAATAACCGACGCCGATCCGTGATTTCGGCGTCAGCAATTCACCACCCGGTCTGTAAGGCTGCTGAAAGCAATGCTCTCTATATTCAGCAGCCGCAACAGACGGATAACCGGGACCACCCGGAGACACGCCTGATGAGCGAGCTTTTTTACAACGCCGTGCCGAACGCGACCCGTGTGGCACCGCCACTGCCCGAACCTCGGCAATACCCCAGCGAGAAACCGGCGCGGGTTTACCTGTTCGGCACGTGTGTGGTCGACCTGTTCTACCCCGAAGCCGGGATGGACGCGATCCACTTGCTGGAGCGCGAAGGGATCCGGGTCGAGTATCCACAAGGGCAAAGTTGCTGCGGGCAACCGGCCTACACCTCGGGTTACACCGAGCAGGCGCGGACGGTAGCGCGCTCGCAACTGGCGCTGTTTGCCGGGGATTATCCGGTGGTGGTGCCATCGGGTTCCTGCGCCGGCATGCTGCGCGAGCATTACGCCGACTTGTTCAAAGACGAGCCGGAGACGTTGAAACAGGTTCAAGCCCTTGCAGCCCGAACCTATGAACTGGCCGAGTTCCTGCTGTTCGTCTGCAAGGTGCAGCTCAAGGACAGCGGCGCACCGGTGAAAGTCGCGCTGCACACTTCGTGTTCGGCACGTCGCGAAATGAACACCCACCTGCACGGCCGCGAGCTGTTGGCGCAGTTGAGCAACGTGGAACGGGTCAATCATGACCATGAAAGCGAATGCTGTGGCTTCGGCGGAACATTCAGCGTCCGTATGCCAGACATTTCCGGCGCGATGGTGGCTGACAAGACCAAAGCACTGAAGGATTCCGGCGCGCACCAAGTCTTGAGTGCCGACTGTGGCTGTTTGATGAACATCAACGGCGCATTGGAGAAACAAAAAGAAGCGCTACGCGGGCAACATCTCGCCAGCTTCTTGTGGCAACGAACCGGGGGTGCGCGATGAGCACTTCCGCGATTATTCCTACGGTCGCCGTAGAAGAAGATTTCCGCACCCGGGCGCACAACGCCTTGGGTGATCAGCAACTGCGGAATAACTTCCGCACTGCCATGGACTCACTGATGGTCAAGCGGGCAGCCGCGTTCAGTGATGCCCACGAAAGAGAACATTTGCGCGCACTGGGCAATTCGATCAAAGCCCGCGCGCTGTCCAAGTTGCCCGACCTGCTCGAGCAACTGGAACAGAACCTGACCCGCAACGGTGTGACAGTGCACTGGGCGGAAACGGTGGACGAGGCCAATGGCATCGTCTTATCGATCATCCGCGCTCACGAGGCGCGGCAAGTGATCAAGGGCAAATCGATGGTCAGCGAAGAGATGGAGTTGAAGCTGTTCCACGCGGCTCGGGAGAGTGCTTGTCTGTTGTCCGAAATGGGGGTATACATCGTGCATATCGAGCAATTGAATCCTTCATTCATCATTTTG
>NZ_JBITSX010000087.1:5237-7719 GCF_044541255.1 Pseudomonas sp. NPDC085632 | reverse complement strand
CATCCATGACGTCCGGCAACTTGCTAAAGTCATTGCGGATACGTTTTTTCTCAGTATATGAGTAAGCCATCAGCGTTCCCCAGCTTGGTCACCTGCTTGTTTGGCCCCTCCCGACGGGAGCAGCCAGAAAATCGTGCAAACCCCATGGTTTGCGCCACCGCATCGGGTGGCTACAGCGCCTTTATCAGCACCGACCCAGTCGGCTGCCAATAACGGAAAAAGGCCGGTGGCAAGAGCCACCAGCCATCAGCCTGTCGCTTGACGCTCGGGCTGGAGGTGCAAAGTCGAAAGTTACTTAACTTCGACTTCAGCGCCTGCTTCTTCCAGCTTCTTCTTCGCGTCTTCAGCAGCTTCTTTCGAAACGCCTTCAGCGATAACCTGAGGAGCGGTGTCAACCTTCTCCTTGGCTTCTTTCAGACCCAGACCGGTCAGTTCACGTACAGCCTTGATCACGTTGACTTTCTTCTCGCCAGCGCCTTTCAGGATAACGTTGAACTCGGTTTGCTCTTCAACAACAGCGGCAGCAGCAGCTGGACCAGCAGAAGCAGCGGCAGCGGATACGCCGAACTTCTCTTCCATTGCCTTGATCAGCTCAACGATTTCCAGAACCGATTTTTCGCCGATTGCGTCGATGATTTGTTCGTTAGTCAGAGACATGACTTATTTCCTGAATTGGGGGATAGCCTGGAGGCCATCGAAATAAACAAAAATACGCGAGAGAGGAAACGCTCAGCCTTAGGCTGCAGCAGCTTCTTTCTGGTCGCGAAGTGCCGCCAGAGTACGAGCCAATTTGCTGGTTGCGCCTTGAATCACGCTCATCAGCTGGGAAATTGCTTCGTCACGGGTCGGCAGGCTTGCCAGAACGTCGATCTGATTAGCTGCGAGGAACTTGCCCTCGAACGCAGCTGCCTTGATCTCGAACTTGTCCTGACCTTTAGCGAACTCTTTGAACAGACGAGCAGCAGCGCCCGGGTGTTCGTTGGAGAATGCGATCAAGGTCGGGCCGGTGAACACGTCGTTGAGAACACTGTATTCAGTGTCAGCAACAGCGCGCTTGAGCAGGGTGTTACGTACAACACGTACGTAAACGCCAGCTTCACGAGCCTCTTTACGGAGTCCGGTCATTGCGCCTACTGTTACGCCACGGGCATCAACCACGACAGCGGACAGAGCGACTTTGGCAGCCTCGTTGACTTCAGCGACGATGGCCTTCTTTTCTTCTAGATTATTTGCCACGGGTTTAACTACTGCTTGTTACCGTTTCATTCGATCGAAACCGAATGTCGTTTTGGTGTCTGATTCGGTAAGGAACCGGGAGCACCATCTGCGTAGGCTGGTGGTTTAAGACTTGCGTCGCCTACGGTCTTGGATAGCCCCCGCCAGGCAGGGACCCCAATATTTCAACTGGCGCAAATAGTCGCGCCAATTTTTGTCTTACGCGTCCAGCGAGCTCTGGTCGATAACCAGACCTGGGCCCATAGTGGTGCTCAGGGTAACGCGCTTGACGTAGATACCTTTCGAGGAAGCTGGCTTGATACGCTTCAGATCAGCGATCAGGGCTTCAACGTTTTCCTTCAACTTGACGGCATCGAAGCCCATCTTGCCAACGGAAGTGTGAATGATGCCGTTTTTGTCGGTGCGATAACGAACCTGACCAGCTTTGGCGTTCTTGACCGCAGTCGCTACGTCTGGAGTTACGGTACCAACCTTAGGGTTTGGCATCAGACCGCGTGGACCGAGGATCTGGCCCAGCTGACCTACAACGCGCATTGCATCCGGGGATGCGATCACTACGTCATAGTTCAGGTCGCCGCCTTTCATTTCGGCAGCCAGGTCGTCCATACCTACACGGTCAGCGCCGGCAGCCAGAGCGGCTTCAGCAGCTGGACCCTGGGTGAACACAGCAACGCGAACAGTCTTGCCAGTGCCGTGCGGCAGCACAGTAGCGCTACGAACAACCTGGTCGGATTTACGCGGGTCTACACCCAGGTTTACAGCAATGTCAAACGACTCGCTGAACTTGACAGTCGACAGCTCAGCCAGCAGGGCAGCGGCGTCTACAATGTTGTAGGCCTTGCCTGCTTCGATTTTGCCGGCGATAGCCTTTTGACGCTTGGTCAGCTTAGCCATTACACACCCTCCACGTTAAGGCCCATGCTACGAGCAGAACCGGCGATAGAACGCACGGCTGCATCCATATCAGCTGCAGTCAGATCCGCGTTTTTGGTTTTCGCGATTTCTTCCAGCTGAGCACGGGTAACGGTGCCAACCTTAACGGTGTTCGGACGAGCGGAACCGCTGGTCAGACCGGCCGCTTTCTTCAGCAGAACCGAAGCAGGGGTGGATTTTGTTTCGAAAGTGAAGCTACGGTCGCTGTAGACAGTGATGATCACTGGAGTCGGCAGACCTGCTTCAAGACCCTGAGTACGGGCGTTGAAAGCCTTGCAGAATTCCATGATGTTCACGCCGTGCTGACCCAGAG
>NZ_JBITSX010000087.1:0-5227 GCF_044541255.1 Pseudomonas sp. NPDC085632 | reverse complement strand
ATGAGGCACTCCAATTACGGGTTCGAACGCCACGAAAGGCTCCCCGGTTACTTGCGCGTTTATCCCAGTGACGACAAAACCCCACAGCCTAGGGCTGCGGGGTTGGGATGCTTGTTCAGCTAGACCTTTTCGACCTGACTGAACTCCAACTCTACCGGAGTAGAGCGACCGAAAATGAGCACTGCCACTTGGATCCGGCTCTTTTCGTAGTTAACTTCTTCAACAACGCCATTGAAATCTGCAAATGGACCGTCATTGACTCGCACCGTCTCGCCTGGCTCGAAGAGAGTCTTCGGCTTCGGCTTGTCGCTACCATCAGCAACACGACGCAGAATTGCTTCTGCCTCTTTATCGGTGATTGGCGCAGGCTTATCAGCAGTACCGCCGATAAAACCCATCACCCGAGGAGTGTCCTTGACCAAGTGCCAAGTACCCTCATTCATATCCATCTGAACCAGCACATAGCCTGGAAAGAACTTGCGTTCGCTCTTGCGCTTCTGGCCATTACGCATTTCAACCACTTCTTCAGTGGGAACCAGAATCTCGCCGAAGCCATCTTCCATGCCAGCCAGCTTTACGCGCTCGACCAGCGAGCGCATCACATGCTTCTCGTAACCCGAGTAAGCATGCACAACATACCAACGCTTAGCCACGGGACACCCTTAGCCGACAATCAAGGAAACAAGCCAGCCGAGCAGGGAATCAAGACCCCACAACAGCAACGCCATAACCAGAACAACAGCCACCACAATAAGGGTGGTCTGCGTGGTTTCTTGGCGAGTTGGCCACACGACTTTACGAATCTCGGTGCGAGCTTCCTTAACGAGTACAAAGAAAGACTTGCCCTTCGCAGTCTGCAGGCCTACAAAGGCAGCTACAGCAGCAATGACAAGCAAAGCGAGTACACGGTACAGGATCGGCGAAGCAGAGTAATACTGATTGCCAACAACGCCAACAACCACCAAAGCGACAACTACAAGCCACTTGAGCAGATCGAAGCGAGAGCCTTGAGCTTCAGCTTTAGGAGTCATCTATGAAGATCCTGTGAAAAGAAAGCCAGACACACCAAGTGAATCTGGCAGGTCAGGAGGGAATCGAACCCCAACCTACGGTTTTGGAGACCGTCGCTCTGCCAATTGAGCTACTGACCTAAAACAAAATCAGGCCGACCATTATGCCGGCCCGAAAAATACATTACAACTACTTACTCGATGATTTTAGCTACGACGCCAGCGCCGACGGTACGACCGCCTTCACGGATAGCGAAACGCAAACCATCTTCCATTGCGATGGTTTTGATCAGAGTAACAGTCATCTGAATGTTGTCACCTGGCATTACCATTTCAACGCCTTCTGGCAGCTCGCAGTTACCAGTCACGTCAGTAGTACGGACGTAGAACTGTGGACGGTAGCCTTTGAAGAACGGAGTGTGACGACCGCCTTCTTCCTTGCTCAGAACGTAAACTTCTGCAGTGAACGTGGTGTGCGGCTTAACCGAACCCGGCTTAACCAGAACCTGACCACGCTCAACGTCGTCACGCTTGGTGCCACGCAACAGAACGCCGCAGTTCTCGCCAGCACGACCTTCGTCGAGCAGTTTGCGGAACATTTCAACACCGGTGCAAGTAGTAACGGTGGTGTCACGCAGACCAACGATTTCCAGCGGATCTTGAACGCGAACGATACCGCGCTCGATACGACCAGTCACAACAGTACCGCGACCCGAGATCGAGAACACGTCTTCGATTGGCATCAGGAACGGCTTGTCGGTTACACGCACTGGTTCTGGGATGTAGCTGTCCAGAGTTTCAACCAGCTTCTTGACGGCAGTGGTGCCCATCTCGTTGTCGTCTTTGCCTTCCAGAGCCATACGAGCCGAACCGATGATGATTGGAGTGTCATCGCCCGGGAAGTCGTAGGTGGACAGCAGGTCGCGAACTTCCATCTCAACCAGTTCCAGCAGCTCAGCGTCGTCTACCAGGTCAGCCTTGTTCAGGAAAACCACGATGTACGGAACGCCAACCTGACGGGACAGCAGGATGTGCTCACGGGTTTGTGGCATCGGACCATCAGCGGCCGAGCAAACCAGAATAGCGCCGTCCATTTGAGCAGCACCGGTGATCATGTTCTTCACATAGTCAGCGTGACCTGGGCAGTCGACGTGAGCGTAGTGACGGATCTTCGAGTTGTACTCAACGTGTGCGGTGTTGATGGTGATACCGCGAGCTTTTTCTTCTGGCGCGCTGTCGATCTTGTCGAAGTCAACGATTGCAGAACCGAAAACCTCGGAGCAAACGCGAGTCAGAGCAGCAGTCAGAGTGGTTTTACCGTGGTCAACGTGACCAATGGTCCCAACGTTGACGTGGGGCAGGGAACGATCAAATTTTTCCTTAGCCATCGATATCACCCTCAACAGAAGAAATTAGACAAACAATATCAACCATTAAAACAAAGGCAGATATTTTCATATCTGCCTTGTTATATGGAGCTCTTGAGCGGATTTGAACCGCTGACCTCACCCTTACCAAGGGTGTGCTCTACCAACTGAGCTACAAGAGCAAAACACTTTGCACAACCTGCAAACTTGGAGCGGGTAGCGGGAATCGAACCCGCATCATCAGCTTGGAAGGCTGAGGTTCTACCACTAAACTATACCCGCGGAGCCTGCAGCTCACGCTTAAATCTGGTGGAGGGAGAAGGATTCGAACCTTCGAAGTCGTAGACGTCAGATTTACAGTCTGATCCCTTTGGCCGCTCGGGAACCCCTCCTAATCAGGCCGGCATTCTATACTATGCCAAACCCCTGTCAAGCATTTTCTCATTTAAAAACCTGAGGTTAGCTGCGTTGACACCGCCTCACATTGAAAACCTGTTTGGGTCTTCGCTGTGGAGCGGGCGCCATTCTATGCAAACTATTCAGCAGGTGCAACCCCCTCACACAGCATTATTTTATGTTTTAACTCATTGAATTCGTTGGAAAGGTTCTGCAACTGAGCATCACCCAACAAACGCTGGCCCTGAGGCGCGACAGACAACCAATAACCGCCCCCTGAAACATCCTTCGATGAAGATTGCACGTCGATCCCCATTTCGGCCAAACGCTGCTGAAGAGCTGAACGTGACTCCTGTCGGGAAAAACCACCGAGGAACAGACACTCCTGCCGTCGAGCCCCTCGCCCTTCCCGAACGTCACCTGTCGTTTCGCTAAGCAAGCGAATGTCTTGCTGGGAACCCCGGTACAAACTGAGACGCGTTACGTCCTTCGCCCGCAAAGGTGCTTCCTGCTGGTGCCAGACATAATAGAAACCGTTAAGAACGATGAGCAGGAGAAACAACCAACGCATACAAACCTCAGGAAAAAGGACATGCCATAGCCAGACCCACAAATACCAGGTCAGGAATGACTCTGGCCCCGGGCGCGACATCTGCAACCAATACAGCATCACCACCAGTTATAAAGACTGTGAACTCTTCCCCCCAGTAGGCGCTCGCCATTTCCAGCTGCGTCAGCACAAACCCTCGCAACATTAACGAACAGCCACGCTCCACCGCCTCAACGGTGGTGCGCCCAGGTGCACTGCTGGACAGCGCGCGCTCAGCCGCCAGATCTCCATAGCGAATCTTACGGGTATGTGTACGCAACTGATTGCGCATCAATGGCATACCAGGACAAATGAAACCGCCCAGATGCTCACCATCAGCAGCAATAAAGTCAGCGGTTACCGCCGTACCAAAATCGAGTACAAGGCAAGCGCTGCCCGATGCAAGGTGAAACCCGCCCAGCATGGCCAACCACCTATCAAGCCCTAGACGCTCATAGTCTTCATAACCATTTTTGACGCCAGACATTTCACGGGCGGACTTCGCACACACCACAGAAATACCGAACTCTCCCTTGATCGCATCGATTAATGCATCTGTTTCTTCCGCAGTCCTGACGCTGACCACGCGGCACTTGCGCAGCAAAAGCCCGTCAAGGGATCTCAAACTTTCAAGTAACGCCAGATCAGAGTCGACAACCCCTTCAGAAAAGAGAGCCGCGGGCGCAGCCTTCAGCACTCGCCACTTAATAAAGCTGTTCCCGCAGTCGAGCTCAAGAATCATCACGCAACCTCAGGCTGAGCTCACCACCGTTAAAGACTTTTTCCACGCCATCCACCTTCAGGCGCAGCGCACCCTGATTATCTATTCCGAGCACAACACCATCTATCTGACTGGAACCCGCAATCAACGATACAGACCGATCCTGCCACAAATGATTGGCCTCCCATTCTGCCTGGAGAACCGAGAAACCATCCGCCTGGTGGCGCCGGATGTAAGCACTTAACTGTTTGCTCAGCTCAACCACCAAGGCATTACGATCACTACTTTTGCCTGACTCAAGCCGGATAGATGTCCATTGCTGATCGACCTCATCCGATAGTTGCATATTCACGTTAATGCCAATGCCCAGCACAACATGGCAAACGTCGGCCGGATCGCCGACGAGTTCAAGGAGAATGCCGGCGATTTTCTTGTTGCCCACCAAGACATCGTTGGGCCACTTCAATCCGGTACTTGGCACTCCAAAATTTCGCAGAGCCCGCAAGACAGCCAACCCCACGACAAGACTCAACCCCTCGAGCTGGCGCATTCCGCCTTCAATACGCAGGACAAGACTGTAATAGAGATTCTCGGCAAATGGACTCACCCATTTGCGACCTCTTCGCCCACGCCCAGAGACTTGTCGCTCCGCGAGCACCAAAAAGGGCGCCAGACTACCTTGCCCGATCGAACGCAAGGCCTCGGCATTTGTCGAGTCGACTGAATCCAGGACAGTCACTGGCCAACCTGGCGCCATTGCCGATATCGCCCGAGAGTCGAGAAGTGTCAATGGCGCAGCCAATTGATAACCCCGCCCACGAACTTTATGAATGGACAAGCCAAGCTCAGCCTCTAGATGCTGAAGCTGTTTCCATACAGCGCTTCGACTTATTCCCAGGGCAACCCCCAGATCCTGACCAGAATGGAATCGACCATCCTTCAGAAGGTTCAACAACGTCAGCATGCAGGTCTCGCCTCACAATGAGGCCCGAATAATAGCCATGCCCCGGGCCGTTGCATAGAAATCAAGCAGATACATTTCCTGCAGGCAAAACAAAACCCCAACTGCTTTCGCAATTGGGGTTTCGGAATTTAATCTTGACGATGACCTACTCTCACATGGGGAAACCCCACACTACCATCG
>NZ_JBITSX010000086.1:0-8229 GCF_044541255.1 Pseudomonas sp. NPDC085632 | reverse complement strand
CGCTACTGGGAGCAGGAGTTTCCTCAGCTCAACCCCGTCAAACGCCGCGGAAACCGCCGGTATTATCAGCGCCAGGACGTGCTGATGATCCGGCAGATCCGCGCGCTCCTTTACGATCAGGGTTTCACCATCGGCGGCGCACGCCTGCGTCTGTCCGGCGATGAAGCCAAAGACGACACGACCCAATACAAACAGATGATTCGGCAGATGATTGCCGAATTGGAAGATGTGCTGGTGGTTCTCAAGAAATAAAAAGCAGCGTTTGAATACTTCCAGTTTTCAAAAGCTTGCGCTATATTCTTGAGCGTTCTTCGAGATGAAGAACGAGTTGCAAGACCAGTCGGGGCGTAGCGCAGTCCGGTAGCGCACTAGCATGGGGTGCTAGGGGTCGAGTGTTCGAATCACTCCGTCCCGACCATAATTCCTGATTAAAATCAGACACTTAAGCCGATCAGATGGATCGGCTTTTTTGTGCCTGCGCAAAACTACCCGGTAACTTCGTCGAGAAGGCCTGGATTCACTCCGGCACGAAGATCTTTGCTGGAATCCAGCAAGCGTGAAACACCATTAAAAACCAGATTCCTCAGCATCTGATTCCATCTCGTCTATGCGTAGTAGAGGTTCAGCGCAATCAACTCAAACACAGCCACAAATACGCAGAACGCAACGAATCCTCGGGTAAACACCCTGCGAGGCTTTTCATAGCCTTGAAAGTTACTGAATGCGCTGCAAAGGTTTCCCAAAAAATCAATGAGGTCCATCAGGTCTGCATCCTCGCCTGCATGCTTCACGCATCTTGCCAATTCCAATCTGATTGAGGTTTTTCATTGTCCTTACGATCGGCCTCGGTAGTCGGCGTAGGGCTTTACTCCACCCACGTGGGTGGCCGGTTGTAGAGGGAAAGCCATCTGCAACCCCGTTTACGCAACTCAGCATCAACAACTAATAAGGATATTAAGTGTTTCACAAACTGGTGTTACTGGTGTTGATCGCCAGTTCAAGCGGCTGTGCAGCAACGGCCATGCGGATGGATTATGACAAGCACCGATGTCCTTACATCGGTGTTCGGTTCGACTGGTGGTTGGTCGGTACATCCAAAGGCAAGTTGATTCCCTTTCTACTGATCGACGCGCCATTTTCATTGGTGGTCGATACAGTCTTCTTCCCCTTCGAATATCAATACACCTGCAATTTATGACTGGCAGGTAGTGCAACCTAAAGCGGTATAAAACTCCCGTAGAACAGCCTTGGCACACGCCAAGGCTTTTTCGTTGCTGACGCCACCGCCAGTAAAACTCAGGACAATCCAACCCTGCCGTCCCGAACCTGCATCAGTGCAAACCCCAAAAGATTCAGGCCTTTCCACAGATTCGGATCGTTCACATCTGCGTGATCCTGCGCGAGCCCAATTCCCCAAATGGCATCAACCGGGCTCGCTTCGACAATGACCCGAGATCCAGTGCGCATCAGGTATTCGTCCAGCTCCGGGTTTTGGGAGAACTTGGCTTGGTTTGCCTGGACGACGATGTCGTATCGGTGTTGCAGCCAGAGTGGGTCGTTGAAACCGCGCACCTTGCGACCGAGGGCTTTGGCGGCGTTTGGCGTGGGGGCCAGCAGCACTTGTGCACGAACTTCCTGATCGTCGAACAACGCTGCCTTCTCGGCCATCATGAAGTGTTCGGCTGTCGGGTAGCGTTGCCCCTCGATAACGAATTCGGCTTCGTACCACTGGCTGAAGCATGAAGCCGTGACGGCGCTTTTGCTTCGCTGGTGTCCCCAGAAAAAGGTGAAATCCAGAGGCTCTCCAGCGTTGAAGCGAGCGCGTAGATCTTCGAGAAGTTTAGAGTCGTGCAATGAGATTTCCTCGGTAACTGACTTTCGACGTTACAGTCGCTGTGCGTGTCAGGGCAATACGCAATATCGCCCAGAGACTAATCCAGTGGGCCCAATACCTGGCGGTAGTGTTCTTCGCCTTGAGGCGTCTGCCGGGTCAGGCGGATTTCCAGGCCTTGTGGGTTCTCTTTGCGGTTGCCGCTGAGCTGACGCCACCCCATCTGCGGTTCCCAGACGCGTACTTGCAGGTCGCTGATGCTGTCGAGCACCGCCACTGCCTGTTTCGGCGCAGGCAGTGGGTAGCGATCACGTGGCGTGGCGGCGGCGCGGTACAGGGTTTGATCTTTCAGCCACCAGCGCACGCGCTGCAAGCCGTTCTGCGAGGTGGCTGCACTGCGGATCACGTCAAGACGAAAACTCTGGTCGTCGGCGCTGCGCACGCTGATTGCCGCTGGCTGCCCGGATCGTTCGTCATCGTTGTCGTTCAATAGTGGTTCGCGCAGTTCGATGCTCGCGCGCAAGGCGATATCTCGCTCCAGTTGATGCAGCGTGCGCAGCAGTGCTTCGGTGTGTTCGGTGCTCGCCTGCAGGTGCGTGTCGGCGCGGGTCACGCTGTCCAGACCGCGCCAGGCAATCAGGCTGACGATCGCCATGAGCAGGATCGCGACCATCACTTCGATCAGGGTAAAACCCTCTTGCCGGCTATTCATGGCTGGTTGGCCAAGGTCAATTTGCCCGTGGCTGTGCGTTGCACGGTGAGCGTGTTCTGGCCGTCCGAGAGTTGCAGTTGCACGGGTGAATCGAACCACTCGGCGTTCAGTATCAGCGGCTGCCTGGGTGTCGCTCGCACCTTCAGCGATGGCGTTTCCCAGTGACGGGGGCGCAGTTGCGGATCGGCGAGAAAGTGATCGAAGCCGGGGCCTTGTTCATTGCGACGGCTGAAACGAAAGCCGTTTTTGTCCGCCAGCCAAGTGATCGGGCGTCCATCGGCCAGGGCTTCGGCATGGGCGATTTGCAGCAACTGGATCAAGCGATTGGCGTCTTTGCGCAGCCGTTGCGCCGGGTCAGGCTTGATGCTCAGGCTGACGGCGGCGCTGGCAATACCGATGATGATCAACACCACCATCAATTCGATGAGGGTGAAGCCTGTTTGTCTGTCCTTGGTCATACCGCAACGTTCCTTCGTTGTGAATCCATCCTGGCGGATTCGAACCTTCAATCCGGATAGAAAAGCCAATGTTGTCCTGTAGACTGCGACGCAGGACAACAGGGAGGTTGGGTCTTGGCATTTACTTTTCGCTTAACCGCAACGCAGCTTGTGCAATCGGCGGCGCTGATCGCTGCACTGGCAGGGGGACTGTTCTGGTCTGCGCTGGTGCTGACGCCGGCACAATCCCACGTTCCGGCGGTGGACCCCCAAGTGTTGCCGACGCGTGCCGACACAGCGGCTTTGCAGTGGTTTTCCAACCAGCCGGCACCGTTGGATATCAAGGTTTCCGGAGTGCTGGCAGGGGCGCACGCTGCGGTGGCAATTCTAAGTCTCAACGACGGTCCGCCGCGCAGTTTTCTGGTGGGTGATCGCTTGACCCTAGGTGTACGCGTGATAGCCATTGAACAGGATGCGGTGGTCATTGAGCGTGGCGCAGAACAGAGCCGATTAAAAGTCAGCACGCTGCCAGACTCCCCCTCGCTGCCTCGACTGACTCGACCCTGAGCAGCGTCATTGGCGCTTTTCCTGCGGCCGGCCGAGTAGCGTGTCGAGTCGCGCAAGGGGTGGCGCCTGACGTTCGCGATCCGAAACCAGCAGCGTCACGCGCATCAGTCGTCCATCGGTGCTCGGCGTCACGTGTTGATCGCAGCGCAGTTGCAGGCGACCTTGATCGCACTCGAAGGTTTTCACTCCCGGGGCAAAATCTTCCTCCAGACGCAGTTCGGCGAGCCGGGTCTGCGCCGCCAGCAAAGCGATCGAGCGATCGCGCAGCAGACCATTGCTCTGGGTCATCAGACCCGCAACGCGAACGGCTGCAGACATCGCCACGGCGATGATTGCCAAGGCCACCAGAACCTCGATGAGGGTGAAACCTCGCTCCTTGCGCAATGCTTCCATCCTTGTCTCTGCGGTTGAAACCGGCCCGAAGAATAACACCCGTTCTTTGGCGAATGTGCAGAAAAACAGTGCGTTAATGATTGTTGTACGATGACTGGCTTTTGTTACACTGCGCGCCGAATGTAATCATGCCAAGGAAGGTTGAAATGGATTTCGAGCGCGTCAAATCTCAGTCCGCAGGACGTCGAGGACAGCAGGGTTTCACCCTGATCGAGATCATGGTTGTTGTGGTCATCCTCGGCATTCTGGCTGCGATGGTCGTGCCCAAGGTGCTCGATCGGCCCGACCAGGCCAGAGCTACCGCAGCGAAACAAGACATCGCCGGCCTGATGCAGGCGCTCAAACTCTACCGCCTCGACCACGGCACTTATCCGACGCTGAATCAGGGGCTCAAGGTGTTGGTGGAGCGTCCGGCGGATGCGAAAAACAGCAACTGGCGCTCTTATCTGGAACGCTTGCCCAACGACCCTTGGGGTCGTCCATACAACTATCTGAATCCTGGCGCGAACGGTGAGATCGACATCTTCTCCCTCGGCGCAGACGGCCAACCCGACGGCGACGGCGTCAATGCCGATATTGGTTCCTGGCAGCTCTGAGAGCGGCCATGAAATCATCCTCGCCACAGGCGCAGAAACAGCGCGGCATGGCCATTATCAGCGCCTTGCTGATTGCCGCCGTGGTTGCGGTGATCGCCGCTGGCATGCTCACCCGACAGAGCGTCTTTACCCGTTCTCTTGAAGCAGAACAGTCCCGAGTGCAGGGCGCGGCCACGCTGTTGGCGGGGCTGGAGCTCAGTCGGCAACTGCTCAGGGACACGCGTCAACAGGACGCGCTGACCCGGCTCGATCAACCTTGGGCGCAGCCTGTCAAAAGCCATTTGTTGAATGCGCCGGGGGGCGGTTTCGAGGGACGCATCGAGGATCAGCAGGGCAAGTTCAATCTGCGCAATTTACTCAGCAATGAGCGCGTCGATGGCGGACAGTTGCGCAGCTTCGAACGGCTCTGCGAAATGATCGGAATCGATGCTGCCCTCAGCCAGCGCATTAGCCAGCGAGTCATTGCCTCCTACCCGAGAATGCCCGACCTGCAAGCCGCCGGGCAGAGTATGGCGCAGACGGGGTTCGACGGCGTCCGTGCGACGTCGCCGAGTGCGCGTCGAAGGCCCTTGCCGGTTACTCAGCCGATGTTGCGCAGCCTTGATGATTTACGTGGCCTCGAAGGCATGAACGAGGATCTGCTTGGTCGCTTGAATCAGTACGTCAGCCTGATTCCGGCCAAGACCTGGGTCAACGGTAATACTGCCAGCGCCGAGGTATTGGTGGCGGTGGTACCGGGTTTATCGCTCGCGCAGGCCAGGGTCGTGGTGGGAGAGCGCGATCGTGGCCAGTGGTTCATCAATCGTGGGGACTTCGTCAACCGTCTGCACTTGCCGCACCTGACCGTCGACGGACTGAACGTCGGCATCAGCAGCGATTGGTTTCTGCTGCGCGGACACGCGCGTCGTGACCGGCGCCGCGTCAGCCTGGATGCGCTGCTGCATCGATCCGCCGACGACATGCCGAAAGTGGTCTGGTCGAGGCTCGGTGTATGACGCGCCTGCGAGTCGCCTTGCCGCCGCTGGCGGGTTTGACCTCAGATTCCGAGGTTGAATTTGCGCGCCTGGATCGGCACGACCAGGTCAGTCAGACCGGTGTCAGTACGCTGTTGCTGATTGAGCAGAAGTGGCCGTTACAGCCCGTCGAATTTTTTCTGCATCCGGCAGACAGCGTATTGACCAGTTTGCAGTTGCCACCGCTGGCGCCGGTGAAGATCGAGGCGGCGGTGAAGTGTGCCGCGCAGGCGCTGATTCTGGGTGGCACTGAACAGATGTACGTTGCACACAGTGCTCGTGAGGTCTCAGGACAAGTGTCGCTGGCCTGGCTCGCGCAGGCATCTCTGGATCGTTTCGGACTGTTATTGGCTCAGCACCGATTGAAGCTGCGAGGCCTTTATCCGGCACCTTATGCGTTGCCGGTGCCCGCGCAGGGGCAGGTCAGCGCGTGCGTGTTGGACGGGCAATTGCTGCTGCGCTTCAGCCGTGCGCAGGCTTCGGTAGAACCCTTGGCGCAGGAACGTCTGGATGAACTCGTCGGCAGTGGTTGCGGCTTGCAGTGGATCGGCGCGGATGCTCCTGCAACAGTCGTCGAACCACGACCTGCGGAGCAGCGCTGGTGTGGCGTTGCGCCGGGATGGGGGTTGCATGCAGGCATCGGCAAGGCTGCCGGCCCCGCGCGCGGTTGGGGCAAGGCCATCTTCTGTTGTGCCTTGGCGATTGCGATCTGGGTGTCTGGGCTGAACCTTTACGCGGCCCGTGAAGTGACCCAGGGCGAGCAGCTCAAGGCGCAAATGCGCTTGCGGGTGAAGCAGGCTTTTCCAGAGTTACCGGTGATCCTCAATCCGTTGCAGCAGGCTCGCCAGCAATTGGCAGCCCGGCACAGTGGTGTGACGGTCGACGCGAATCATGGGTTCGCCTACCTGGTGCAACACGCCGCGAGCGCGCTGCCGTTTATGGCGGGCAGCGTCCAGCGCATGAGCTTTGAGCAGGGGCGTTTGCAGTTGGAGTTGGCCGCCGACACTGCGCAGTCACCCGCCGACGGCGCATTGCCGGGAGCGCTGACGCAGGCAGGGTTGGTCGCCAGACGCGAAGACAACGTGTGGATTTTCAGCCCGCAGGTTGAGCCGGCAGTGGTTGAGGACGATGCCGTCATGGACAGCGACGATGAATAGTCTGCTGGCGATCTATCGGGCTCGCTGGCTGCTGCTGCGTGCACAGATTCATCGGCATTGGGCGCCGCTGACCTTGCGCGAAAAACGCCTGGTCGCGGGCAGCGCATTGATGTTGGGGGGCGTGCT
This sequence comes from Pseudomonas sp. NPDC085632, assembly GCF_044541255.1. NCBI lineage: Bacteria > Pseudomonadati > Pseudomonadota > Gammaproteobacteria > Pseudomonadales > Pseudomonadaceae > Pseudomonas > Pseudomonas sp. NPDC085632. Next base: position 1,397 of record NZ_JBITSX010000086.1, on the reverse strand, counting down.
GATCTGGCTGCTGTTCGTCCAGCCACCGCTGAAAAAGATTGAACATTGGCAGACCGAAACGCCGAAGTTGCGTGGCCAGGCCGAGGCGCTGGATCTGTTGTTGCGCGAGGTGGCGACAGCGCCCATTGGGCAAAACGTCGAGCGGTCATTGCAGCAATCTCTCGATGGCAGCGGGCTGCTGGGTCACTACCAGTTGCAGGCAATTGGCACCGATTGGCAGTTGACGTTCGAGGATGCGCCCGCTGATGCCGTCATCAGTTGGCTGTTAATCCACCCAGTGCAGTTTTCACTTGAAGTGGCCGAGGTTCGTTTGCAGCGTGCAAGTGAGGTCAAGGTCGATGATACGGCAGGCACTCTGTCGGGAACCGTTCGCATGGATCAGGCGCAGGGCGCTAAGGAAGCTTCATGAAGTGGTCAGGTTCCAATTATGTACTTACGGCCGCGCCGTTTCTGTTGTTGGCACTGAGCGCATGCAGCAACACCACCGCACCACAGAATCAGCCGCCATTGCTGGTCGACAGTGAGCTCGGGCGGCCGCTGGCCAACACCCAGCGCAGCGGCGACGCGGTGCTCGACCGCGAACGCGCGCAGGCGCAGGCGCGACCGGCGCCGAAGCCATTGCACAACATCAGCAAGAGTGCGCGCAGTGGGGCGGCGGCGTCGGGCATTGCCTTGCCGAGTAATCCTCTAGGCGATCAACCGGTGACGCTGAATTTTGTCGACGCCGACATTCAAGCGGTGGTGCGGGCGTTGGCGCGGTCGACCGGGCAGCAGTTTTTGGTCGACCCTCGGGTCAAGGGCACGTTGACGCTGGTCTCGGAAGGTCAGGTGCCGGCGCGGCAGGCTTACGACATGTTGCTGGCGGCGTTGCGCATGCAGGGTTTCAGCGTGGTCGATGTCGGCGGTGTCGCGCAGGTGGTGCCGGAGGCGGATGCGAAGTTGCTCGGCGGGCCGATTTACAGCGCTGATAAACCGGCGGGTAACGGCATGCTCACGCGGACGTTTCGACTGCAATATGAGAACGCGGTGAACCTGATTCCGGTGCTGCGGCCGATCGTTTCGCCGAACAATCCGATCAACGCCTATCCGGGCAACAACACCATCGTCATCACCGATTACGCGGAGAACCTGACCCGCGTTGCGCAGTTGATTGCGAGCATTGATTCGCCGAGTGCGATCGACACTGATGTGGTGCAAATTCAGAACGGCATCGCTGCCGACATCGCGCCAATGGTGGCTGATCTGCTCGATGCGCCGGGCAATGATCCGACGCAGAAAATTGCGGTGATTGGTGACCCGCGTTCCAACACCATCATCATTCGCGCTGGCAGTCCGGAGCGCACGGAACTGGCGCGTAATCTGATCTACAAACTGGATAACGCGCAGAGCAATCCGAG
>NZ_JBITSX010000085.1:0-8413 GCF_044541255.1 Pseudomonas sp. NPDC085632 | reverse complement strand
GCCTCGCAGTCGAAGGCCTGCACATCAAGAACTGGGAAGAAGACGACGGAACGGAATACTGCACCGCCATGGACGATCTGGCGGATGCCCAGGCTGTCTGCGACAAGATCGGCATCAAGCTGCACACCGCCAACTTCGCCGCCGAGTACTGGGACAACGTGTTCGAGCACTTCCTCGCCGAGTACAAGGCCGGTCGCACGCCGAACCCGGACATCCTGTGTAACCGCGAGATCAAGTTCAAGGCGTTCCTCGACTACGCCATGATGCTCGGCGCCGACCTGATCGCCACCGGCCACTACGTGCGCCGCCGCGACATCGATGGCCGCACTGAGCTGCTCAAAGGCCTCGACCCGAACAAGGATCAGAGCTACTTCCTGCACGCCGTTGGCGGCGAACAGATCGCCAAGACCCTGTTCCCGGTCGGCGAACTGGAGAAACCTGAAGTTCGTGCGATTGCCGAGAAATACGAGCTGGCGACCGCCAAGAAGAAGGATTCCACCGGAATCTGCTTCATCGGCGAGCGTCGTTTCAGCGACTTCCTCAAGCAATACCTGCCGGCGCAACCGGGCGAGATCAAGACCACCGAAGGCGACGTCATCGGCCGTCACCACGGCTTGATGTACCACACCATCGGTCAGCGCCAGGGCCTTGGCATCGGCGGTTTGAAGGACGCCGGCGATGAGCCGTGGTACGTGCTGCGCAAGGATCTGGACACCAACGAGCTGATCGTCGGCCAAGGCAACAACCATCCGTGGCTGTTCTCCGGCGCCCTGCTCGCGTCGGAAATCTATTGGGTCAACCCGATCGATCTGAGCCAGCCGCTGCGCCTGACCGCCAAGGTGCGTTATCGCCAGAGCGATCAAGCCTGCACCCTGGAAAAAACCGCCAGCGGCTACCGCGCTGTGTTCGACGAACCGCAACGCGCGGTAACACCGGGCCAATCGGTGGTGTTCTACGACGGTGAAATCTGCCTCGGTGGCGGCGTGATCGAAGTGGCCGAGCCGTGGAGCGGCCAGGCATGAGCCCGACTCAGGAACAACTGACGGCGCTGGGCGGTGTGTTTCTCGCCGCCGTGCTGGTCGACCGGATCGCCAAGACCGGCCAGACCAGCGAGGCCGGCCTGACCTGCATGCTCGGCAGCCTGTTGGTGCGCGACCCGAAAGACACGCTGGACGTGTACGGCGGCGATGACCTCAATCTGCGCGAAGGCTACCGCGCGCTGATTGGCGCCCTTGAACGTGATCCGAGCACGCTGCAACGCGAGCCGCTGCGTTATGCACTGTCGATGCTCGGCCTGGAACGTCAACTGGCCAAGCGCAACGACATGCTCGACACCATCGGCAAGCGTTTGCCGCAGATCCAGTCGCAGGTCGAGCATTTCGGCCCGGCCCACGAAAACGTGGTGGCGGCTTGCGGCGCGCTGTATCAGGACACCCTGAGCACGCTGCGCCAACGCATTCAGGTGCACGGCGACATGCGCAACCTGCAGCAACCGAGCAATGCCTCGAAGATTCGCGCCCTGCTCCTCGCCGGCATTCGTTCGGCGCGCCTGTGGCGGCAGCTCGGCGGCCATCGCTGGCAGTTGGTGGTGAGCCGGCGCAAGCTGCTCAAAGAGCTGTATCCGTTGATGCGCAGCGAGTAAACGCCGCGCAATAAAAGCTTTGTAGTCTGTAACGCGTAATACGCCGGTCAGTTGGCAACGGACCGGCGGATTTTTTCATGTATGATACGCGCCCCATTTCGTTGCCCGACTGTCCGAGAACACCCCATGCAGCTTTCTTCGCTCACTGCGGTTTCCCCTGTTGACGGCCGCTACGCCGGCAAAACCCAGGCCCTGCGCCCGATTTTCAGCGAGTACGGTCTGATCCGTGCCCGTGTTCTGGTTGAAGTGCGCTGGCTCCAGCGCCTGGCCGCCCACGCTGGCATCCCTGAAGTGCCAGCCTTCTCCGCCGAGGCCAACGCCGTTCTCAATGAACTGGCTGAAAACTTCTCGCTGGAGCACGCCGAGCGCGTCAAAGAGATCGAGCGCACCACCAACCACGACGTCAAGGCGATCGAATACCTGCTCAAAGAGCAGGCGGCCAAGCTGCCGGAGCTGGCCAATGTCAGCGAGTTCATCCACTTTGCCTGCACCAGCGAAGACATCAACAACCTGTCCCACGCCCTGATGCTGCGCGAAGGCCGTGACGAGGTGATGCTGCCGCTGATGCGCCAGACTGCCGAAGCCATCCGCGAGCTGGCCATCCGTTTCGCTGACGTGCCGATGCTGTCGCGCACTCACGGCCAACCAGCCTCGCCGACCACTCTGGGTAAAGAGCTGGCGAACGTGGTTTACCGTCTCGAGCGTCAAATTGCTCAAGTCGCTGCCGTGCCGCTGCTGGGCAAGATCAACGGCGCTGTCGGCAACTACAACGCGCACCTGTCGGCCTACCCGCAGATCGACTGGGAAGCCAATGCCCGCGCCTTCATCGAAGACGAGCTGGGCCTGGGCTTCAACCCGTACACCACGCAGATCGAACCGCACGACTACATCGCCGAGCTGTTCGACGCGATCGCGCGCTTCAACACCATCCTGATCGACTTCGACCGTGACATCTGGGGCTACATCTCCCTGGGTTATTTCAAGCAGCGCACCATCGCTGGCGAAATCGGTTCGTCGACCATGCCGCACAAGGTCAACCCGATCGACTTCGAAAACTCCGAAGGCAATCTGGGCATCGCCAACGCACTGTTCCAGCACCTGGCGAGCAAACTGCCGATTTCCCGCTGGCAGCGCGACCTGACCGACTCCACCGTCCTGCGCAACCTCGGTGTCGGCTTCGCCCACAGCGTGATTGCCTACGAAGCCAGCCTCAAAGGCATCAGCAAACTTGAGCTGAACGCTCAGAAGATTGCTGCCGACCTCGACGCTTGCTGGGAAGTATTGGCCGAGCCGATCCAGACCGTGATGCGCCGTTACAACATCGAAAATCCGTACGAGAAGTTGAAAGAACTGACCCGTGGCAAGGGCATCAGCCCTGAAGCGCTGCAGACTTTCATCGATGGTCTGGACATGCCTGCCGAAGCGAAAGCCGAGCTCAAGCAACTGACCCCGGCCAACTACATCGGCAACGCTGTAGCGCAAGCCAAACGCATCTGATCGACCGCTTGACCCGTTTGAGACGCCCGGCCGCGCCGGGCGTTTTTATTCCCGTCTGAAAAGTGCTTTTTTTCAATAGGTTACATATGAATTCCGATATTCCTCTTCAACTTCTGGGCGGCATCACGGCGCGCGAATTCCTGCGCGACTACTGGCAGAAAAAGCCACTGTTGATCCGTCAGGCAATTCCTGACTTCGAAAGTCCGATCGACGCCGACGAACTGGCCGGCCTGGCCCTGGAAGAAGAAGTCGAATCGCGTCTGGTGATCGAGCACGGCGAGCGCCCATGGGAACTGCGTCGCGGCCCGTTCGCTGAAGACGAGTTCAGCAAATTGCCGGAAAAAGAGTGGACCCTGCTGGTGCAAGCGGTCGACCAGTTCGTCCCGGAAGTCAGCGAACTGCTGGAAAACTTCCGTTTCCTGCCGAGCTGGCGCGTCGACGACGTGATGATCAGCTTCGCCGCCCCGGGTGGCAGTGTTGGTCCGCACTTCGACAACTACGACGTGTTCCTGCTGCAAGGCCACGGCAAGCGCAACTGGAAAATCGGCCAGATGTGCGACTCCGAAAGCCCGCTGCTGCAACATGCGGACCTGCGCATCCTCGCTGAATTCCACGAAACCGAAGAGTGGGTGCTGGAACCAGGCGACATGCTCTACCTGCCACCGCGCTTGGCTCACTGCGGCGTCGCGGTCGATAACTGCATGACCTACTCGGTCGGTTTCCGCGCACCAAGCGCTTCCGAAGTGCTGACTCACTTCACTGACTTCCTCAGCCAGTTCCTGACTGACGAAGAGCGCTACACCGACGCCGACGCACAGCCAGCAGCCGATCCACACCAGATTCAACACGATGCACTGGATCGCCTGAAAGCCCTGCTCGCCGAGCACATGAGCGACGAGCGCCTGCTGCTGACCTGGTTCGGCCAGTACATGACCGAGCCGCGCTACCCAGAACTGGTGGCCGGCCCGGAAGACATCGAAGAAGAAGATTTCCTCGCCGCCCTGCAGGATGGCGCCATTCTGATCCGCAACCCGAGTGCGCGCCTGGCCTGGTCGGAAGTCGATGACGACCTGCTGCTGTTCGCCAGCGGCCAGAGCCGTTACCTGCCGGGCAAACTGCGCGAACTGCTGAAGCTGATCTGCGCTGCTGACGCACTGCACACCGACAACCTCGGTGAGTGGCTGAACGACGAAGACGCTTGCAGCCTGCTGTGCCAGTTGGTCAAGCAAGGGAGCCTGGGGTTCGCCGATGAATAAGATTCGCGTTCGTGTCGCAGACTGGCAGAAGGACATCGCCGAGATCCGGCGCATTCGTGAAACGGTGTTCATCGCCGAGCAATCGGTGCCACCTGAGCTGGAATGGGACGCGGATGACGCGACCGCCGTGCATTTTCTGGCGTTTGAAGGCGACTTCCCGATCGGCACTGCGCGCCTGTTGCCTGACGGGCACATTGGCCGCGTTTCGGTGCTGAAAGACTGGCGCGGGATGAAGGTGGGTGATGCGCTGATGCAAGCGGTGATTGCTGAAGCCGAAGAACGTGGCCTGAAGCAGCAGATGCTCAGCGCTCAGGTGCAAGCCACGGCGTTCTATGAGCGCCTGGGTTTCAGCCTGGTCAGTGAGGAGTTCCTCGAAGCCGGGATTCCGCATGTCGACATGGTTCGCCATTCGGCTTGAACCCCTCCCCGATCGTTCCCACGCTCTGCGTGGGAATGCCTCTCGGGACGCTCCGCGTCCCTTGCGGCATTTGACGCAGAGCGTCACTGGCTGCATTCCCACGCAGAGCGTGGGAACGATCATGTAAAACGCCCCGACACCCAACGATGCCGGGGCGTTTTGCTGTCTACGATTCAACTTGCCCCACCCCAGGCCGACAAACTGGCAATATCAAGCCTTTCGAAAGCGGAGATAACGGACATGTCCCTACGCACCCTGCTCACCACCCTGCTGCTCGGTTGCAGTTTTTCGGTGATGGCAGCCACAGAAATCGTGCCTCTCAATTACCGCACCAGCACCGACATGCTGCCGATGGCGCAAGACTTCCTCGGCAAGGACGGTCAGGTCAGCGCCTACGGCAATCAACTGATCATCAAGGCCGAGCCAGACAAGATTCAGGAACTCAAGGCACTGATCACCCAACTCGACACCGCGCCCAAACGCCTGCTGATCACCGTCGACACCAACGAAAACAATGGCCGGGGCGACGAGGGTTATTCGGTCAATGGCGCACAGCCAAGTCAGACCCGCATCATCAGCCGCAGCACCACCAGCCGTAACGGCGGCGTGCAACAGGTGCAAGCCAGCGAAGGCATGCCGGCGCTGATCCAAGTAGGACAAAGCGTGCCGATCACCAGCAGCCAGAGCAACTCCTACGGCGATTACAGCAGCCAGACCCAATACCGCAACGTTACTCGAGGGTTTTACGTCACCGCCAGCGTCACCGGTGACACCGTTCACCTGGCGATCACTACCAACAATGACCGAATGAGCCAGGAACGTTCCGATGTAGTGAACGTACAAAGTACCGACACAACGGTCAGCGGACGCCTCGGCGAATGGATCACCCTCGCCGGCGTCAACAGCCAGACCCAGGCTGATAAACAGGGCCTGACCCGCAGCTACTCGACTCAAGGCCGGGATGACATGACCTTGCGGGTCAAAGTCGACACACTGGACTAAAGCACCAAAAACTGACTGATTAGTCGTATTAGACGAAAGATGTAGTGCTTGAAAAAAAGCACTACAAAACGTTTGACGAGGCAAAAAAGCGAAGGCATGATGGCCTCGCTCCCGCTAATCAGAGGCCCTGGCAAGGGCCTTCGAAGCGATGTTCGCACCTACCCCGCGAACCGTTTCGTGTCTGTACCGCCCACAAGGTGTGTTTGACGAGGTTGCCGACTGGAACGAAGTTGTCCCGAGGGACGGAAGCGTAATTAGGTAACCCGGCTCCACACTGTAGACCGTATAGAGGCCCACGACGCCCGAATGCGCCCGCAGTCCGCCACTACCTGCTCACTTCCCCTCGAGCCCATCGTTCATCCCGTCGTCTACCCCGCCGAATCCGACTTGACCACCTAAGCTTCTGGTCAGCGAGCGCAGGAATTTTCCACCGCAGAACAACTTTTCATAAAAGACGCGACGAGGTTTATCTCCATGGCACTGACACGCGAACAGCAAATTGCAGCCCTCGAAAAAGACTGGGCTGAAAACCCGCGCTGGAAAGGCGTGACACGCACTTACTCCGCTGCTGACGTCGTCCGTCTGCGTGGCTCGGTTCAACCTGAGCACACCTTTGCAAAAATGGGCGCCGACAAGCTGTGGAACCTGGTCACCCAGGGTGCCAAGCCGTCCTTCCGTCCTGAGAAAGATTTCGTCAACTGCATGGGCGCCCTGACCGGCGGCCAGGCTGTTCAACAGGTTAAAGCCGGTATCCAGGCGATCTACCTGTCGGGCTGGCAAGTGGCTGCGGACAACAACTCCGCAGAATCCATGTACCCGGACCAGTCGCTGTACCCGGTGGACTCGGTGCCAACCGTGGTCAAGCGCATCAACAACTCGTTCCGTCGTGCTGACCAGATCCAGTGGAAAGCCGGCAAGAACCCGGGCGACGATGGCTACATCGACTACTTCGCGCCGATCGTGGCTGACGCTGAAGCCGGTTTCGGCGGCGTACTCAACGCTTACGAACTGATGAAGAGCATGATCGAAGCAGGCGCCGCCGGCGTTCACTTCGAAGACCAACTGGCTTCCGTGAAAAAATGCGGTCACATGGGCGGCAAGGTACTGGTTCCAACTCAGGAAGCCGTACAGAAGCTGACCGCTGCGCGTCTGGCTGCTGACGTTGCCGGTACCCCGACCATCATTCTGGCCCGTACCGACGCGAACGCCGCTGACCTGCTGACCTCCGATTGCGACCCGTACGACCAGCCGTTCGTGACTGGCGAGCGCACTCAGGAAGGTTTCTACAAGGTACGTGCCGGCCTCGATCAAGCCATCGCCCGTGGCCTGGCTTACGCGCCATACGCCGACCTGATCTGGTGCGAAACCGCCAAGCCGGATCTGGACGAGGCTCGTCGCTTCGCCGAAGCGATCAAAAAGGAATACCCGGACCAACTGCTGTCGTACAACTGCTCGCCTTCCTTCAACTGGAAGAAAAACCTGGACGACGCGACCATCGCCAAGTTCCAGCGCGAACTGTCCGCCATGGGCTACAAGCACCAGTTCATCACCCTGGCCGGCATCCACAACATGTGGCACAGCATGTTCAACCTGGCGCACGACTACGCCCGCAACGACATGACTGCCTACGTGAAGCTGCAAGAGCAGGAGTTCGCTGACGCCGCCAAGGGTTACACCTTCGTGGCTCACCAGCAGGAAGTGGGCACCGGCTACTTCGACGACATGACCACCGTGATTCAAGGTGGCTCGTCGTCGGTAACCGCACTGACCGGTTCGACTGAAGAAGAACAGTTCCACTGATTCGGCTTCGCTGAGCAAACGGCCTTTGCGGATCGGATAGAAAGCTAACCGCAGAGCCGCAAAACTGACGCCCCGACTGGTTCGGGGCGTTTTTTTGTGCCCAGAAAACAAACCTTCCCCTGTAGGAGCTGCCGAAGGCTGCGATCTTTTGACTTTGTTTTTTCAGAATCAAAAGCAGGATCAAAAGATCGCAGCCTTCGGCAGCTCCTACAGAGATCGGCGTCGTTTGGAGAAAACATTGATCCAGAGCGGTACAACCGTCAGAAAAATCCGCTAAAACGGGCGCCGTCGCTACTTGCAGTAACGTGCAAGTAAGACAACTTCCCAACTGACATCCCGTTAAACAGTTACAAAACCACTCCAAACGATATCAATTATCATTTAGCCGCAACTATGTTCGTTACATTCCCTACAAAACATTATTTGCATAAACCCGCCTAATGCCCGCTACGCATGGGCTGCAGGGCATTGGAGATGCGCTATGTCCTTATTCCAATAAATAATTTCGCTATAGGAATTTTACTTGCAGGGTGTTTAGCCATAAAATCAGCGCGATTGATTGCTGCGACATATCGTCACTGCCTATTTCTTTATCAAGCTCAGAGACCTTTGCTCTCTGTTAAGGATTACCAGCATGCCCGAAGCGACAGGACTCATGGCCCACAACTGGGGCTTTGCCATTTTCCTTCTGGGTGTCGTCGGCCTCTGCGCCTTCATGCTTGGCGTTTCCAGCCTCCTCGGGTCAAAAGCCTGGGGCCGCAGCAAAAACGAACCGTTCGAGTCGGGCATGCTACCTAC
>NZ_JBITSX010000084.1:0-9157 GCF_044541255.1 Pseudomonas sp. NPDC085632 | reverse complement strand
CTTGCGCCCGAAGCGCTGACCCGTCCGTTATCCGCAGAACAGTTAAGCTTCACTAACACCAATGATCTGGAGCCCTTTCGCGGTGTGCTCGGCCAGGAACGCGCGGTCGAAGCCTTGCAGTTCGGTGTGGCCATGCCACGCCCCGGTTACAACGTATTCGTCATGGGCGAGCCCGGCACCGGCCGTTTCTCGTTCGTCAAACGCTACCTGAAGGCCGAAGGCAAACGCCTGCAGACCCCGGCGGACTGGGTCTACGTGAATAATTTCGACGAGCCGCGCGAACCGCGTGCACTGGAATTGCCTTCGGGCACTGCCGGCGCGTTTATCGGTGACATCAACGGATTGATCGATAACCTGTTGGCGACGTTTCCGGCGGTGTTTGAGCATCCGTCCTACCAGCAGAAGAAAAGTGCCATCGACCGCGCCTTCAACCAGCGCTACGACAAGGCCCTCGATATCATCGAGCGCCTGGCCCTGGAAAAAGACGTCGCCCTGTACCGCGACAGCAGCAACATCGCCTTCACGCCGATGCTCGATGGCAAGGCGCTGGACGAAGCCGAATTCGCCCAATTGCCAGAAGCTGATCGTGAGCGCTTTCACGATGACATTTCCGGCCTCGAAGAGCGCCTGAACGAAGAACTCGCCAGCCTGCCGCAGTGGAAGCGCGAGTCGAACAATCAGTTGCGTTCGCTCAACGAAGAAACCATTACGTTGGCGCTGCAGCCATTGCTGTCGCCGCTGTCGGAGAAATACGCCGAGAACGCTGCGGTCTGCGGTTACCTGCAGGCCATGCAGGTCTACTTGCTGAAAACCGTGGTCGAGCAACTGGTCGACGACAGCAAGACCGACGCCGTTGCGCGCAAATTGCTGGAAGAGCAATACGCGCCAAGCCTGGTGGTTGGCCATCCAGTCAGCGGCGGTGCGCCGGTGGTGTTCGAACCGCACCCGACTTACGAAAACCTTTTCGGTCGTATCGAATACACCACCGATCAGGGCGCGCTTTACACCACCTATCGCCAGTTGCGTCCCGGTGCCTTGCACCGCGCCAACGGTGGTTTCCTGATTCTTGAAGCAGAGAAAATGCTCAGCGAGCCGTTCGTGTGGGATGCGCTGAAACGCGCCCTGCAATCGCGCAAGCTGAAAATGGAATCGCCGCTGGGCGAGATGGGCCGTTTCGCCACTGTGACCCTCAACCCGCAGCACATTCCGTTGCAGGTCAAAGTCATCATCATCGGTGCGCGGTCGCTTTACTACACGTTGCAAGACCTCGATCCGGACTTCCAGGAGATGTTCCGCGTTCTGGTCGATTTCGACGAAGACATTCCGATGGTCGACGAGAGCCTGGAACAGTTCGCCCAACTGTTGAAAACCCGGACTTCGGAAGAAGGCATGGCGCCGCTCACCGCCGATGCGGTGGCGCGTCTGGCGACTTACAGTGCGCGGCTGGCCGAACACCAAGGGCGTTTGTCGGCGCGCATTGGCGATCTGTTCCAACTGGTCAGCGAGGCGGATTTCATCCGTCATCTGGCCGGCGACGAAATGACCGATGCCGGGCACATCGAACGTGCGCTGAAGGCCAAAGCCACACGCACCGGTCGAGTGTCGGCACGGATTCTCGACGACATGCTCGCCGGGATCATCCTGATCGACACCGATGGCGCCGCAGTCGGCAAGTGCAATGGTCTGACCGTACTCGAAGTCGGCGACTCTGCGTTCGGTGTGCCGGCGCGGATTTCCGCCACGGTGTACCCGGGCGGCAGCGGCATCGTCGACATCGAGCGTGAGGTTAACCTCGGTCAGCCGATCCACTCCAAAGGCGTGATGATCCTCACCGGGTATCTGGGCAGCCGTTACGCCCAGGAATTCCCGCTGGCGATTTCCGCGAGCATCGCGCTGGAGCAGTCGTACGGTTACGTCGATGGCGACAGTGCGTCGCTGGGCGAGGCGTGCACGCTGATTTCGGCGCTGTCGAAAACCCCGCTCAAGCAGTGCTTTGCGATCACCGGTTCGATCAACCAGTTTGGCGAAGTGCAGGCCGTCGGTGGGGTCAACGAGAAGATCGAAGGCTTCTTCCGTCTCTGTGAAGCACGCGGGCTGACTGGCGAGCAGGGCGCGATCATTCCGCAGGCCAACGTTGCCACGCTGATGCTGGATGAGAAAGTGCTGGCGGCGGTGCGTGCCGGGCAGTTCCACGTATACGCGGTGCGTCAGGCCGACGAGGCGTTGAGTCTGCTGGTAGGCGAACCGGCCGGTGAACCGAATGCCGATGGCGAATTCCCGGAAGGCAGCATCAACGCACGGGTGGTGGAACGACTGCGCGACATCGCCGAAATGATCAGCGAAGAAGACCTCAAGGAAGCCGAGAAGGAATTGGCCCAAGAGGCATTAGCCGAAGCAAAACCGGCTTAAGCTTTAACGCGGTCAAAAACTGTGGGAGCGAGCCTGCTCGCGAAAGCGCTGCATCAGACGACGAATAAGTTGCCTGACACTCCGCATTCGCGAGCAGGCTCGCTCCCACATTTGTTTGGTGTGAATCCAGCGAAAATTCGCCACAACTCTGACGCCAATATTCACACAATGACCATTCGGCGCCTTCTGGTTCTATCTTGCTTGCGCAGCGGACTTTTCTTCTATTCTCAGCTCAAGGATATCGACAGTATCACTGGATCGAGCCAGTCCTCCCGTGGGGGCTGAATACCGGCTTCACCGAGGGTCGCCGCCATGTCGCGCAACCTCTGCCTCACCCGTCAATGCCTGGGTCTTGTGACCCGTATCGAATGCGCCATCAAGCCGTTGGCCGGCGATAACGGTATGTGGACGCTGCTCTTCGCTGCCGGCATGGCCGGCGAACAACCTTCCGCCATCAAAGCCCAGGGCCCGTTTCATGGGCCGGTCGCTGCTGAATCGATACTGGACACCATCGTCGAAAGTCTGACCTTGCATGGCTACGAGCTGGCCGACGATCCGCAGATCTGGAGTCTGCACCTGCAAGCTCAACTGCGGCAGATCAACGGTGGCCGTGGCCGCAGTCTTAACAGTTAGGGCGCCGCATCAGGCACTTGCGCCTTATCGAGTTTGACCTCAAAGCCGTATTGCACGGTGGCGAGGTCGGTTCGCTGATAGGTTTCGACGTGGCTCGGGCGGCCATAGAAATAATGCACGCCGAACAACGCCGGGCCTTCTGCGCTCGCATCGTGGCTGACCGAAAGGATCTGCTTGAGATAATTGCCGCTGTCTTCTTTGACGAAGAAGCGCCACTCGTTGGGCGGGAACAGTTTCAGATCCACCACCAATTGGTTGTTCTTGACCTCCAGGCCTTTAGGCAAGGACTTGATGTCGTACGCCTGTTTGGCCACCGTGGCGAGAAACAGCGGCATTGAGCCGACGGCAATCGCCGGGGTTTCCGGGAACAGGTTCAGATCGTAAGTAATCGTCGCGCGCAGCGGATCGACTTGATACGCCTCGGGTGGCAGTTCGATCGGTTCATCGAGCTTGCCACTGCGCTTTTCGGTGAAGAACGTCACAGGGCTGACACCCGGACTGAAGTCATCGCCCAGCAATTCATCGTTGAACGTGCGGCGATGGGAGAACTCGATGCGTGCAGCGCTCGGTTCTTCCACGGATTGATGGATGCGAATGCCGGCCTTCAGTTGTTCTTCGGTGAGGCTCGCGCCCTTGAGCCAGTTGGCCGCCAGATCGTCGTACACCGTCACTGACGGATCCAGCGGCTGGATGGCTTTCTCCGTGGTGTGCTGATTGAACGTGCGAATCGGCAGATCCAGCGCTTTGCGCGTCACGGTCGCCGAGGAAAAATCCAGCACGCTGACTTCCAGGGTTTCGATCGGGCCATTGAAATAGACCTTGTTGTAGCGACGCGGGTGTTTCTGCTCGAAATCCTGCTGCTCCTGTGTGAGCTGTTTTTCCAGCGTATCGCTCCAGCCTTTCTGCTGTTGCAGGTAGGCCAGTTGTTTTTCGTAGAAGGCCACTTGCTCTGGACTTTCGTTGATCGAGCCGGCGCGGACCAGATACTGCCCGGTTTTATCGCGGGCCTGGACGATCAGCGGATTGAGTTGGGCATCGGCGACTTCCGCGGCCAGCGGCAGGTTGTTGCTGAATTCGACTTCGGCGATATTGTTTTCAAGCTTCAGCAATTTGACGCTGAGGTTGTCGTTGGTGCGGGTCTGGCCGACGTCCTTTTGCGTCAGGTCGAAGCTGTACAGGCGGCGCGGCGCGATGACTTCGATCTGGCCTTGCAGGCTGACCGGTTGCGGCAGGGTCTTCTTGTCCACGTCCAGCCCGTCAATGAACGGGTAGGTCACGGTCAGGTCATCGGGGTTGGTGACGTTGGAGCTGGACGGGCTGAGCTGAATGCCCGGGTCGGTTTCCGACCATTCCGGCTGATAAGCGATCACATGTTTGTTGCTCAACGTCACCGACTGCCACTCCACGCCATGGGGGAACAGAAAGCCGCCGGGAATGTTCAGGTTGAACGGGAACACGGGTTGCAGATCGGTGAGGTAGTCGGAGCTGGCATCTTTGTGCAGCACAAACAGGCCATTGATGAAAGCGTCGACCAGCGTCTGCGGGGCAGGGTAGTGCTTGAGCACGGCGAGGGCGTCTTCGCCATATTCGGTGCGCGGTGGATTGTCGGCGAGTTTGAGCTGTGCCCGTTCGAGCAGCAGCAGTGAGCCACCGAGTTCGGTGATGGCGTCCTTGAGTTTCGAATCGGTGATGGCGTCCAGCGACTGTTCGAATTTTGCCGTCTTTTCTTCAAGGCTGGCGGCGTGTTTCTCGTCGCCGGGCGAGCAACCGCTGATCAACAGAGCAAGGCAGATTCCGGCCGTCGTTATCGGTAATCGCACATCCATTTCCACACGTCCTGTCTGCAGTCACTGGGCTGTCAATGGTTTGGACACTAGCAGAAAAAAATCACCCACACGCGCAGGTGGCGGATTTTTGGGCAGTTTCTGGCTGTCACAGGGGGCTGGTATACTCGCCGCCATTTCCAGCCCCCCTGTGTGAGATTCAATGGAACGCTTTATCGAAAATGCAATGTACGCCTCGCGCTGGCTGCTGGCGCCGATCTATATCGGACTGTCCCTCGGGCTGCTGGCGCTGGCACTGAAATTTTTCCAGGAGGTTTTCCACATCCTGCCCAACGTTTTCTCGATGGCCGAGTCGGAACTGATTCTGGTACTGCTGTCGCTGATCGACATGGCGCTGGTCGGTGGCCTGCTGGTGATGGTGATGATTTCCGGTTACGAGAACTTCGTCTCTGAGCTGAACATCGATGAAGGCAAGGAAAAACTCAGCTGGCTCGGCACCATGGACTCTTCGTCGCTGAAGATGAAAGTGGCGGCCTCGATCGTTGCGATCTCCTCGATCCACTTGTTGCGCATCTTCATGGACGCCAAGAACGTCGATCCCGAGCATTTGATGTGGTACGTGATCATCCACATGACCTTCGTGGTCTCAGCGTTCGCCATGGGTTACCTGGACAAGGTCACCAAACACTGATCAACCTTTGATCAATGCAAAAACACCGCCCGTCTGTTGCGAAACAGACGGGCGGTGTCGTTTGTGGCTTGTGCTTTGATGCGTGCGGGCATATCCCTGTAGAGGTCCTGATTCGCCACTGTGTGAGGTGCGTTCATGAACCTGCAAGAGTTGAATGCGTTTGCTATCGCCAGGAAGGTTGATGAGTTGAACCTGATCTCCATGGAAGGCGGGATTTATCTGCTCGAAGCGCGGATGCATGGGGCGGCGTATCCGTTAAGTGATCTCAAGGGCAAAATGCTGACCCTGCGTTCGGTGGAGCATGCGCGGGATTTGCTGCATGCTTTTCCGGTGCTGCCCTTCAACCTCGTACACACCTCGGTACACGATGAAATGTGTGGCCTGGGCGCCAGTGGCGAGGAAAGCCTGAAAGTGCCGCTCGCCTGGCGTTCAGCCCTGTAGGCGTTGCGCGCCAACGCCTGAGCATCTGTGCTAGTCTGCTCGCCCTTTTGGTTCCGGGCGCGCCGGGACGCGCTGTGCACGCACGGCAAGTCTTGTGGCCGTCCGCACAGCGGAGCAGTGTCATGTCCGAAGTAAATCTGTCCACCGACGAAACCCGCGTCAGCTACGGCATCGGCCGTCAGCTGGGTGACCAGCTGCGCGACAACCCGCCACCGGGCGTGAGCCTCGACGCGATCCTGGCTGGTCTGACCGACGCGTTCGCCGGTAAGGAAAGCCGTGTTGGCCAGGAAGAAATGTCCGCCAGCTTCAAGGTTATCCGCGAGATCATGCAAGCCGAAGCGGCTGCCAAAGCTGAAGCTGCTGCTGGCGAAGGCCTGGCATTCCTGGCTGAAAACGCCAAGCGTGACGGCATCACCACCCTGGCTTCCGGCCTGCAATTCGAAGTGCTGACTCAGGGCGAAGGCGCCAAGCCGACCCGTGAAGACCAGGTGCGTACTCACTACCACGGCACACTGATCGACGGCACTGTGTTCGACAGCTCCTACGAGCGCGGCCAGCCTGCAGAATTCCCGGTTGGCGGCGTGATCGCTGGCTGGACCGAAGCCCTGCAACTGATGAATGCCGGCAGCAAATGGCGCCTGTACGTGCCGAGCGAACTGGCTTACGGCGCTCAAGGCGTTGGCAGCATCCCGCCGCACAGCGTTCTGGTATTCGACGTCGAGCTGCTGGACGTTCTGTAAGACCTTTGTGGGACCGAGCCTGCTCGCGAATGCAGGCGACTGAATCTAACTGAGATTCGAGTTGAAGCCTTCGCGAGCAAGCTCGCTCCCACAGGTTTTGTATCGCTGCTCATAGTTCTATCTTGTGATGCAGCTCACTGGTCGGGCGCAAGGCCCGGGCATAGCAGAACAGGAACAGATTGCGTACCAGTTCCTTGAGCACCAGCGGCTCGCTGGAATTCAGGCTGCTGACGTCCAGATCTCCTTGGTCTTGCAGCTCATGCAGGGCTTCTTCTTCAAGCACCGCACAGACTTCGCCGGTTTCCCGATGGAGGATTCTGAGGTAAGGGTGTGGGCGATCCAGCCAAGCGTCGATCAGATAAGTCATGGTTCTCATCTCCATTGAAGGTGTTTGATGAGAATAATTCTTATTATCTAAATAGCAAGCGCCTATTGGCAGATTCTGAATTTTTCCGGGTAAAGATTGCGTAAGGTCAAAACGGCTGGCGTATGGCTATTGCTTGGTTTTATTGGTGCGGAGCGGGGAGGGCGAAGCTCCATCCCGCGTCTGGCGCGGGATGGATGACAGTCGATTCAGACCTTTCTGACGAACTCGGATTTGAGTTTCATCGGGCCGATACCGTCGATCTTGCAGTCGATGTCGTGGTCGCCATCGCACAGGCGGATGTTCTTGACCTTGGTGCCGACCTTGACCACCAGCGAGGTGCCCTTGACCTTGAGGTCCTTGATCACGGTGATGGTGTCGCCGTCCTGCAGGACGTTGCCGACCGAATCTTTCTTCACGGCATCATCGGACGCCACTTCGGTTTCGCCGCTGGCGGACCACTCGTGGGCGCACTCCGGGCACACCAGTTGGGTACCGTCTTCGTAGGCGTATTCGGAATTGCATTTCGGGCAGGGTGGCAACGTGCTCACTAAGGCTCCTTGAGTGTGGATCACTAAAAGTCGCACATTGTATAGGGTTTTAATCGCGAGAGGGCAGGCAACAAAAAGCCGCAGGCTTCGAAGGAAGGCTGCGGCTTTTGCTGGAGCGGGCAGAATCAGTGAGTACGGGCGACCGCAAACTCACTCAGTTCAACCAGCGCATCCCGATATTCACTGGCCGGCAGTGCATCGAGGCACTTGATCGCACGGGCCACGTAATCACGGGCCAATTGCGCGGTGTACTCCAGCGAACCGGAGGCCTCCACTGCGATGCGGATGCTTTCCAGGTCTTCGATCCCGCCTTTCTGGATCGCCTGGCGCACCAGTGCAGCCTGTTCCGGCGTGCCTTCGCGCATGGTGTAGATCAGCGGCAGGGTCGGCTTGCCTTCGGCCAGATCGTCACCGACGTTCTTGCCCAGGGTTTCGGCATCGCCCTTGTAGTCGAGCAGGTCGTCGACCAGCTGGAACGCCACACCGAGGTGATCACCAAACGTGCGCAGCGCTTCGCTCTGTTCGGCGGTAGCACCGGCCAGTGCCGCAGCACTGTGGGTCGAAGCCTCGAAGAGCATCGCGGTTTTGCCGCGGATGACTTCCATGTAGGTTTCTTCGGTGGTGCTGGCGTCGCGCACCTTGGACAACTGCAACACTTCGCCTTCAGCGATGATGCGCGTGGCCTGGGACAGGATCTTCATCACCGGCATCGAGCCCAGTTCGACCATCATTTCGAACGAGCGCGAGTACAGGAAATCGCCGACCAGCACGCTCGGGGCGTTGCCCCACATGGCGTTGGCGGTCGAACGGCCACGGCGCATGCCGGACATGTCAACGACGTCGTCATGCAGCAGGGTCGCGGTGTGCAGGAATTCGATGGTGGCGGCCAAAAGACGCATGTCGTCGCCTTCGCGACCCAGGGCCTTGCCACACAGCAACACTAATAAAGGACGCAGACGTTTGCCGCCGGCCGAGGTGATGTAATCGCCGATTTTCGATACCAGCGGTACTCGGGAAGTCAGCTGCTTCTTGATGATGCCGTCGACGGCGCTAAAATCGTCCGCCACCGCGCGGTAGAAAGCTTGGGGTTGCATCAGCGAGAGTCGCTCCAGAGGGGTTGCGCGGCATGCTAGGACCCCCGTCCAGACCTGTCAAGGCGCGATGGACGGCTACTTGCAAGCCTGCCGCGCCTTGCGTACAATCGCGCACCCTGAACTTCCTGGGCAGCACCTGCCTTACGCAATTGCAACGGGCCTTCCAGCCTTATGCAGCCATGCCAGCCAATACCTCTTCTTATAAAGAGCTGGGTGAGCAGGATTATCGGAGAAATACCATGTCTTATGCAGTAATCGTTACTGGCGGCAAGCAGTACAAAGTCGCCCCGGGTGAATACCTGAAGATCGAAAAACTGGAAATCGCTACCGGCGAATCCGTTACCTTTGATCGCGTTCTGTTGGTTGCCAATGGCGACGACGTGAATATCGGCGCTCCAGTTGTTGCTGGCGCTACCGTTGTGGCTGAAGTGATCTCCCAAGGTCGTCACG
>NZ_JBITSX010000083.1:0-10146 GCF_044541255.1 Pseudomonas sp. NPDC085632 | reverse complement strand
GTCGCACCTACGGGCAGGTCGGCAAGGGCGGCAGCATCATCCTCGGTGGCGAGATCGACGCGAAACTCGCCACGACCACCAGCAACACGCCACGCGCTGCGCCGAAGGCCATGCCGAGGAATCGATCGGTCCCGGACAACCCGGTGACGCGAACCAACTCGCCGATAAGATAATTGATCATTGCGCCCACGATCAGTGTGGCGACAAACATGATGGCACAGCCCGCGATCACGCGAGCCGATGGGGTTTCGATGTATCCGGCGAGGTACTCGGACAGTGAACCACCGAACATCCAGGCGACGACTCCTGCGATGATCCAGGTCACCAGCGATAATGCTTCCTTGACGAAGCCGCGGCTCAAACTGATCAAAGCGGAGATGGCGATGATTGCAACGATCGCCCAGTCAACCCAGGTAAATGGCACAGTGCAGCCTACAGACGGATAAGGCGGCGCATTTTAGCAGAGCGCATGCCTCTCGGTAAGCTGCGATTGTCAGTGCATTTCAATCGAGGCGATAGTTTTTAACCGCGTTCGGGCTGGAAGCGCACAACAAAACCCTTGAGGTTCTGCTGGCGACCCAACAGATCACGCAGACGATCGGCTTCGGCACGCTCGATCAGCGGTCCGACAAATACCCGATTCTTGCCATCGGCCGAGCGGATGTAAGCGTTATAGCCCTGGCTGCGCAGGGTTTTCTGCAGGCTCTCGGCGCTGGCGCGGTTCGACAGACTGGCCAGTTGCACCGACCAGCTCACCGACAGGCCGTTGGCATCGACGCGACTTTGCGTGGTGTCGGGTTTGCTCGACGCCGAAGTGATCGGCTGGGCAGGTGCCGGAATCGGCCTGGCCACGGCGGGCGGCGCAACAGGCTTGGTGATCATGATGGGAGCGGTCGGCGCCGGTGCGACGGGCGCAGCAGGCGCCGTGTCTTCGGCGACTTCTTCATCCGTTGGCACTGGCTCCTGAGGCAAGGCTTGCGGCTCGGGAACGGCCACCGTCTCCATTTGCACTTGCGGCACGACAGGCGCTTGCGGAGCGGCAGGCGCCTCGACAGTCACCTGACGCTGCTCATCCTGACGGGAAAACAGCATCGGCAGGAAAATCACCGCCAGCGCAACCAGCACCAAAGCGCCAACCATGCGCTGCTTGTACGCTTTATCCAGCAAAGCCATTTGCCGCTTCCTCCGTGGAGCGCCGGGCCAGCCATTCAAGGGCCTCGGCGACACAATAAAATGATCCGAACAACAGAATCTCGTCGTCGCTGGTGGCCACGGCACACTGCCCTTCCAGCGCGGCGGCGACACTGTCGTAAGACGTGACCGACGCGCCAAGGTTCTGTAATGCCGTGTGCAATTCAGCTACTGGGCGTGTGCGCGGTGAATCCAGCGGCGCTACAGCCCAATGCTCGACACTAGCATTCAATTCGCCGACAACACCATCCAGATCCTTGTCGGCCAGCAAACCGAACACCGCCAGACGTTTGCCGACCGGTGGCCGCGCAGCCAAACGACGAGCCAGATACTCGGCGGCGTGCGGGTTGTGGCCCACATCCAGCAACAGATTCAGGCGTTTGCCGTTCCAGTCGAACGAGCGGCGATCAAGTCGACCAACCACGCGAGTCGCCTGCAACGCCGCCACAATCTGTTGCGAATTCCACGGCAAACCGAGCAGCAAATACGCCTGCAATGCCAGTGCGGCGTTTTCCATCGGCAGATCGAGCAGCGGCAAGTCACGCAGTTCAACCACTTGACTCTGCGCATCGGTGCCGCGCCATTGCCAGTGCTGATCGGTGATGCCGAGGTCGAAGTCACGCCCACGCAGGAAAAACGGACAGGCCAGTTCACGCGCTTTGTCGAGCAATGGTTGCGGAGGATTCAGATCGCCGCACAAGGCAGGTTTGCCCTGACGGAAAATTCCAGCCTTCTCAAAAGCCACGGATTCGCGGGTGTCACCCAGATAGTCGGCATGATCGACGCCAATACTGGTAACCAGCGCGATATCGGCGTCGACCACATTGACCGTATCCAGACGCCCGCCCAGCCCGACTTCCAGCACCACCGCATCGAGTTTTGCCTGTTGAAACAGCCAGAACGCCGCGAGGGTGCCCATTTCGAAGTATGTCAGGGAAGTGTCGCCGCGCCCGGCCTCGACCGCCGCAAAGGCTTGGCACAGCTGTGCGTCAGTGGCTTCGACGCCATTGAGCTGCACCCGCTCGTTGTAACGCAGCAGGTGCGGAGAATTGTAGACACCAACCCTCAAACCCTGCGCGCGCAGCAATGAAGCCACGAAAGCGCAGGTCGACCCCTTGCCGTTGGTGCCGGTGACCGTGATCACCCGAGGCGCCGGCTGGCCCAGCCCCATACGGGACGCTACCTGTTGCGAACGCTCCAGGCCCATGTCGATGGCCGACGGATGCAACTGCTCAAGGTAGGCGAGCCATTCGCCAAGGGTGCGCTCGGTCATAGGCCAGCAGGGACCGGCGGAACCACGATCGGCTCGATTGGCGCGGCGACGAATTTCGGCGTCGGCTTGCCAGTCATCTGTGCCAGCAGGTTACCCAGACGCGGGCGCAGCTCCTGACGGTGGATGATCATGTCGATTGCACCGTGTTCCAGCAGGAATTCGCTGCGCTGGAAGCCTTCCGGCAGTTTTTCACGCACGGTTTGTTCAATAACGCGCGGACCGGCGAAGCCGATCAGGGCTTTTGGCTCGCCGACGATCACGTCACCGAGCATCGCCAGACTCGCCGAAACACCACCGTAGACCGGGTCGGTCAGTACGGAGATGAACGGAATGCCTTCTTCACGCAGACGCGCCAGCACCGCCGAAGTCTTGGCCATTTGCATCAGCGAGATCAACGCTTCCTGCATGCGTGCACCGCCGGAAGCGGCGAAGCAGATCATCGGGCAGCGGTTTTCCAGCGCGTAGTTGGCGGCGCGCACGAAGCGCTCACCGACGATGGCGCCCATGGAACCGCCCATGAAGGCGAATTCAAAGGCCGAGACCACCACTGGCATGCCCAGCAAGGTGCCGCTGACGGAGATCAGCGCATCTTTTTCGCCGGTCTGCTTCTGTGCAGCGGTCAGGCGATCCTTGTACTTCTTGCCGTCGCGGAATTTCAGACGGTCGACCGGCTCCAGATCAGCGCCCAGTTCGTTGCGACCTTCAGCATCGAGAAAGATGTCGATGCGCGCACGTGCGCCGATACGCATGTGATGGTTGCACTTAGGGCAAACGTCCAGGGTTTTTTCCAGCTCGGGACGGTACAGCACGGCCTCGCAGGACGGGCATTTGTGCCACAGACCTTCAGGCACCGAGCTCTTTTTGACCTCGGAACGCATGATCGAAGGGATCAGTTTGTCTACTAGCCAGTTGCTCATGCTTTCTTTCTCCAGTACCGGCGGCCCGAACGCTCTGGTTCGCAGCCCCGCGTATGCCCTTCAGCTAAATTCATGTGTGTGGCGATGGTGGCTGGGTGACCACGGTCAACGCGAAACATGACCTGCGTGCCCTCCAGAAACCCTCAGCCGCGCCTGCTTTGTGCAAGTGCATTGATGGACGGCGGCAGACTGCCAGCCGTCACATCAATATGGCGCTTTGCGTACCGCGTTGATGAACGCGTGAATCTTTGCGTGATCCTTGATGCCCTTGCTCGCCTCTACCCCACCGCTGACGTCTACCGCGTACGGTTTTACCCGAGCCACCGCGCCTGCAACGTTCTCCGGGGTCAAACCACCCGCCAGAATCAACGGTTTGCTCAAGCCTTGCGGAATCAATGACCAGTCAAACGCCTCACCGGTTCCGCCGGGCACGCCTTCAACGTATGTGTCGAGCAGTACGCCGCTGGCGCTGGGGTAGGCATCGACCGCTGCCGCAATGTCATCACCGGCCTTGACCCGCAACGCTTTGATGTACGGGCGATGCCAGCCTTCACAATCTTCAGCAACTTCATCGCCATGGAACTGCAGCAGATCCAGCGGCACGGCATCGAGGATTTCCCCCAACTCGCAGCGACTGGCGTTGACGAAGAGGCCCACAGTCGTCACAAACGGTGGCAACGCTTTGATAATCGCCCGCGCCTGCTGCACGGTGACCGCACGCGGACTCTTGGCATAGAACACAAACCCGATCGCATCCGCCCCGGCCTCGACGGCGGCCAGCGCATCTTCCATGCGGGTAATCCCGCAGATCTTGCTGCGAACGGCTGACATGTCGAGAAAAACTCCAAGGCAAAATCCGGGAAAGTCCCGGATGGTAACAAAAGCGTTCGAGGGCGTCAGCCGTCAAGTTCGGAGAAACCCGTAAGGAAATGTGGCCCGATAAAACGCTCGGGCAACGGGAATTCGTCGTGGTACTCGACCTGTACCAAATACAAGCCGTACGGATGCGCTGTGACGCCACCGGAACGACGCTCGCGGCTTTCCAGCACTTCCTTCATCCACTCCACCGGGCGCTCGCCGGCACCAATGGTCATCAACACACCGGCGATGTTGCGCACCATATGATGCAGAAACGCATTGGCGCGGATGTCGAGCACGATCATCTTGCCGTGACGGGTCACGCGCAGGTGATGCATCTTCTTGATCGGCGACTTGGCCTGGCACTGACCGGCGCGGAACGCGCTGAAATCGTGAGTACCGATCAGGTGCTGCGCCGCCTCGGCCATGCGCTCGACATCCAGCGGACGGTGGTTCCAGGTGATTTCTTCGTTGAGATGCGCCGGGCGAATCTGATCGTTGTAGATCACGTAGCGATAACGCCGGGCAATGGCTTTGAACCGCGCATGGAAATGCGCGGGCATCACCCGCGCCCAACTGACGCTGATGTCATGGGGCAGATTGATATTGGCGCCCATCACCCAGGCTTTCAGCGAACGATCGACCTGCGTATCGAAATGCACCACTTGCCCGCAGGCATGTACGCCGGCGTCAGTGCGACCGGCGCACTGTAGCGAAACCGGTGAGTTGGCGACTTTCGACAGGGCTTTTTCGAGCTCTTCCTGCACCGTCTTCACACCCGTCAGCTGACGCTGCCAGCCGCTGTAGCGCGAGCCTTTGTACTCAACGCCCAACGCGACGCGGTAAAAGCCGTCGGGGGCCATTTCGGCGACCGGATTATCTATGTTTGCCAAGGTGGGACAGCCTGCTGTTTTTTGCAAAGGCGGGCATTATAAGGCTGTGGTTCAGGGATGCCAGAGGGTTCTCTGTCGCCTGATCGGGCCCCATCGCTGGCAAGCCAGCTCCCACAGTTTCTGTGGCGTACGCAAAACCTGCGGGAGCTGGCTTGCCAGCGATGACAATAGCGCAGACAACACATAATCCGGCACAAACAAAAACGGCAGCCCCACTGGGGCTGCCGTTGTTTGTTTACCGCTGTACTTACGCCAGGTTCGAGAGCATTTCCTTGGCCTCGCCACGCTGCTTCTCGTCACCCTCGGTCAACACTTCGTTGAGGATGTCGCGCGCACCGTCGCTGTCGCCCATGTCGATGTAGGCCTGGGCCAGATCGAGCTTGGTCGCCGCCTCATCGGTGCCAGCGAGGAAGTCGAAATCGTCTTCACCAAGATCATCACTCTTCATGGCATCGGCTTCGGTGAAGGTAGGTTCAGCGATGCTTTGCGATAGACGATCGAGCTCGGCGTTGACGTCATCCAGCTCAGACGCGAACGCATCCGGCTCGGCCGCTGGATTACTGTCCATTTCGTCGGCCAGCGACAGGTCGAAATCGGCCGGCAGTTCCAGATCATCCTGAGGCAAGTCAGCGACGACCGGCGGCTCGACGGGCGGTAGATCCTTCACGCCTTCGTCCAGATCCAGCAGGAAGTCATCGTCCGCCAGGTCAACCGCTGGAGCCGTCGGCTCGGCACCGAGGTCCAGATCGAGGTCGAAGTCCGACAGATCATCCAGATTTTCTTTGATCTCGGTCTGCTGTTGCAGCACCGACTCGAAGCTCAGGTCATCGTCCGCCGGGAATTCGTCCAGCTCAACCGGCGCTTCAGGCTCAACCACCGGCGCGGGCTCTACCGGCGTGATGTTGTCGAGATCGTCCAGGCTCAGATCAAACGCGCTGTCGAGGTCATCTTCCACTGGCGCCGGTGCTTCAGGCTCATCGAGCAGCAGATCCTTGACGTATTGCGCGTCCAGCTCGGCAGCCACGGCAGCAGCGGCCAGACCCGCAGCCGCGACGACGGCCATGGCCGGAAAGCGGCTTTTCAGCTCTTCGACCTTGGCGAAGTTGTCGCCATTGGCGACCAGTTGACGCTCCTGACCGACGAACGCATCGCGATCGCCCTGCTGACCGTAGACTTCCATCAGTTTCAGACGCAGATCACTGCGCTGCGGCTCAAGACTGACGCCCTCTTCCAGCAGCGCGGCAGCCTGATTCAGGCGACCGGCGTTGATGTGCGACTGCGCCTTGTCGAGCACGTCGTCGGAACGCTCGGCGGCCGGCGCCACCAGCGGCGCAGCAATCGGTTCAGCCATCACGATCGGGGCGACTACCGGAGCCGCTACGGGTGCCGGAGCAGGTGCAGGAGTGTTGAGCTTGACGCTCGCCGCCGGAGTGTCCAGACCTTCGAAGCTGCTTTCCGGCAGATCCTGCTCGGCGGAGAACTCCTGTTCTTCCGACAGGGCACGGGCCATGCGCAGATGTTTCTCGGCTTCCTGCTGAGCTTTGCGGCGACGTGCCAACAGCAACAGCAGGAGCAGCAGAACGACAGCACCGCCACCGATCAGACCCAGCAGGATCGGATTGGTCAGCAGCTCGTTGAAGGTTTTCTCTTCATCGACAGGCGGCTTAGGCGCTACCGCCGGCTCAACTGGCGTTTCAGCCGGCGGCGCAATGGCAGACTCTGGCGTCGGCGCCGCTTCTGCAGGAGTCGCTGGCGGCGTGGCAGCCAGTTCAGCGGTAATTGCAGGTACTGCCGGCGCAGCAGGATTGGCAGCCGGCGCAGCGCCCGCTCCTTCGGCCTGTAGTTTCGCCAACTGATTGTTCTTCAGCTCGATCAGTTTTTGCAGCTTGTCCAACTGGCTTTGCAGATCGGACATGCGGCTTTTCAGTTCCTCGTTGTCACGACGAGTCGTGTCGAGGCTTTCCTGAGTGACCGCCAGCTTGTTGCTCAAGGCTTTGGCGTCGCCGGCCGGGCCTTTGCCGCGCACCTTGGCGCTTTCGGCGGAGACCAGACTCAGATTGTCCTGGGCGTTCTGTGCCGCACCGGTATTGCCGCGACCACGGTTGGTCGCATCGAGTTGCTGCTGACCGGTGCCTGGCTTGGCCACATAACGACGGCCCGAGCGCCAGGCTTCGTTCTGCGCCGCGACTTCGGCAATCGCCTTCGACTGTGGCAGCGCCGTGCTTTGCACGGAATCCGGCAGGCGCAGCACCTGACCGGTTTTCAGGCGGTTGATGTTGCCGCCGATGAACGCATCCGGGTTCAAGGCTTGAATGGCCAGCATGGTCTGCTGCACCGAGCCGCCGGTACGCGCCTTCGCGGCGATTTCCCACAGGGTGTCGCGCGGCGTGGTCGTGTATTGGGTCGGGTGCGTAGCGCCAGTGGTCGGCGCTGCGATGGTCTGCGACGGCGCCGGTTGTGCGGCGGCGTCAGCGGTCTGCGGCGAGAATTTCGACGGATCGAGCAGCACGCTGTAATCGCGCAGCAGACGGCCGTTCGGCCACATCACCTGCACGAGGAATTTGACCATCGGTTCCGACAGCGGCTTGCTCGAGGTCACGCGCAGCACGCTTTTGCCGCTGGCGTTGAGTACCGGGGTAAATGTCAGATCATTGAGGAAGGCCTGGCGATCGACGCCGGCCTTGGCAAAATCTTCGGCTGAAGCCAGGCTCGGCACCACTTCGGCAGCGGTGAGATCCTTGACGTCGAGCAGCTCGATTTCAGCCACCAGCGGCTGGTTCAGGGTCGACTTCAGGGTCAGTTCCCCGAGCCCGAGGGCATGCGCCATACCGGAGGACAGCGCCGAGGCGGCCGCTATTGCTAACACCAGTTTGCGAACTTGAACCATAGCCTCATCCTTTGTTTGAACGTTCCTCGGCCAGCGAGAAGATATTGATTGTCGCTGCCGTAAGGCATTGCGCGCGACGACGACAGATGTCGCGCGCGATCATTTCTTTGATGCCCCGGAAAGTCCCGGAGGGTGAAACGTTATCAAGCGATCTGGGCAAGCATAGCGCTCACCTAGAATCAGTCGACAAATTGTTGCCAAGTATCTTTTACAGCAGGTCTTTTATCAACAACTCAGCCACCTGCACAGCGTTAAGGGCCGCGCCTTTGCGTACGTTATCTGACGTCAGCCACAGATTAAGTTCCGCCGGGTCGTCGACACCGCTGCGCACGCGCCCGACATAGACCACGTCCTGCCCTACCGCGTCACCCACTGCAGTCGGGTAATCGCCGGCTTCGACCAGTTCGATACCGGGTGCATCTTCGAGTGCAGCGTTGACCTTGACCAAGTCAACGGCGCTCTTTGACTGCAAGGTCACGCTAAAGCTATCGCCAAAAAACACCGGGGCTTGAACGCAAGTTGCGGAAATCTTTAATAAAGGCAGCGCCAGCACCTGACGCAACTCGCGCACCAGGCGTTTTTCCAGCAGTGTATGGCCCTGCGCGTCAGGTGTGCCGACCTGCGCCAGCAGGTTGAAGGCCATCTGCCGATCAAAGAACGTCGGCTCCAATGGGCGCATATTGAGCAGCTCGGCGGTTTGCCGCGCGAGTTCGGTAACGGCTTCGCGCCCTTGGGCGGATACGGCCAGATTGGCGGTGACATGCACCGATTGCAGATCGAGCATTTCAAGCAGCGGCGCCAGCACCACGGCCAACGAAGTGGCCGATGGGCTTGGGCTGCTGACCTGAAACGGCGCTGTCAAAGCGGCGAGCACTGCGGCGTTGGCTTCCGGCACCACTTGCGGCGCCTGATCGGCCGGCAGGGCGCCGGACAGGTCGATCAGCGAGCAACCGGCGGCATGTGCGCGGGCGGCGTAGCTCAGGGTGATCGCCGGGCCGGCGGCGAAAAACACCAGTCTGACCTTGCTGAAGTCGAACTCATCGACTTCGCGCACGCGCACGTTCTTGTTGCGGAACAGCAGCGAGCTGCCGGCGGATTCGCTGCTCGCCAGCAGGTGCAGGTTACCGACCGGGAAGTCGCGCTCTTCGAGAATCTGTACGAGGGTTTCGCCGACAGTACCGGTGGCGCCGATCACGGCAATATCTAGGGTCTGGGTCATGGTGCGAGCCTCTGGCGAAACGGGGGGAGCGGCACTTTACCGGGTGACTGGCGCACAGGCAATTTCTGCCCACACGGATCGTTCCCACGCTCTGCGTGGGAATGCCGCATCGGACGCTCTGCGTTCGGCTTGTAAAGGGACGCGGAGCGTCCCGGGATGCATTCCCACGCAGAGCGTGGGAACGATCGGCATAAAAAAACCCGCACCTCTTTCAAGGCACGGGCTCTTTCATTACTTCAAGCAATCAACGCTCAAGCAAAATCCGCAGCATGCGGCGCAGCGGTTCGGCCGCGCCCCACAGCAGTTGGTCGCCTACGGTGAAGGCACCGACGAACTGCGAACCCATGTTCAGCTTGCGCAGACGACCGACCGGAACATTCAGGGTGCCGGTGACCTTGGTCGGGCTCAGCTCCTGCATGCTGATCTCGCGCTGGTTCGGTACCAGTTTGACCCAAGGGTTGTGTTGGCTGATCAGCCCTTCGATGTCGGCGATCGGCACGTCTTTGTTCAGCTTGATGGTCAGCGCCTGGCTGTGGCAACGCATGGCGCCGATACGCACGCAGATGCCG
Source organism: Pseudomonas sp. NPDC085632 (assembly GCF_044541255.1). NCBI lineage: Bacteria > Pseudomonadati > Pseudomonadota > Gammaproteobacteria > Pseudomonadales > Pseudomonadaceae > Pseudomonas > Pseudomonas sp. NPDC085632. Next base: position 339 of record NZ_JBITSX010000083.1, on the reverse strand, counting down.
TCGACCGGGATCGGGCTCTTGAAGCGACCAAGAATCTTGTTGGTCTCGGCCTGAGCTTTCCACTCTTCGCGGCTCTGGCCGTTCGGCAGTTCCTTGTCGATCCACGGGATCAGGCTGCCGGCCAAAGGTACGCCGAAGTTTTCGGTCGGGTACGCTTCGCTGCGCATGGCGTCGGCGACACGACGGTCGATGTCGAGGATTGCGCTGGCCGGATCGGCCAGTTGATCGGCGACAGCGGCGTGGGTCGCGCCCATTTGCTTGATCAGTTCACGCATGTTCTGCGCGCCGGCACCGGAGGCCGCCTGATAGGTCATGGCGCTCATCCACTCGACCAGACCG
>NZ_JBITSX010000082.1:0-10526 GCF_044541255.1 Pseudomonas sp. NPDC085632 | reverse complement strand
CTGCTGACCACCGCCAGGCTGGAGATCAGCGCGAAGGTCAGGGCCATGCCGCCGACTTGCTCGCTTTGATCCGGGTGGACCAAAAAGATGATTTCGTAATGACGCATGAATGCTCCTTACGGGTTGTAGCCTGCCGCTCAAAAACGGTCAGACAAGGAGTGAATGACACTTATGGACTTGCTGGCGCGGGGCACATGCGTGCCTGCCGTCACAGCAAGGGGCGCAATTGTAGAGAAGGGATAGAAGAGGTGCAAGGCAATTGGTGATTATTTGAACAATCCCCCATTTATGCCACGCCACAAAACACTGTGGGAACGAGCCTGCTTGCGAATGCGGTTTGCCAGGCAACATTTACGTCGACTGACACTCCCCTTTCGCGAGCAGGCTCGCTCCCACATTTGAATCGTGTACGACTCAGGATTTCTTCGTGCCGGCCTTGGCTTTTGCACCGCGCTGACGCTGTGCTTCGAACAGGCACACGCCGGTGGCGACCGAAACGTTGAGGCTGCTGACGCTACCGGCCATCGGCAGTTTCACCAGATAGTCGCAGTGTTCACGGGTCAGGCGACGCATGCCTTTGCCTTCAGCGCCCATGATCAGGATGGTCGGGCCCGTCAGGTCCTGGTCGTAAATGCTGACTTCAGCTTCGCCTGCCGTGCCGACAACCCACAGACCGCGTTGCTGAAGTTTTTCCAGCGTACGGGCAAGGTTGGTTACAGCGACCAGCGGAATCACTTCCGCCGCGCCGCAAGCCACTTTACGTACGACCGGGGTCAAGGTTGCCGACTTGTCTTTCGGTACGATCACCGCCAGCGCACCGGCCGCATCGGCCGAACGCAGGCAGGCGCCGAGGTTGTGCGGATCGGTCACGCCGTCAAGCACCAGCAGCAACGGTGCGCCATCAGTGCGATCAAGCAGCTCGTCGAGCATCGCTTCGCCCCAGACCTGGCTCGGGCTGACTTCCGCGACCACGCCTTGGTGAACACCTTCAACCCAGGCGTCCATTTCGCGGCGCTCGGCCTGACCGACCTGGACACGATTTTCGTTGGCCAGCTCCACCAGCGTCTGCACGCGCGGATCGTTGCGGCTTTCCGCCAGCCAGATCTGCTTGACGCGTTTCGGGTGGTGACGCAGCAACGCTTCTACCGCATGAACGCCGTAGATTTTTTCCAACTGACTCATGACTTCGCCTTCGGTTTACGTGCCCCGCCACTTTTGGCTGGAGCCGAACCCGCTTTTGGCGGGCCCTTACGGTGTTTGCTCGGTTTCGCTGGCTTGCCGCCGGAGGCCTTTTCAGGCGCCGACCGCCCGGTCTTTCCCCCAGGCGCCGCTTTACCACCGTTTTTGGCGTCGGAAAGCAGAGCCTTCTTCATTTCACGGCTTTTACGCAGCTCGGCGTTTTTCGCCACAGCGTCGCTTGGACGATAGGCTTCGGCAGCTTTCTCTTTGGCTGGACGACGGCCGGCGGTTTTTGCCGGGGCCTTCTCTTCCGAAGCCTTGGCAGCAGGCGTGGCAGTTTCAGCACCACGCTTTTTCCGACCGATCGGCGCGCTGATGGTTTTTTCAGCCATCTCGAAGTCGATCTTGCGCTCGTCGAGGTCAACGCGCATGACGCGCACTTCAACGGTATCGCCGAGACGGAAACTGCGGCCGGTGCGCTCGCCCGCCAGGCGGTGATGCACAGGATCGAAGTGGTAGTAATCGCCCGGCAGCGCGGTGACGTGCACCAGGCCTTCGACGTAGATATCGGTCAGTTCGACGAACAGGCCAAAACCGGTCACTGCGGTGATCACGCCCGGGAACGATTCGCCCACGCGATCCTTCATGAACTCGCACTTGAGCCAGTTCACGACGTCGCGGGTCGCTTCGTCGGCACGGCGCTCGCTCATCGAGCACTGCTCGCCGAGTTGCTCCAGCGCGGCCTCGTCGTACGGATAGATGCGCGCTTTCGGAATGGTCATCGCGCCGGCACGGCGAACGTGCGGGGTGTCCTGTTTCGAATGGATCACGCTGCGGATCGCGCGGTGCGTCAACAGGTCTGGATAGCGACGGATCGGCGAGGTGAAGTGGGTATAGGCTTCGTAATTCAGGCCGAAGTGGCCCTGGTTGTCAGCGCTGTACACCGCCTGGCTCAGCGAACGCAGCATCACGGTCTGGATCAGATGGAAATCCGGACGATCCTTGATGCTCGCCAGCAATGCCTGGTAGTCCTTCGGCGACGGGCCGTCCTTGCCTTTATGCAGAGACAGACCGAGTTCGCCAAGGAACGCACGCAGCTTTTCCAGACGCTCCGGTGGCGGACCATCGTGAACGCGGTACAGCGCAGGAATTTCGTGTTTCTTGAGGAATTCGGCGGTGGCCACGTTGGCCGCCAGCATGCATTCTTCGATCAGCTTGTGCGCGTCGTTACGGGTGGTCGGACGGATTTCGGCAATCTTGCGCTCGGTACCGAAGATGATTCGGGTTTCCTGCGTTTCGAAATCGATCGCGCCACGGACATGACGAGCCGCCAGCAGAACCTTGTACAGCGCATAAAGCTGTTTGAGGTGCGGCAGAACGTCGTTGTACTCACCGCGAAGCTGACGCGCCTCGGTGATTTTCGGCGTTTCCAGCATCGCGCTGACTTTGTTGTAAGTCAGACGAGCGTGGGAATGGATCACCGCTTCATAGAAGCAATAGTCGGTCATTTCACCGGACTTGGAGATGGTCATCTCGCAAACCATGGCCAGACGATCGACGTGCGGGTTCAGCGAGCACAGACCGTTTGACAGCTGCTCAGGCAGCATCGGCACGACGCGCTCGGGGAAGTACACCGAGTTGCCGCGCACTTGCGCTTCGTTGTCCAGCGCCGAGCCGATTTTCACGTAGCTGGAAACGTCGGCAATCGCCACGTACAACTTCCAGCCGCCAGAGAACAGGCGCAGCTTGCCCGGTTTGGCTTCGCAATAAACAGCATCGTCGAAGTCGCGGGCATCTTCGCCGTCAATGGTGACGAACGGCAGATGGCGCAGGTCGACGCGCTTCTCTTTGTCTTTCTCTTCGACTTCCGGCTTGAGCTTGGCCGCTTCTTTCAGAACGGCTTCAGGCCAGACGTGGGGAATGTCGTAGGTGCGCAGGGCAACGTCGATTTCCATGCCCGGCGCCATGTAGTTGCCGACCACTTCGACCACATCGCCTTGCGGCTGGAAGCGCGGCGTTGGCCAATGGGTGATTTTCACCTCGACGAACTGACCGATCTGCGCGTTGGCGTTGCGGCCCGGGGTGACCAGCACTTCTTGCTGAATCTTCGGGTTGTCCGCGACGACGAAGCCGATGCCGCCTTCTTCAAAGTAGCGACCGACGATGGTTTCGTGAGCACGCGAGACCACTTCGACGATCACGCCTTCGCGGCGACCGCGACGGTCGAGACCGGACACACGGGCCAACGCACGGTCGCCATCGAACACCAGGCGCATTTGCGCCGGGCTCATGAACAGGTCGTCGCTGCCATCGTCAGGGACGAGGAAGCCGAAACCGTCACGGTGACCGCTGATGCGGCCGAGGATCAGGTCGAGCTTGTCTACCGGCGCGTAAGTGCCACGGCGGGTGTAGATCAATTGAGCGTCGCGCTCCATGGCGCGCAGGCGGCGGCGCAGGGCTTCGATCTGGTCTTCTGTGGTCAGACCAAACTCTTCGACCAGTTGCTCGCGGGCAGCAGGCGAACCCCGATCGGCGAGGTGCGCCAGAATCAGTTCGCGGCTAGGAATAGGGTTTTCATATTTTTCCGCTTCACGAGCGGCCTCGGGATCGAGGGACTGCCAATCGGCCATTAGAGAGTTTTCACCTTGTCTATATGCGGGTTAGTTTGGCATAGGCGCCATGAAACGGGAAATTTCCGACTCTATAAGGCCCAACAGAGGTCCTGTATCGACGCTGGAAAGCCGTTTTGAACACCGCTGGTAAAAAAAATCATGTTTTTTACTGACAGGGGTTTACAGTTAAAAAGACGCTCCGTATAGTGCGCGCCATCGACGACGCACAAGCGTTGCCGATACTGCCCAGATGGTGAAATTGGTAGACACGCCAGCTTCAGGTGCTGGTGACCTTACGGTCGTGGAAGTTCGAGTCTTCTTCTGGGCACCAATTTCGAGATTGAGACTAGATCAGTTTCAAGCCTCACACAAAAACCCGCGAAAGCGGGTTTTTTGCATTCTAAGCCCGGGTTTTCTTAAAACTGATTTATTAAAATTAAATCAGGGGTTTACAGATCAAAAGGCGCTCCGTATAGTGCGCCACATCAACAGCGGCAACGCTAGCGATGATTGCCCAGATGGTGAAATTGGTAGACACGCCAGCTTCAGGTGCTGGTGACCTTACGGTCGTGGAAGTTCGAGTCTTCTTCTGGGCACCAATTCAAATTCAAGGTTACGGCCTTGGATTTCACAAAAACCCGCGAAAGCGGGTTTTTGCGTTTCTGCCTACCCGAAACCCTGATATCTCCATGTAGGAGCTGCCGAAGGCTGCGATCTATTGATCTTGTTCTTTGAAAAAAAAGATCAAAAGATCGCAGCCTTCGGCAGCTCCTACAGTTCAACGCAGAGGCCGTACCAGAGCTGACAGCCTCTCGCAAGGCGCACTTGAGAAACAATATCGTTTATCATTGTTGCAAGTTTTTGCAATGCGACAGTGAGGAACCCTGCGAATGACGTTTCGAAATACCCTGCGCCGAGGCTTGACCTTTACCCTCCTCGGCCTGGCGCTCGCCACTCCCCTCACCCAGGCTGCCGACGCGGTTTCCCTGACTCTCTACAACGGCCAACACAAGGAAGTCGGCGATGCGATCGCCAAAGCCTTCGAAGCCAAGACCGGCATTCATGTCAACGTGCGTAAAGGCAGCAGCAATCAGCTCGCCAGCCAGATCATCGAAGAAGGCGACCGCTCCCCTGCCGACGTGATCTACACCGAAGAATCGCCGCCATTGAATAATCTCGGTGAACTGGGCCTGCTAGCCAAGACCGACGACGCCACCCTCGCCGTTTTGCCAGAAAAATATGTCGCTGGTAACGGCACGTGGATCGGCGTGACGGCGCGCGTTCGCGTAGTCGCTTACAACCCGAAACTGGTCGACGAAAAAGACCTGCCGAAATCGGTAATGGAATTCTCCGATCCGAAGTGGCAGGGCAAAGTCGGCTTCGTACCGACCAGCGGCGCGTTCCAGGAACAGGCCGTGGCGATCATCAAGCTGCACGGTCGTGACGCCGCCGAAGAATGGCTCACCGGCCTGCGCGCCTTCGGCAAGACCTACAGCAACAACATGGTCGCCCTTAAAGCGGTGGAAAACGGCGAAGTCGCCACTGTGCTGGTGAACAACTACTACTGGTTCGCCCTGCAACGCGAGAAAGGCAAACTGGATTCGAAACTGCATTACTTCACCGGCGGCGACGTCGGCGGCCTGATCACTGTATCCAGCGCAGCCGTGCTGAAATCCAGCAAACATCCAAAAGAAGCCCAGCAATTTCTTGCCTACATGGCCAGCGAAGAGGGCCAGCGCGTGATCACTCAGACCACCGCTGAATACCCGCTGCACAAAGGCATGGAATCGGATCGCGGGCTCAAGCCGTTCAGCGAACTGGACGCACCGAACGTAACGCCAGCCGATCTGGGCAATGCCGAAGAAGCGCTGGAACTGGAACGTGAAGTTGGCTTGAACTGATGGCCGCATCGTTATCCGCCCCCGCCGCGCGCGGGGGTTACGCACCAAAGCGCAAGCGACCATCGATCTGGCTGGTGCTGCCGGTATTGCTGCTGGTGGTACTGAGCCTGTTGCCGCTCGCCTATGTCGGGCTCAAAGCATGGCAGGCCGGCTGGGCCGAAGCGCTGCACTTGTTGTGGCGCCCGTATGTGTTCGGCCTGCTGCGCAATACCTTGGCATTGATGGTGGGCGTAACCCTCACCTGCGGCGTGATTGGCTTGTCGCTGGCGTGGCTGCTGGAACGCAGCAATCTGCCGGGGCGACGCTTGTGGGGCGTGATTCTGTGCCTGCCGTTCGCGGTGCCGGCATTTGTCAGCAGTTTCACCTGGGTCTCTTTGAGCGCGCAGTTCGAAGGGCTCGGCGGGGCGATTCTGGTGATGAGCCTGTCGAAGTACCCGCTGATCTTTCTGCCAGTGGCGGCGACGCTGCGCAATCTTGATCCGTCCCTTGAAGAGTCGGCGCGCACCCTGGGGCAGAATCGCTGGGGAGTGTTTTTTCGCGTCACCCTGCCGCTGCTTTGGCCGTCGTTGTTGGCCGGTTCGCTGTTGATTGCTTTGCACATGCTGGTGGAATTCGGCGCGCTGTCGATCATCGGCCTGCAAACCTTCACCACGGCGATCTATCAACAGTTCGAACTGGAATTCAGTAACGCCAACGCGGCGATGCTTTCGGCCGTTTTGCTGGCGTTGTGTCTGGTGTTGTTGTGGCTGGAATTACGCGTGCGCGGCAAGGGTCGGCATGTGCGCACAGGTCAAGGCGCAGCGCGTCAGGCCGATCAAGTTCGACTGGGGCCATGGGCGGCGGCTGGTCAGGCGTATTGCCTGATGCTGGCGATTGTCGGCAGCGGGATTCCGCTGGGAATGCTGGCGTACTGGCTGGCGGTTGGTTCATCGGCAGCATTCCCGGTCGCAGCAATCACTGAAGCGCTGCTTTCTTCCTTGGCACTTTCCCTTGGCGGTGCGGCGCTGTGCCTGGTGCTGGCCGTGCCGGTCGGCTTGCTGGTGGTGCGCTACAAAGGCCAACTGGCGATTTGGGCCGAGCGCTTGCCGTATCTGCTGCATGCACTGCCAGGATTGGTGATTGCGTTGACGCTGGTGTATTTCGCCCTGCATTACGTGCCAGCGCTGTATCAGACGTCGGGACTGCTGCTGATCGCTTATGCGCTGCTGTTTCTGCCACTGGCGCAGGCGCCGATCCGCACGGCTCTGAACAAAGCTGCGCCACAGCTGGAAGAGGCTGCACGCACGCTGGGCGCTTCTTCGTTCACGGCGTTTTGCCGAGTGACGCTGCCGATCATCTTCCCGGCATTGGGCGCGGCGTTTGCGCTGGTGTTTCTCGATGCGATGAAGGAATTGACGGCGACGTTGCTGTTGAGTCCGACCGGGCTTAATACGCTGGCGACCGAGGTGTGGGCGCATACCGCGAACGTCGAGTTTGCGGCGGCGGCGCCTTATGCGGCGTTGTTGATTTTGGTTTCCGGGTTACCGGTTTACCTGCTGACGACGCGGATGTATTTGAGCCGCTAAAAGATCGCAGCCTGCGGCAGTTCCTACAGGAGATCAATGTAGGAGCTGCCGCAGGCTGCGATCTTTTGATCTTAAGCCCTGAACTGCCCCAGACTCGCCTTCAACTGCGCCGCCAAGCCATCCAGCACCTTGCCACTCGCCGTGGTCTCCACCACCGCCTGCGCCGCCTTCTCGGCCTGCGCATGAATCGTCTCGACGCGACCACGCACCGCTTGCGCGCCTTGCGCCTGATGCGCCGCTGCCTGGGTTGCCAGACCAATCGCCGCGTGCACCTGCTCGACAGACGTTTGTACCGACTGCTGCAACCGCGCACTGTCACGCAACACCAGCAAACCTTCGCTGGCCTGACGCCCGGCCTGACCGATCGCCTCGACCGCCTCACGTGCACCCTGTTGCAACGCGACGATATGCGCCTGAATGTCGCCGGTAGAACTTTGTGTCTTGCTCGCCAGCGCCCGCACTTCGTCGGCCACCACAGCGAATCCACGCCCGGTCTCACCAGCACGCGCCGCCTCGATGGCCGCGTTGAGCGCCAGCAGGTTGGTCTGCTCGGCAATCCCGTGAATCACCGTCAATACCACCTCAATCTGCTCGCTCTGCTGCGCCAGCCGCTCAATGACTTTCGCACCGGTGTCGACCTGCCCCGCCAGCGCCTCGATCAGGCTGCCGACCTTGGCGGAGGTGCGAGTGTTTTCGTCCGTGGCCTGACGAATATCCACAACCTGCTTCAACGCCGCTTGCATCGCATGGCTTTCCGACTGCGCTTCATCCGCCATTTGCGACAGTGCGCGCAGACTCTCCGCCACTTCATCACGCTGCATGCCCGCCGCCGCATCCGCACCGGCATTGCGCAGGGTCATCGCGCCAATCTCGACGCCAGTACGCTGCGCGACATCGCCTGCCTCGCGCACGATCGGCTGCAACTTATCCACAAAGCGATTGACCGCCGAAGCCATGTCACCGATCTCATCTTTGCTGTTGATCTGCACACGCTTGGTCAGATCGCCCTCGCCCGCCGCCAGATCATCCATCGCCGCATTGAGCATCTTCAGCCGATTGACCACGCGATGACCGAGCACGACCGCCAGCAACAGCAGCACACCGCAACCGACCAACGCCAGGCCCATGCCGATCCGCCAGCGCAGGGTCGCAGCAGCCTCTTGAACGGTATTGGCGGTATTGGCTTTCATCTCGGTAGCCGTGGACTGCGCCGACTGCAGACGTGTTTGCATGGCCTTGGCGCTATCTGCCGCAGCGCCCTTCAGGCTGTCACCGACCAATTGATCACTGCTGGCGATCAATGCCGAGAAGCGCTTGTCGAGCGCTGCCAGATCGGTTTCCACCGACGCAGTGGAAACCCCCATCAGCACCTTGCCGATTTCCACGCCATTAGGGTTGATCGACGCTTCGAGGTAGTAGACCGACGGATCGCTCTTCGCCGCATCCAGCACCTTATCCAGCGCACGCTCGCCCTGGCCTTTTTCCAGAAGGGCCTTGTTGATCGGGTTTTCACGATTGAGATAACGGGTCAGATGCTGGCCAGTGGCGTCGTCATACACCACAAACAACACATTGGGATTGCGCTGGGCCCGCCGGGCGAACTCGGACAGGGTCGGCACGTCGCTGTCCCACATGGCGCGCGGCGCCACCGAGGCGAGCAACTGCGCCATGTCGTTGGCCGAATCCTTCAGATCCTTTTCCAGGGTCGCACGCAACTGCGCCTGCTCGTCTTTCAGTCGCGAAGACAGACCGGCAGTCAGCCGCTGACGGGTACTGGCGGACAACGCATCAAGGCTCGACGTGACCTCTCGCCCGGCCTGCTCCAGTTCACCGGAGAGTTTCTGGCTGTCGGCGCCCAGGCGCACAGCCAAATCAGCTTCCAGCGCCGTGACGGTGCTCCGCGTCAGGGCAACCGCCACCAACACCTGCACCAAAAGGGCGATACCAAGGGTAACGAATACAGGCCGCAACAAACGGCTTTGTAACAGTGAGAGAACGGCCGACACTGTGAATACCTCTACTTCTGACGCCATTAATTTGATGGCACTCTTGTAGATAGATTCACAGCAAAGGTCATGCCGTCCAACAGGCATAAACGACAAAGGCCCCGATCAAGGGGCCTTTGTGTTTTTACATCAACGACTTATCAAGCAAACGGATGACGCAGAACGATGGTTTCGTTGCGGTCCGGGCCCGTCGAAATAATGTCGATCGGCGCGCCGATCAACTCTTCAACGCGCTTGATGTAGGCACGAGCGTTAGCTGGCAGCTCTTCCAGGGTCTTGGCGCCCACGGTCGATTCGGTCCAGCCCGGTACTTCTTCGTACACAGGCTGCAGGCCTACGTAGCTGTCAGCGTCGGTCGGAGCAACGGCGTTGCCTTCGGCATCTTTGTAGCCGACGCAGATGTTGATGGTTTCCAGGCCGTCGAGTACGTCCAGCTTGGTCAGGCAGATACCCGAGATGCTGTTCACATCGATAGCGCGACGCAGGATAACGGCGTCGAACCAGCCGCAACGACGGGCCCGGCCGGTGGTGGCGCCGAACTCGTGACCTTGCTTGGCAAGGTGCGCACCAACGTCGTCGAACAGCTCAGTCGGGAACGGGCCCGAACCGACGCGAGTGGTGTAAGCCTTGGTGATGCCCAGGATGTAGTCCAGGAACATCGGGCCAACGCCGGAACCGGTCGCTACGCCACCGGCAGTGGTGTTGGAGCTGGTCACGTACGGGTAGGTACCGTGGTCGATGTCGAGCAACGAACCCTGGGCGCCTTCGAACATGATGTCTTTGCCGGCGCGACGCAGGTCGTGCAGCTCGGCGGTCACGTCGAGCATCAGCGGCTTGAGCAGCTCGGCGTATTCCTTGCACTCGGCCAGGGTTTTTTCGAACTCGATGGCCGGCTCTTTGTAGTAACCAACCAGCATGAAGTTGTGGTAATCCACCAGTTCACGCAGCTTGTCTTCGAAGCGCGGCATGTTCAGCAGATCGCCAACACGCAGGCCACGACGAGCGACCTTGTCTTCGTAAGCCGGGCCGATGCCGCGACCGGTGGTACCGATCTTCAGCTCGCCACGGGCCTTTTCACGAGCCTGGTCCAGCGCCACGTGGAAGGACAGGATCAGCGGGCAGGACGGGCTGATACGCAGACGCTCGCGCACCGGTACGCCTTTTTCTTCCAGCTTGGTGATCTCGCGCAGCAGGGCGTCAGGTGCAACCACCACGCCGTTGCCGATCAGGCACTGCACGCCTTCGCGCCAACGGCTGGCGCCT
>NZ_JBITSX010000081.1:0-10723 GCF_044541255.1 Pseudomonas sp. NPDC085632 | reverse complement strand
CTGTTCGAAATCTAGAAAATTCGGGTTCATAGGCGTCCGTCTTGGGTCGTGTCCCAAATGAGCTTGGGCCGGCCGGTTGTCTATTCGCGCCCTACCTTAAGGGAGAGGCGCGCTGAGGTCGAGATTAAAAATTCAGGTTGCGGGCGAGCGCCATGATGGCACTTGCCGGTCAACGGTATTGGAGGAAGACGTTGTCTCGCCCGAACTGGTCACGCAGCGCCTGAATCAAGGCATCCGCCGGATCAATTCGCCACGTCTCACCAAACTGCAACAAGGTCTTGGCATCCGGGCTGGTGTATTCCATGGTGATCGGGCAAGCGCCACGATGACGCTTGAGCAAATCCCCCAACCAGCGTAGCTGATCGCCCTTCAGATCCTGGGTTTGCAGCTTCAGGCGCAAGCTCTCGGCGAGGTTGGTGCGCGCATCTTCCATGCTCATCACGCGCTTGACCCGCAGCTTCAGGCCGCCGGAGAAGTCGTCATTGCTGACCTCGCCTTCGACGACCACCATCGCGTCAGTCTGCAACAACGACTGCGCCGCATGGAACGACTCGGAAAACAGCGAGGCCTCGATGCGTCCAGAGCGGTCATCCAGGGTGATGAACCCCATCTTGTCGCCCTTCTTGTTCTTCATGACCCGCAGCGCAATGATCATGCCTGCGACGGTCTGGGTATCTCGCGCCGGTTTCAGATCAATGATGCGCTGGCGGGCGAAACGACGGATTTCACCTTCGTATTCATCAATCGGGTGACCGGTCAGGTACAGGCCCAGAGTGTCTTTCTCCCCTTTGAGCCGCTCCTTGAGCGTCAACTCCTTGGCCTTGCGATGGTTGGCGTAAACGTCAGCGTCTTCTTCGACGAAGAGTCCACCGAACAGGTCCGAGTGCCCGCTGTCCTGAGTGCGTGCAGTTTGTTCGGCGGCCTTGATCGCCTCTTCCATGGCCGTCAGCAGCACCGCGCGGTTGCGGTCGATGTTGGCTTGGTAGGCTTTTTGCTCATCGTGGAAGTACGGGCCAAGGCGATCCAGAGCGCCGCTGCGGATCAAACCGTCGAGGGTGCGTTTGTTGATGCGTTTGAGGTCGACCCGTGCGCAGAAATCGAACAGATCCTTGAACGGCCCGTCCTCGCGCGCCTCAGTGATCGCTTCGACAGGCCCCTCGCCCACCCCCTTGATCGCGCCGAGACCATAAATGATGCGGCCTTCGTCGTTCACCGTGAACTTGAACTCCGACGTATTCACATCCGGCGCGTCGAGACGCAGCTTCATGGTGCGAATTTCTTCGATCAAGGTCACGACCTTGTCGGTGTTGTGCATGTCCGCCGACAGTACCGCAGCCATGAACGGCGCCGGGTAGTGGGTCTTCAGCCAGGCAGTCTGGTATGAAACCAGACCGTAAGCGGCAGAGTGAGACTTGTTGAAACCGTAACCGGCGAATTTTTCCACCAGGTCGAAAATGTTACCGGCGAGGTCGGCTTCGATATTGTTGGTCTTGCAACCTTCAATGAAACCACCGCGCTGCTTGGCCATCTCTTCGGGTTTTTTCTTACCCATCGCCCGGCGCAGCATGTCCGCACCACCGAGGGTGTAACCGGCCATGACCTGAGCAATCTGCATCACCTGTTCCTGATACAGAATGATGCCGTAGGTCGGCGCCAATACTGGCTTGAGGCCTTCGTACTGATAGTCGGAGTGCGGATACGCCAGCTCGGCGCGACCGTGCTTACGGTTGATAAAGTCATCAACCATGCCGGACTGCAACGGGCCCGGACGGAACAGGGCCACCAGTGCGATCAAGTCTTCCAGACAGTCGGGCTTGAGCTTTTTGATAAGCTCTTTCATGCCGCGGGATTCAAGCTGGAACACCGCCGTGGTTTCAGCTTTTTGCAACAGCGTGTAAGTCGGCTTGTCGTCGAGCGGGATGAACGCGATGTCCAGCGGCGGCTCGTCGACCTTGGCGCGGTCGCGGTTGATGGTCTTCAGCGCCCAGTCGATCACTGTCAACGTACGCAGACCGAGGAAGTCGAACTTCACCAGACCGGCCGCTTCAACGTCGTCCTTGTCGAACTGGGTTACCAGACCGTCACCGGCCTCGTCGCAATAGATCGGCGAGAAGTCAGTCAGTTTGGTCGGCGCGATAACCACACCACCGGCGTGTTTACCGACGTTACGCACGACGCCTTCGAGCTTGCGCGCCATCTCCCAGATTTCTGCGGCCTCTTCATCGACCTTGATGAAGTCACGCAGGATCTCTTCCTGCTCGTAGGCTTTTTCCAGGGTCATGCCGACTTCGAACGGAATCATCTTCGACAGACGATCCGCCAAACCGTAGGACTTGCCCTGCACCCGCGCCACGTCGCGCACCACAGCCTTGGCGGCCATGGAACCGAAGGTGATGATCTGGCTCACCGCGTTGCGACCGTATTTTTCGGCCACATAATCGATAACGCGGTCACGACCATCCATGCAGAAGTCGACGTCGAAGTCGGGCATCGAGACCCGTTCCGGGTTAAGGAAACGTTCGAACAGCAGGTCGTATTCCAGCGGGTCGAGGTCGGTGATCTTCTGCACATAGGCCACCAGCGAACCGGCACCCGAACCACGGCCCGGACCTACTGGCACGCCGTTGCTTTTGGCCCACTGGATAAAGTCCATAACGATCAGGAAGTAACCGGGGAAGCCCATCTGGATGATGATATCCAGCTCGAAATTCAAGCGATCAACATAGACCTGACGCTTGGCTTCGTAGTCTTCGGTGGTGTCCTTGGGCAGCAGCACCGCCAAGCGCTCTTCGAGACCGTCGAAGGAGACCTTACGGAAATACTCGTCGATGGTCATGCCATCGGGAATCGGGAAGTTGGGCAGAAAGTGCGTGCCCAGTTTCACTTCAATGTTGCAGCGCTTGGCAATCTCGACGGTATTTTCGATGGCGTCGGGAATGTCACTGAACAGCTCGATCATCTCTTCGGCGCTTTTCAGGTATTGCTGATCGCTGTAATTCTTCGAGCGCCGCGGATCGTCGAGGGCACGGCCTTCACCGATGCACACGCGGGTTTCGTGGGCGGCAAAATCTTCCTGCTTGATGAAGCGCACATCGTTGCTCGCCACCAAAGGCGCGCCGAGTTTGTCGGCAAGGGCCACGGCACCGTGCAGTTGCTCTTCATCGTTGGGGCGGTTGGTGCGCTGGATTTCCAGATAGAAACGATCCGGAAACACCGTCATCCACTCGCGCGCCAAGGCTTCGGCTTCCGCCGGGTTGCCACCGATCAGCGCCATGCCGATCTCGCCTTCTTTGGCAGCGGACAGCATGATCAGGCCTTCATTGGCTTCGGCAACCCACTGGCGCTCGATGATGATCATGCCGTTGCGCTGGCCTTCGATGAAGCCGCGCGAGATCAACTCGGTGAGGTTGCGATAGCCCTTGGCGTTCATCACCAACAGGCTGAGCCGGCTCAGCGGTGCGTCCGGGTCTTTGTTCGACAACCACAGGTCGGCGCCGCAAATCGGCTTGATGCCTGCGCCCATGGTGTTTTTATAGAATTTGACCAGAGAACACATGTTGTTCTGGTCGGTGACCGCGACCGCCGGCATGTTCATGGCCGTCAGCGCCTTGACCAGTGGCTTGATCCGCACCAGCCCGTCGACCAGGGAGTATTCAGTGTGCAGGCGTAGATGAACGAATGAAGCCGGCATAGTGATCCTGTCCAGTTACATAGAGACAACAAGGCCCGGATTGTACCGGGCCTCGAACAAAACATCAGCCTTGCGACTAAACCTGCGTCAGACCTTCCAGCGCTTCATAAGCCTGACGCACCGGGGCGAACGAGCGCCGGTGAATCGGCGTCGGACCAAGACGCACCAACGCTTCCAGATGAACGGGCGTCGGGTAGCCTTTATGGCCACCGATGCCGTAACCCGGGTAGATCAATTCGAATGCAGCCATCTCACGGTCGCGGCTGACTTTGGCCAGAATCGACGCCGCAGCAATGGCCGGCACCTTGCCGTCACCCTGCACGACCGCTTCGGCGCGCATCGGCAGTTGCGGGCAGCGGTTGCCGTCGATCATCGCCAGTTTCGGCTGAATGTGCAGGCCGGCCACTGCGCGCTGCATGGCCAACATCGTCGCGTGCAAAATATTCAGTTCGTCGATTTCTTCGACTTCGGCGCGGGCGATGCACCAGCTCAGGGACTTCTCGATGATTTCGTCGTAGAGCTTTTCGCGCTTGGCTTCGGTGAGTTTCTTCGAGTCGTTGAGACCGAGGATCGGCCGGTTCGGATCGAGGATCACCGCCGCCGTCACCACCGCGCCGCACAACGGGCCACGACCGACTTCATCGACACCGGCGACCAGTTCTTCAACTTCGGCGACCAGGGTGAAATCCAGGCCCATCTGCATGCTTGCCTTGCTCATCGTGTCTGACCGATCAGGTTGAGGACGGCGTCCGCCGCCTGATTGGAGGCATCCAGCCGCAGTGTGCGGTGGATCTCGTCGAACCCGCGGGTCTGTTCTTCGCCGCCTTCGATCAGCGGCGACAGGGTCTGCGCCAGCGCTTCGACCGTCGCATCATCCTGCAATAATTCTGGCACCAGCAAACGCTGAGCGAGCAGGTTCGGCAGCGACACATACGGGCTCTTGACCATGCGTTTGAGAATCCAGAACGTCAGTGGTGCCAAGCGGTAAGCGACGACCATTGGCCGCTTGTACAGCAATGCTTCGAGGGTGGCGGTGCCGGAGGCGATCAGCACGGCGTTGCACGCAGCCAGTGCCAGATGGGATTTGCCGTCGAGCAAGGTTACCGGCAGATCACGGCCGGCGAGCAACTCTTCTAGCTGCGCGCGGCGCTCCGGGTTGGCGCACGGGATGACAAAGCGCAAACCCGGGCGCATCGCGCGCAGACGTTCGGCAGTATCGAGGAACAGTGCACCCAGTCGCGACACTTCGCCGCCGCGACTGCCGGGCATCAACGCCACCAGCGGGCCGTCGGGCAAGCCCAGCTCGGCACGCGCCGCAGCGCGATCAGCTTCAAGCGGAATGGTATCGGCCAGGGTATGACCGACGAACCGCACTGGTACGCCCTTCTCTTCGTAGAATCTGGCTTCGAACGGCAGCAGTGTCAGCATCAGATCGCAGCCTTCGCGGATCTTCAGCACACGCTTCTGCCGCCACGCCCACACCGACGGGCTGACGTAATGTACGGTTTTGATCCCGGCCTGACGCAGCTTGAGTTCGATATTGAGGTTGAAGTCCGGCGCGTCGATACCGATGAACACATCCGGTTTCTCGGCGATCAGCGTGGCGATCAGGTCCTTGCGGCGCTTGAGCAACTCGCGCAGGCGCCCGAGCACTTCCACCAGCCCCATGACCGATAAACGCTCCATCGGAAAGTAGGAGGTCAGGCCTTCGGCCTGCATCAACGGGCCGCCGACGCCGATGAACTCGACCGCCGGATGCTGCGCCTTGAGGGCGCGCATAAGACCGGCGCCGAGAATGTCACCGGAAGCTTCACCCGCCACCAGCGCAATACGCAGATTGGCCATGATCAGCGAGTGATGCCGCGAGTCGACGACTGGATGGAGTCGCGGAATATCGCGACTTCCGGGTACTGCGCCGCAGGTTCGGCCAGTTCAGCCAGCGCCTGTTCGACCGTGAGGCCCTGGCGATAGACGGTTTTGTAAGCGCGACGCAGGGTGTGGATCGCGTCTTCGCTGAAACCGCGGCGGCGCATGCCTTCGAAGTTCATGCTGCGTGCTTCGGCCGGGTTGCCGAACACGGTGACGAACGCCGGAACGTCCTTGCCGATCGCGGTGCCCATGCCGGAAAAGCTGTGGGCGCCAATGTGGCAATACTGGTGCACCAGGGTGAACCCGGAGAGGATCGCCCAGTCATCAACGTGCACGTGGCCAGCCAACGCCGTGTTGTTGACCAGAATGCAATGATTGCCGATGACGCTGTCGTGACCGATGTGCGCGTAGGCCATGATCAGGTTGTGATCGCCCAGCGTGGTTTCCGAGCGATCCTGCACGGTGCCACGGTGAATCGTCACGCCTTCGCGGATGACGTTGTGGTCACCGATCACCAGACGGGTTTCTTCACCCTTGTATTTCAGATCAGGCGTGTCTTCGCCTACCGAGGAAAACTGGTAGATGCGATTGTGCTTACCGATGCGGGTTGGGCCTTTGAGGATTACATGCGGCCCGATCACGGTACCCTCGCCGATTTCCACACCTGCGCCGATGATCGACCACGGGCCGACCTCGACGCCATCAGCCAGAACGGCCGACGGATCGATGATTGCGCGAGGGTCAATCAAACTCATAGCTTGCGTTCCGCGCAGATGATTTCAGCGGAGCAGACCGGCTTGCCATCGACCGAAGCCTGGCATTCGAACTTCCAGATCTGACGCTTGCAACTGATGAACTTGGCTTCGAGGATCAACTGATCGCCCGGCAACACCGGCTGGCGGAAGCGCAGCTTGTCGGAGCCGACGAAGTAGTAAAGCGTGCCATCGGCTGGCTTCACGTCGAGCATTTTGAAACCGAGGATCCCGGCAGCCTGAGCCATCGCTTCGATGATCAGCACGCCCGGCATGATTGGATGCGCAGGGAAGTGACCATTGAAGAACGGTTCATTGATGCTGACATTCTTGTAGGCGCGAATGCGCTTGCCTTCAGTGTCCAGTTCCACCACCCGGTCCACCAGCAGGAACGGGTAACGGTGAGGCAGGTATTCGCGAATCTCGTTGATGTCCATCATTTCGGGGGGAAGCCTATGTAAAGATTGGGAGCGCGACTGACGCGCACTCCTCTAGCAAATCAAGGAGGCAGTCTAGAGGCTGTGCACACTTGATATGGAAATGGTATCAGCCATCTGATGAAGCATTGCCGTCAGGGGTCACTTCCCCTACGCGCTTTTCCAGCTGTTTCAAACGTCGCGCGATGTCATCGAGCTGACGGATGCGGGCCGCGCTTTTGCGCCATTCGGCCGCCGGTTGCATGGCTGTACCGGAAGAATAGGCACCCGGCTCGGTAATCGAGTGGGTCACCATGGTCATCCCGGTGAGGAAAACGTTGTCGCAAATATCAATGTGGCCGACCAGACCGACACCACCGGCGAGCATGCAATGCTTGCCGATTTTAGTGCTGCCGGAGATCCCGACGCACGCCGCCATGGCGGTGTGATCACCGACCTGAACGTTGTGGGCGATCTGGATCTGGTTGTCGAGCTTCACGCCATTGCCGATCACGGTATCGGCCAACGCACCACGGTCGATGGCGGTGTTCACGCCAATCTCGACATCGTCGCCGATGGTCACGCCACCGATCTGGGCTATTTTCTGCCAGATGCCTTTCTCGTTGGCGAAACCGAAACCTTCGCCGCCGAGCACGGCACCGGACTGGATAACCACACGCTTGCCGATGCGCACGTCGTGATACAGCGTTACGCGGGGCGCTAGCCAGCCGCCTTCGCCGATTTCACTGCGCGCGCCGATGAAGCAATGCGCGCCCAGTGTCACGTTTGCCGCAATCCGCGCACCGGCCTCGATCACCACGAACGGGCCGATGCTGGCAGCTGGATCAACCATGGCGTCAGGCGCAATGACCGCCGAAGGATGGATACCCGCAGAGGCTTTTGGCTTGGGATCGAACAGATGCGAGATTCGCGCGTAAGCCAGGTAAGGATCCGGCACCACCAACGCATTACCGGCAAATCCTTCGGCATCGGCTTCTTTGAGCAGCAGTGCTGCTGCCTGCGAACCGGCGAGGTATTTGCGATATTGAGGGTTTGCCAGAAAGCTCAACTGAGCTGGGCCAGCCTCTTGCAAAGTGGCTAGCCCAGTAATTTTCGTCTCAGGGTCGCCACGCAGGGTGGCGCCGAGGAACTCGGCCAATTGGCCGAGCTTGATATTCACGGTCATGGGTTACTTCAGCTGATTCATGCGCTCGATAACCTGGCGCGTGATGTCGTACTGAGGTTTGACATCGATCACTGCACCACGCTCGAACACCAGATCAAAACCACCTTTCTTGATGACTTCTTCCACTGCGCTATCCAGCTTCGGCTTCAGTTGCTTGAGCATTTCGCGGTCAGCAACGGCTTTGGCTTCGTTCAGCTCCTTGGACTGGAACTGGAAGTCACGGGCCTTTTGCTTGAATTCCAGCTCCAGACGCTCACGCTCACCCTGCTGCATTTTGTCGCCACCGGCCATCAGACGATCCTGAATACCCTTGGCGCTGCTTTCCAGCGTTTTCAGCTTGGTCAGTTGCGGACCGAACTTCTTCTCGGCATCCACGGCGTATTTCTTCGCAGCGTCGGATTCCAGCAAGGCCATCTGATAGTTCAGAACGGCAATTTTCATGTCGGCAAATGCCGGGCCTGCCACCATCAAGGAGGCCAGGAGAACCAATTGAGTCAACTTACGCACGATGCACTCCTACAAAATCCATTGTCGTTATCTTGGGTCAGACGCTTAGAACGTCTGGCCGAGGGAGAATTGGAACACTTGAGTATCAGCGTCATCCGGTTTCTTGATCGGCATGGCCAATGCGAAGCTCAGAGGACCCAGTGCGGTGACCCAGGTCACGCCCACACCCACGGAACTGGCCATGTTGCTCAGGCTGATGTCGTTGCACTGCGTGTTCGACTTCGAGCCGTTGGCGTTTGTAGTGTCCGAGCACTTGGAGTCAAACACGTTACCGACATCCCAGAATACCGAGGTACGCAGGGAGCGTTGATCTTTCACGAACGGCAGCGGGAACAGAACCTCGACACCACCCTGGATCAGGACGTTACCACCGAACGGCAGTGGATCCTGGTCCGGGTCAGCCAATGTGCCCGGGTTGGTACCACGGCTCGGCGTACTGCGTGGGCCGAGAGTACTGTCCTTGAAACCACGAACCGAGTTGAAACCACCAGCATAGTAGTTTTCATAGAACGGCAAGCCGTCGGTCGAACCATAACCGTCGCCGTAACCCAATTCGGTGTGCAGACGCAGGGTGTAGTTCTCGCTGATCGGCTGGAACAGCTGACCGCGGTAATCCAGTTTGTAGAACGACAGGTCGCTGCCCGGCACAGTGGTTTCCAGTGTAAGGCTCTGGGAACGGCCACGAGTAGGCAGTACGCCTTTGTTCAGGGTCGATTCGGACCAGCCGGCCGAAGCCTTGAAGTTCAGGTACTTGTCGCCTTCCTTGTTAACGAAGTCGAAAATCTCGTCAACGGTGTAGGTACCGGTCTTGATTTCGTCCTGCTGAACCGAGAGACCAAACGTCAGACGCGAAGTCTCGCTGATCGGGTAGCCAACGTTCACACCGGCACCCAGGCTGTCTACCGCATAGCTGGCTACGTCGACGTCGAGGTCTTTATAGTCGGTGGTGCGATAGAACGCGTTGTAACCCAGGCTGACACCATCGGCAGTCCAGTACGGGTCAACGTAGCCAAAGTTGTAGCGGCTCTGGTATTCGCTGCGGGTCAGGCCGATGCTGACACGGTTACCCGTCCCGAGGAAGTTGTTCTGGGTGATCGAACCACCGAGGATCAGACCGGCACTCTGGGCGAAACCGACACTGGCGGTAATCGAACCGGAAGCCTGCTCTTCCACGGCGTAGTTCACGTCAACCTGGTCGTCGACACCTGGCACGGCAGGGGTTTCAACGTTGACTTCTTTAAAGAAGCCCAGACGCTCAAGACGGGTTTTGGATTGGTCGATCAGGTAAGTCGACGCCCAACCGCCTTCCATCTGACGCATTTCACGACGCAGCACTTCGTCCTCGGACTTGGTGTTGCCGCGGAAGTTGATGCGGTTGACGTAGGCACGCTTGCCCGGATCAACGGCGAACAGAATGTCTACAGTGTGATCATCATCGTGCGGTTGAGGTACGCCGTTGACGTTGGCGAAGGTGTAACCCTCGTTACCCAGTCGACGGGTGATCAGCTCGGACGTGGTGGTCATCAGCTTGCGCGAGAACACCTGCCCCTTCTGCACCAGCAGCAGGGATTTGACTTGATCCTCAGGGACTTTCAGATCACCGCTGAGCTTGACGTCACGTACGGTGTACTTCTCGCCTTCGGTGACGTTGACAGTAATGTAGACGTGTTTCTTGTCCGGAGTGATCGACACCTGAGTCGAAGCGATATCCATATTGATATAGCCACGATCCAGGTAGTAGGAACGCAGACGCTCCAGGTCACCGGACAGTTTTTCACGGGCGTACTTGTCATCGTTCTTGAAGAACGACAGCCAGTTGGTGGTCTTCAGTTCGAACAGGTCGGTCAGGTCTTCCTCAGGGAAAACCGTGTTGCCCACCACGTTGATGTGCTGAATCGCCGCAACGGTACCTTCGTTGATCTTCACTTTCAGGCCGACGCGGTTACGCGGTTGCGATACCACTTCGGTATCGACCGTAGCCGAGTAGCGACCTTGCGCGACGTACTGACGTTGCAGTTCGTTACGCACGCCTTCAAGGGTGGCGCGCTGGAAGATCTCGCCTTCGGCCAGACCGGATTGCTTGAGACCTTTCATCAGGTCTTCAGTCGAGATCGCCTTGTTGCCTTCGATTTCGATACTGGCGACCGACGGACGCTCGACGACCGTGATGACCAGAACGTTGCCTTCGCGGCCCAGCTGGATATCTTGAAAGAAACCGGTTTTGAACAACGCACGAGTGGATTCCACCAGGCGACGATCATCCGCCTGCTCACCGACGTTCAACGGCAAGGCACCAAAGACG
>NZ_JBITSX010000080.1:0-11192 GCF_044541255.1 Pseudomonas sp. NPDC085632 | reverse complement strand
CCGGCATGGCGTGGGATCAGGTTCTGCACGCGCGCCTGCTGGGCGCGGCGCTGATGATTCCCGTCGCGCGACCTTACGGTGTCTGGCTCGATTGGCGAGATGGCGCGCTCCACCTGCTGGATCAGCGTATTTTGCCGTTCGAGGAAACGTGGATTGCCTACACCAGCGCCGCTGGCGTGGCTGAAGCGATTCGCTCGATGGTGGTGCGTGGCGCGCCGGCCATTGGCATCAGTGCCGCTTATGGCATCGTCCTCGCGGCCCGCGCGCGGATCGCCGAAGGTGGCGATTGGTACGCGGCGCTGGAAGAGGATTTCGCCTTGCTGGCCGATTCCCGTCCGACGGCGGTCAACCTGTTTTGGGCACTTGGCCGCATGCACGATCGCCTTGATCGCTTGAAAGAGAACGCCGATCCGCTGGCAGCGCTGGAAGCGGAAGCCATCGCCATCCATGAAAGCGACCGCGAAGCCAACCTGACCATGGCTCAGTTGGGCGTCGACCTGATCCGCAAGCATCAGGGCAATGCGCAGGCGATTCTGACCCACTGCAATACCGGCGCGCTGGCCACCGGCGGCTTCGGTACCGCGCTGGGGGTGATTCGTGCGGCTTATCTGGAAGGCATGGTCGAGCGTGTTTACGCCGACGAAACCCGTCCGTGGCTGCAGGGCTCGCGCTTGACCGCGTGGGAACTGGCCAATGAAGGCATCCCGGTCACGCTGAATGCCGACTCCGCCGCCGCGCACATCATGAAAACCAAGGGTGTGACCTGGGTGATCGTTGGTGCTGACCGCATCACGGCCAACGGTGACGTGGCGAACAAGATCGGCACCTACCAACTGGCGGTCAACGCCATGCACCACGGCGTGCGTTTCATGGTGGTGGCACCGAGTTCGACCATCGACATGAATCTGGCCAGTGGCGATGACATCCCGATCGAGGAGCGTGATGGTGCCGAATTGCTCGAAGTGGGCGGCAAGCGCGTCGGTGCGGACGTTGAAGCGTTCAACCCGGTGTTTGACGTGACGCCGGCGGATCTCATCGACGCGATCGTCACCGAAAAGGGCATCGTCGAACGCCCGGATACCGCGAAAATGGCCCAGTTGATGTGCCGCAAACGCCTGCATTGATTGGCTTTGGCGTCTGTTCGGACGCCGTCGCTGGCAAGCCAGCTCCCACAGGTTTTGTGCTCGCCACTGATCTTGTGGGAGCTGGCTTGCCAGCGATGAGGCCCTAAAAGTCAATAAACATCGCTAAACCAAGCCCCAATTCTGCATTCAAAGAAGCTCTGAGCTTCTCTCGTCCCCGTTAAGCCTGTCACCGGTCAACTAACTATGCTCCATGCGCATCAGGGGGATAGGTGCGTGGCGGCCTTTGTGATAACATCCGGCGTTTTCCGAGGCAGCTCCACGGAGCTGTCTTTACTGCGCAAATCCGCGATCCAGTGTTGATTTGTCGTAAGTCGGCGCATGGCACTCGGCCGGCCCCGACGAGCTTCGTTGGTCCCATATGGATATGACGAAGTTTCACCAGAAAAAGGAATCAGGCTTCTCATGGGCGAACTGGCCAAAGAAATCCTCCCGGTCAATATCGAAGACGAGCTGAAGCAGTCCTACCTCGACTACGCGATGAGCGTAATCGTCGGCCGTGCACTGCCGGATGCGCGCGATGGCCTCAAGCCCGTGCACCGTCGCGTACTGTTCGCGATGAGCGAGCTGGGCAACGACTACAACAAGCCGTACAAGAAATCTGCCCGTGTTGTCGGCGACGTGATCGGTAAGTATCACCCGCACGGTGATACCGCGGTGTATTACACCATCGTTCGTATGGCCCAGCCTTTCTCCCTGCGCTACCTGCTGGTAGACGGTCAGGGCAACTTCGGTTCGGTCGACGGCGACAACGCTGCGGCCATGCGATACACCGAAGTGCGCATGACCAAGCTGGCGCATGAGTTGCTGGCCGACCTGCACAAAGAAACCGTGGACTGGGTGCCGAACTACGACGGCACCGAAATGATCCCGGCGGTCATGCCGACCCGTATCCCCAACCTGCTGGTCAACGGCTCCAGCGGTATCGCCGTGGGCATGGCGACCAACATCCCGCCGCACAACCTCGGTGAAGTCATCGACGGTTGCCTGGCGCTCATCGACAACCCTGAGCTGACCGTCGACGAGCTGATGCAGTACATCCCCGGTCCGGACTTCCCGACCGCCGCGATCATCAACGGTCGCGCCGGCATCATCGAAGCCTACCGCACCGGTCGCGGGCGCATTTATATGCGCGCCCGCTCGATCATTGAAGACATCGACAAGGTCGGTGGCCGTCAGCAGATCGTCATCACCGAACTCCCTTACCAGTTGAACAAGGCGCGTCTGATCGAGAAGATCGCCGAGCTGGTCAAAGAGAAGAAGCTCGAAGGCATCACCGAACTGCGCGACGAGTCCGACAAGGACGGTATGCGCGTCGTGATCGAACTGCGTCGCGGCGAAGTGCCTGAGGTGATCCTCAACAACCTCTACGCGCAGACCCAGCTGCAATCGGTATTCGGCATCAACATCGTTGCGCTGATCGACGGCCGCCCACGCATCCTGAACCTCAAGGATCTGCTGGAAGCCTTCGTCCGTCACCGTCGCGAAGTGGTCACCCGCCGTACCGTGTTCGAACTGCGCAAAGCGCGTGAGCGTGGCCACATTCTTGAAGGTCAGGCCGTTGCCCTGTCGAACATCGACCCGGTTATCGCCCTGATCAAGGCTTCGCCGACCCCGTCGGAAGCTAAAGAAGCGCTGATCAGCACGCCGTGGGAATCCTCGGCGGTGGTGGCGATGGTTGAGCGTGCCGGTGCCGATTCGTGCCGTCCGGAAAACCTCGATCCACAATACGGTCTGCGCGAAGGCAAGTACTTCCTGTCGCCAGAACAGGCGCAAGCCATTCTGGAACTGCGTCTGCACCGTCTGACCGGTCTGGAACACGAAAAACTGCTGGCCGAGTATCAAGAGATCCTCAACCAGATCGGCGAGCTGATCCGCATCCTCAACAGCGCTGTGCGCCTGATGGAAGTGATCCGCGAAGAGCTGGAAGTGATTCGTGCCGAATACGGCGACGTGCGCCGCACCGAAATTCTCGATGCCCGCCTCGACCTGACCCTGGGTGACATGATCCCGGAAGAAGAGCGTGTTGTGACCATCTCCCACGGTGGCTACGCCAAGACTCAGCCTTTGGCTGCGTACCAGGCTCAGCGTCGTGGCGGTAAAGGCAAGTCGGCCACTGGCGTCAAGGATGAGGACTACATCGCTCACCTGCTGGTTGCCAACAGCCACACCACGCTGTTGCTGTTCTCCAGCAAGGGCAAGGTGTACTGGCTCAAGACCTACGAGATTCCGGAAGCCTCCCGCGCTGCCCGTGGTCGTCCGCTGGTCAATCTTCTGCCGTTGAGCGAAGGCGAATACATCACCACTATGCTGCCAGTCGATCTCGAAGCCATGAAGCGTCAGGCTGAAGAAGAAGAGGCTGAAGGCGTTGAGGTTGATGTAGAAGACATCGAAAACAGCAACGAGACCGACGAAGAACGTCGTGCGCGTATCAAGGCTGCTGATCGCAAAAAAGCGCCGTTCATCTTCATGTCGACCGCCAACGGTACCGTGAAGAAGACCCCGCTGGTGGCCTTCAGCCGTCAGCGCAGCGTTGGTCTGATTGCGCTGGAGCTGGACGAAGGCGACATCCTGATCTCCGCTGCCATCACCGATGGCGAGCAGGAAATCATGCTGTTCTCCGACGGCGGCAAAGTGACGCGCTTCAAGGAATCCGAAGTTCGCGCCATGGGCCGTACCGCCCGCGGTGTGCGTGGTATGCGTCTGCCGGAAGGGCAGAAGCTGATCTCCATGCTGATTCCGGAAGAAGGCAGCGAAATCCTCACCGCCTCCGAGCGCGGCTACGGCAAGCGTACGGCGATCACCGAGTTCCCTGAATACAAGCGTGGCGGTCAGGGTGTTATCGCCATGGTCAGCAACGAGCGTAACGGCCGTCTGGTCGGTGCGGTTCAGGTGCAGGATGGCGAAGAAATCATGCTGATCTCCGATCAGGGCACTCTGGTGCGTACCCGTGTCGACGAAGTGTCGAGCCTGGGCCGTAACACTCAGGGCGTCACACTGATCAAGCTGGCCAAGGATGAAACCCTGGTCGGGCTGGAGCGGGTTCAGGAGCCTTCGGAAGTCGAAGGTGAAGAGCTTGAAGGTGAAGAGGGCGAGGAATTCGAAGGCACTGTCGTAAACGACGATGCTGGCGAAGACCAGCAACTCGACGCCGCAGCAGACGAAGAACCGCAAGAATAAGCGGGCAAACGAGGGGGCGGATGAGAATTCGCCCCCTTGTTATTTGTCCTGTTTGAAAATTTGCAACACTGCACGGGATCGTTCCCACGCTCTGCGTGGGAATGCCGCTCGGGACGCTCCGCGTCCCATGACGCAGAGCGTCATTGGATGCATTCCCACGCAGAGCGTGGGAACGATCGTCCGCAGACCAAAAGATTTAAGTGACCACCAAATCAGAGCGAGATTGGATGTGAGCAAGCGAGCCTATAACTTCTGCGCCGGTCCTGCGGCGCTTCCTGAAGCTGTCCTGCAGCGCGCCCAGGGTGAACTCCTTGATTGGCACGGCAAGGGTCTGTCGGTCATGGAAATGAGCCATCGCAGTGATGAGTTCGTGTCCATCGCCACTCAGGCCGAGCAGGATCTGCGTGACCTGCTGAATATCCCGTCGAACTACAAAGTGCTGTTTCTGCAAGGTGGCGCCAGCCAGCAGTTTGCGCAAATTCCACTGAACCTGTTACCTGAAGGCGGCTCGGCCGATTATATCGACACCGGTATCTGGTCGCAGAAAGCCATCGAAGAAGCCTCGCGCTACGGCCACGTCAACGTTGCCGCTACCGCCAAGCCTTACGACTATTTTGCCATCCCGGGCCAGAACGAGTGGAAGCTGTCGAAAGACGCCGCTTACGTTCACTACGCGCCGAACGAAACCATCGGCGGTCTGGAATTCCAGTGGATCCCGGAAGTCGGTGATGTGCCGCTGGTGGCTGACATGTCTTCGGACATCCTCTCGCGCCCGGTCGATATCTCGCGTTTCGGCATGATCTACGCCGGCGCACAGAAGAACATCGGCCCGAGCGGCATCGTCGTCAACATCATCCGCGAAGACCTGCTCGGCAAGGCGCGCGCGCTGTGCCCGACCATGCTCGACTACAAAGTCGCAGCGGATAACGGCTCGATGTACAACACCCCGCCGACCCTGGCCTGGTACTTGTCCGGCTTGGTGTTCCAGTGGCTGAAAGAGCAGGGTGGCGTTGAAGCCATCGCCAGGCTCAACGACGTCAAGCAGCGCACGCTGTACGACTTCATCGACGCCAGCGGCCTCTACAGCAACCCGATCAACAAGTCGGATCGCTCGTGGATGAACGTGCCGTTCCGTCTGGCCGACGATCGTCTCGACAAGCCATTCCTCGTCGGTGCCGAAGAGCGTGGCTTGCTCAATCTGAAGGGCCACCGCTCCGTGGGCGGCATGCGCGCCTCCATCTACAACGCCGTCGACATCACTGCGGTTAACGCGCTGGTGGCGTACATGGCTGAATTCGAGAAGGAACACGGCTGATGTCCGAGCAAGAACTCAAGGCACTGCGCGTTCGCATTGATGCTCTGGACACCAAAGTCATGGAGCTGATCAGTGAGCGTGCGCGTTGCGCCCAGGAAGTCGCGCGAGTAAAGATGGCCTCGCTGGCCGAAGGCGAAGTGCCGGTGTTCTATCGTCCCGAGCGCGAAGCTCAGGTGCTCAAGCGGGTGATGGAGCGCAATCAGGGGCCATTGGGCAACGAAGAGATGGCGCGGTTGTTCCGCGAGATCATGTCGTCGTGCCTGGCGCTTGAGCAGCCACTGAAAGTGGCTTACCTCGGCCCTGAGGGCACCTTCACCCAAGCCGCAGCGATGAAGCACTTCGGCCACGCCGTCATCAGCAAGCCGATGGCGGCGATCGACGAAGTGTTCCGTGAAGTGGCGGCCGGTGCGGTGAATTTTGGCGTGGTCCCGGTGGAAAACTCCACCGAAGGCGCGGTCAACCACACGCTCGACAGCTTCCTCGAACACGACATGGTCATCTGTGGCGAAGTCGAGTTGCGTATTCACCATCACCTGTTGGTCGGTGAAAACACCAAGACCGACAGCATCAGCCGCATCTATTCCCATGCGCAGTCGCTGGCTCAGTGCCGTAAATGGCTGGACGCGCATTACCCGAATGTCGAGCGCGTGGCGGTGTCGAGTAATGCCGAAGCGGCCAAGCGGGTTAAAGGTGAGTGGAATTCGGCGGCGATTGCCGGTGACATGGCGGCGGGGCTGTATGGCCTGACCCGTCTGGCCGAGAAGATCGAAGACCGTCCCGACAACTCGACGCGCTTCCTGATGATCGGCAACCAGGAAGTGCCGCCGACCGGCGACGACAAGACCTCGATCATCGTGTCCATGAGCAACAAACCCGGTGCGCTCCATGAGTTGCTGGTGCCGTTCCACGACAACGGGATCGACCTGACCCGTATCGAAACCCGTCCGTCGCGCAGCGGCAAATGGACCTACGTGTTCTTCATCGACTTCGTCGGCCATCACCGTGATCCGTTGATCAAAGGTGTGCTGGAAAAGATCAGTCAGGAAGCAGTAGCACTCAAAGTGCTGGGTTCCTACCCGAAAGCAGTTCTCTAAGGGGCGGTAGCAAATGAGTGGCAATTTCCTCGCTCTGGCACAGCCGGGCGTGCAACAACTTTCGCCGTACGTTCCGGGCAAGCCTGTGGACGAACTGGCGCGCGAGCTGGATCTGGATCCGGCAAAAATCGTCAAACTGGCCAGCAACGAAAACCCGCTGGGCGCCAGTCCAAAAGCCTTGGCGGCGATCCGCGAAGAGCTCGCCGAGCTGACCCGCTATCCGGATGGCAATGGTTTTGCGCTGAA
The DNA here is from genome assembly GCF_044541255.1 of Pseudomonas sp. NPDC085632. Lineage (NCBI taxonomy): Bacteria > Pseudomonadati > Pseudomonadota > Gammaproteobacteria > Pseudomonadales > Pseudomonadaceae > Pseudomonas > Pseudomonas sp. NPDC085632. Next base: position 4,215 of record NZ_JBITSX010000080.1, on the reverse strand, counting down.
ATCGCTGCTGGCCGAACAGTGCCGCGTCGAGCTGAATCAGGTCACGCTGGGCAATGGTTCCAACGACATTCTTGAACTGGTCGCGCGCGCCTACCTGGCGCCGGGCCTCAATGCGGTGTTCAGTGAGCACGCTTTCGCTGTGTACCCGATCGCCACTCAGGCAGTCGGCGCGCAAGCCAAAGTAGTGCCGGCCAAGGATTGGGGGCATGACCTGCCGGCAATGCTCGCGGCCATCGATGCCAATACCCGCGTGGTATTCATCGCCAACCCGAACAACCCGACCGGCACCTGGTTCGGCGCTGAAGCGCTGGACGAGTTCCTGCAGGATGTTCCGGAGCATGTGCTGGTGGTACTCGACGAGGCTTATATCGAGTACGCCGAAGGCAGCGATCTGCCGGATGGTCTGGATTTCCTCGCTGCTTACCCGAATCTGCTGGTCTCGCGCACGTTCTCCAAGGCCTACGGTCTGGCGGCGTTGCGCGTTGGTTACGGTTTGTCGACTCCGGTTGTTGCAGATGTGCTGAACCGTGTTCGCCAGCCGTTCAACGTCAACAGTCTCGCGTTGGCAGCAGCCTGCGCAGCGTTGAAGGATGAGGAGTATCTGGCGCAAAGCCGTCAGCTCAACGAGTCGGGCATGCAGCAGTTGCAGGCCGGTTTCCGTGAGCTGGGTCTTGGCTGGATCGAGTCGAAAGGCAACTTTATCTGCGTCGATCTCGGCCAGGTTGCAGCCCCTGTGTTCCAGGGCTTGCTGAGCGAAGGCGTGATCGTACGTCCGGTGGCCAATTACGGCATGCCGAACCATCTGCGTGTGACTATCGGTCTGCCGGCGGAAAACAGTCGCTTCCTTGAAGCGCTGCGTAAGGTTCTGGCTCGTGGGTGATGTCACTGCAATGCAATCTGCTGCACCTATGATCGGTCGCCTTGTGGTGGTCGGTCTGGGGTTGATCGGTGGTTCGTTTGCCAAAGGCTTGCGTGAAAGCGGTGTGTGCCGTGAAGTGGTCGGGGTCGATCTCGATCCACAATCGCGCAAGCTGGCGGTCGAGTTGGGCGTGGTTGATCGTTGTGAAGAGGACTTGGCTGCGGCTTGCCAGGGTGCTGACGTAATTCAATTGGCCGTGCCGATTCTGGCCATGGAAAAAGTGCTCGCGCGTCTCGCGAGCATGGATCTGGGCTCGGCAATTCTGACTGATGTCGGCAGCGCCAAGGGCAATGTCGTGCGCGCGGCAACCGAGGCGTTTGGTGCGATGCCGCCGCGTTTCGTGCCGGGCCATCCGATTGCCGGTTCCGAGCAGAGCGGGGTGGAAGCCTCCAATGCCGAGCTGTTCCGTCGCCACAAGGTTATCCTCACGCCACTTGAGCAAACCGATCCGGCTGCGTTGGCAGTGGTTGATCGTCTGTGGCGCGAACTGGGCGCCGACGTCGAGCACATGCAGGTCGAGCGTCACGATGAGGTACTGGCCGCAACCAGTCATTTGCCACACCTGCTGGCTTTCGGTCTGGTCGACTCGTTGGCCAAGCGCAATGAAAATCTTGAGATCTTCCGTTACGCTGCGGGCGGTTTCCGCGATTTCACAAGAATCGCCGGAAGCGACCCGGTTATGTGGCACGACATCTTCCTCGCCAACCGCGAGGCTGTCCTGCGCACACTCGATACATTTCGCAGCGACCTCGACGCCTTGCGCGACGCGGTCGATGCAGGGGATGGGCACCAATTGTTGGGCGTTTTCACGCGCGCCCGGGTTGCCCGCGAGCATTTCAGTAAAATCCTGGCCCGCAGGGCCTATGTGGACGCTATGAATTCCAACGATCTGATCTTCCTGGCTCAACCTGGTGGCCGCCTGTCCGGTCGGATTCGCGTACCGGGTGACAAATCCATTTCCCACCGTTCGATCATGCTCGGCTCGCTGGCCGAAGGCGTCACTGAAGTCGAAGGCTTCCTTGAGGGCGAAGACGCCTTGGCGACCTTGCAGGCGTTCCGCGACATGGGCGTGGTCATCGAAGGCCCGCACCACGGCCGCGTAACCATCCACGGTGTCGGTCTGCATGGCCTGAAGCCGGCGCCGGGCCCGATCTATCTGGGCAACTCCGGCACTTCGATGCGTCTGCTGTCCGGCCTGCTGGCGGCGCAGAACTTCGACAGCGTTTTGACGGGGGATGCCTCGCTGTCCAAGCGTCCGATGAACCGCGTGGCCAATCCGCTGCGCGAAATGGGCGCCGTGATCGAAACTGCTGCCGAAGGTCGTCCACCGATGACCATTCGTGGTGGTCACAAGCTTAAAGGCCTGACGTACACCATGCCGATGGCCAGTGCTCAGGTGAAATCCTGCCTGCTGCTCGCCGGTCTGTACGCTGAAGGCAAGACCACCGTGACCGAGCCGGCGCCGACTCGCGATCACACCGAGCGCATGCTGCGCGGTTTCGGTTATTCGGTGAACGTTGAAGGCGCTACGGCTTCGGTTGAGTCTGGCGGCAAGCTGACTGCAACTCACATTGAAGTGCCGGGCGACATCTCGTCGTCGGCGTTCTTCCTTGTAGCGGCCTCGATCGCCGAAGGTTCGGAGCTGGTGCTTGAGCACGTCGGCATCAACCCGACCCGCACCGGCGTGATCGACATCCTGCGTCTCATGGGCGCGGACATCACTCTGGAAAACCAGCGCGAAGTCGGCGGCGAGCCTGTGGCTGACCTGCGCGTGCGAGCAGCTAAACTCAAAGGTATCGAGATTCCTGAGGCGCTGGTTCCACTGGCGATCGACGAATTCCCGGTGTTGTTCGTCGCCGCTGCCTGTGCCGAAGGGCGCACCGTGCTGACCGGCGCCGAAGAGCTGCGGGTCAAGGAATCGGATCGCATTCAGGTGATGGCGGACGGTTTACTGGCGCTGGGCGTTAAATGCCAGCCGACCCCGGACGGCATCATCATCGACGGCGGCCAGATTGGCGGCGGCGAAGTGCATGGTCACGGCGATCACCGTATTGCGATGGCCTTCAGTGTGGCCTCCCTGCGTGCCACTGCACCGATCCGCATCCATGATTGCGCGAACGTCGCGACGTCGTTCCCGAACTTCCTCGCACTGTGCGGGCAGGTCGGTATTCGTGTGGCACAAGAGGCTCAGTCGTGAAAAACATTGCACCGGTCATCACCATTGATGGGCCAAGCGGTTCGGGCAAAGGCACCGTAGCCGGGATTCTGGCCAAGCGTCTGGGCTGGAACCTGCTGGACTCCGGTGCGCTTTATCGCCTGCTGGCATTTGCTGCGCACAACCATGGTGTCGACCTGACCAATGAAGAGCTGCTGAAAAAACTCGCCGCTCATCTGGATGTTCAGTTTATTGCGGCGACCGAAGGTCAGTTGCAGCGCATCATTCTGGAAGGTGATGAAGTCAGCGATGTCATCCGTACCGAAAGCGTCGGTTCGGGTGCTTCGCAGGTGGCTGCATTGCCCGCTGTACGCGAGGCGCTGCTGCAGCGTCAGCGTGCATTCCAGGAAGCGCCGGGACTAGTCGCTGATGGTCGCGACATGGGTACGGTCGTCTTTCCGGATGCACCGCTGAAGATTTTCCTGACCGCCAGTGCCGAGGAGAGAGCGCGCCGTCGATATTTGCAGTTGAAGGGCAAAGTCGAGGGTGTTAGTCTGTCGAGTCTGCTAGATGAGATCCGTGCACGCGATGAGCGTGACACCCAGCGAGCGGTAGCCCCGCTCAAGCCGCCGGCTGACGCCATACAGCTGGATTCCACGGAGTTGTCCATCGATCAGGTGCTTGAACGCATCATGAGCGAGATCGCCATTCGCGATATCGCCGGGTGACCAAGAAGGCGGCAGGGGACCAGTCATAGTCCTGCGGCGCTTCTTCTATATGAAACTAACCCACACCGTCTGGGGTGTGGAGATGGGCGTATCCTTCGCCCTCATTTACAGGAATTAAAATGAGCGAAAGCTTTGCGGAACTCTTTGAAGAAAGCCTAAAAACCCTGAACCTTCAGGCAGGCTCCATCATCACCGGTGTTATCGTTGATATCGATTACCAAGCTCGCTGGGTAACCGTTCACGCTGGCCTGAAGTCTGAAGCACTCATCCCGCTTGAGCAGTTCTACAACGACGCTGGCGATCTGACTATCAATGTCGGTGACGAAGTTCACGTTGCGCTGGACTCGGTTGAAGACGGTTTCGGTGAAACCAAGCTGTCCCGTGAAAAAGCCAAGCGCGCTGAATGCTGGATC
>NZ_JBITSX010000079.1:0-12526 GCF_044541255.1 Pseudomonas sp. NPDC085632 | reverse complement strand
AGACTTCGAATTCCGCCTGCGCGCCAAAGACATCGAACTCAAAAGCATGAACGACTTCGCCTCGGCTTACGGCAAGTTCGACTTCAACGCCGGCCCCGGCTGCCAAAGGCAAAGCCAAGGCTGCGGTGTCGGTAGACGAGTTGCCGAGCATTGAAGCCAAGAACAAGGAACGCGACGCCCTGGCCAAGGCCATGGAAGAGTTCCTGTCGCGCGGCGGAAAAGTGCAGGAAGTGGAGGCCAATGTGGTCGCCGATCCGCCCAAGAAGCCGGACAACAAGTACGGTAGCCGCCCTATCTGAGGCGTGCCGCTTGCTTGCTGAAAAAGCCCGCCGTCGCTGCGGGCTTTTTCATGGGTGATGAAAAGATCAAAAGATCGCAGCCTTCGGCAGCTCCTACATTGGAATGCGTTTCCCTGTAGGAGCTGCCGAAGGCTGCGATCTTTTCAGCGGTTCCAGCGTGCGAGCACGGCTGGCAAATCGCTCAGGCTACGGATTTCGGCATCCGGCAAGCGATCCGTTTCCCAGGCTTTACCCGCCGGGTTAAACCAGACTGCCCGTAACCCCGCCTGCTGCGCTCCGGCAATGTCATCACCCGGATGATCACCGATATGCACGGCGGTTTCGGCGGTGGCGCCACCGCGCTGCAAGGCCTCGTGAAACAGTCGCGCATCCGGTTTGGCGATGCCGATATCTTCCGCGCACAGCGCAAACTTGAAGTAATCCGCCAACCCCAGCCGACGCACATCGGCATTGCCATTGGTGACCACGCCAAGCGAGTAATGATTGGCAAGAATCTCCAGCACCGGCTCGACTTCAGGAAAAACTTCGATCTGATGCCGCGCATGCAGAAATACTTCAAAACCCTTGTCTGCCAGGTCGGTGGCTTCGCCATGGGCGTATCCAGCGTCTTCCATCGCATGAAACAACACCCGCCGACGCAGCGCGCTGATTCTATGCTTGAGCCCCGGCTCACTGGCCAACACCCGCTCGCGAATCGCCCACAAATGCTCCACCGGCACGGCGCCCAGATTCGGCGCATGTTCGCTCAGCCATTCGCGCAATACCGCTTCGGCGCTGACGATGACCGGGGCGGTGTCCCAGAGGGTGTCGTCGAGGTCGAAGGTGATCAACTGGATGCTCATGAATCATCGCCTTTCATGCGTTTGGCCCGTGGGTGGGCACTGTCGTAGACCGCCGCCAGGTGCTGGAAGTCCAGGTGGGTGTAGATCTGCGTGGTCTTGATGTCGGAGTGGCCGAGCAATTCCTGCACCGCGCGCAGGTCTTGCGAGGATTCCAGCAGGTGGCTGGCGAAGGAGTGCCGCAGCATGTGCGGGTGCAGGTTCTGCCCCAGTTCACGCTCGCCGGCGAGTTTGACCCGCACCTGGATCGCTCGCGGGCCAAGGCGTCGGCCTTGCTGGCTGACGAACACGGCGTCGTCCGCCGGATTGGTCATCGCGCGCAACGGCAGCCATTGTTCGAGCGCTTCGCGGGCCTTTTTGCCCACCGGCAGCAGGCGGGTTTTACTGCCCTTGCCGAGGACTTGAACCATGCCGTCGGCGAGGTCGAGTTGATCGAGGTTGAGCCCGGTCAGTTCAGAAAGGCGCAGGCCTGAAGAGTAGAAAAGCTCCAGAATCGCCTGATCGCGCCGCGCAAGAAAATCATCCTCGACCGCACCTTCAAGCAGTTGCAGCGCACGGTCGGTGTCGAGGGTTTTCGGCAGGCGCCGTTCGCCTTTGGGCGGTGCCAGACCGGTCGCCGGATCATGGTCGCAAAGTCCTTCGCGATTCAGATAGTGATAGAGCCCGCGCACCGCCGAAAGCAATCGGGCGAGGCTGCGCGAGGACTGACCTTGCGCATGCAGACGAGCGATCAGGCTGCGCAGGCGCTGAATGTCCAGCGCAGACCAACTGCCGATGTTCTGTTTGATGCACCAGCCAAGGACTTTATCGAGGTCGCGGCGGTAGGCCGACAGCGTGTGCGGCGACACCTGTCGCTCACTGCGCAGATGTTCGCAGTAAGCGTCCAGTTGTCGTTCCATGCTCAGCGTACCGAGCGCAGGGAGCTGTTGACCCGTGGCAGCACGCGGCCCATGACTTCGGCGATGTAGCTCAAGAACAGCGTACCGACCGAACTCTTGTAGTGCTGCGGATCACGGCTGGCGATCGCCAGAATGCCGTGGATGCCTTGATGGCTGACCGCGACGACGGCAGTGGAGCCGATCTGCTTGCGCTGTTCTTCACCGAACAAGAAATCCAGTTCGTGCTCACGCAGGCTGCCGCTGACGCTTTTGCCTTCAGTGAGCAGGCCGCCGATGGCGACTTGGGCGTCGGCGTGGCTGACCCAGCGACCGACCGGTGCCGGGTTGTCACCGAGCAGGATCAGGCTGACAAAGGGCACCTGGAAATCCTGGCGCAGACTGTCCTCGACGCTGATGACGACGTCTTCCAGGCTGGTGGCGTCCATCAGGGAGAGGATCAAACGGCGGGTCTTGTCGAACAGGCGATCATTATCACGGGCAACGTCCATCAACTGCGAGAGGCGATGACGCATCTCGATGTTGCGGTCGCGCAGGATGGTCATCTGTCGTTCGACCAGCGACACGGTGTCACCGCGTCGATGGGGAATACGCATCGCCGGCAGCAGTTCTTCGTGCTCGACGAAGAAGTCCGGATGAGCCTCGAGGTATGCGGCAACCGCAGCCGCCTCCAGGCTCTCGGACGCTGATTCGTCGGACTGTCGGGCGGGTACCTGAGGCTTATCGGTCATGGTTTCTGCTCACTCAAAGACGTACTTGTCCTTCGTATACACGCACTGCCGGACCGGTCATCAGTACCGGTTGGCCAGGGCCAGCCCATTCAATGGACAGACGCCCGCCGGGCAGGTCGATCAATAGCGGCGAGTCCATCCACCCCTGGCTGATCGCAGCGACAGCCGCTGCACACGCGCCGGTGCCGCAGGCCTGGGTTTCCCCGGCGCCACGTTCCCACACGCGCAATTGCGCGCGGTTGCGGTCGATGACCTGGAGAAAACCGACATTGACCCGTGCCGGGAAGCGCGGATGGTGTTCGATTTTCGGGCCCAGTTCATGCACCGGTGCACTGTTGATGTCCTGCACGCGCAATACCGCGTGCGGGTTGCCCATCGACACGGCGGCCAGTTCGACCGTGGTGCCGTCGACCTCCAACTGATAGCTGATGGCTTGCGCCGGCGCTTCGAACGGAATGTCCGCCGGCACCAGGCGCGGGGCGCCCATGTTCACGCCGATCTGGCCATCGTTACGCACGTCCAGTTCGATGATGCCGCCCTTGGTCTCGACGCGAATCTGCCGTTTGGCGGTCAGACGCTTGTCGAGCACGAAGCGCGCAAAGCAGCGCGCACCATTGCCGCACTGCTCGACTTCCGAGCCATCGGAATTGAAGATCCGATAGCGGAAATCCACGTCCGGGTTGCTTGGCGCCTCGACGATCAGCAATTGGTCGAAACCAATGCCAGTGTGGCGGTCGCCCCATTGCTTGGCGTGCTTTGGCTGAATATGCGCGTGCTGGCTGACCAGGTCGAGAACCATGAAGTCATTGCCCAAGCCGTGCATTTTAGTAAAACGCAGCAGCATGGGTTACTCCGGCAGCAGGCTTTCGCCGGCAAACAGCTCAGCCACGGTTTCGCGGCGACGCACTTCAAAAACCAGGTCACCGTCTACCAACACTTCGGCCGCACGACCGCGAGTGTTGTAGTTGGAGCTCATGACAAAACCGTAGGCACCGGCCGAATGCACGGCCAGCAGATCGCCTTCGGCCAGGGCCAGTTCGCGATCCTTGGCGAGGAAATCGCCGGTTTCGCAGATCGGGCCGACGATGTCGTATTTGCGCGCAGCGGTGTCACGCGGTTTGACCGCGGTAACGTCCATCCACGCCTGATATAGCGCCGGGCGGATCAGGTCGTTCATCGCCGCGTCGACGATGGCGAAATCCTTGTGTTCGGTGTGCTTGAGGTATTCGACCTGAGTCAGCAGCACGCCGGCGTTGGCGACGATGAAACGGCCCGGCTCGAACACCAGCGCCAGATCACGACCGTTCAGACGTTCGCGCACGGCTTTGATGTAGTCGGCAGCCAATGGCGGCTCTTCATCGCGATAACGCACACCCAGACCACCACCGAGATCGATGTGGCGCAGGTGAATGCCGCAATCACCGAGGCGATCGACCAGATCCAGCAGACGATCAAGCGCGTCAAGAAATGGCGGCAGCGTGGTCAGTTGCGAACCGATGTGGCAATCAACGCCAACCACTTCAAGGTTCGGCAGATGCGCGGCGCGCACGTACACGTCTTCGGCGTCGGCGATGGCAATGCCGAACTTGTTCTCTTTGAGACCGGTGGAAATGTACGGGTGGGTGCCGGCATCGACGTCCGGGTTCACCCGCAGCGAAACCGGGGCGCGAACGCCCAGCTCGGCGGCGACCACTTGCAGACGCTCGAGCTCGTCGGTGGATTCGACGTTGAAGCAGTGCACGCCGACTTCCAGCGCGCGACGCATGTCATCACGGGTCTTGCCGACACCGGAGAAGACGATCTTGTCAGGGCTGCCGCCAGCGGCGAGCACGCGTTCCAGCTCGCCACGGGAAACGATGTCAAAACCGGCACCGAGACGGGCCAGGACATTCAGCACGCCGAGGTTGGAGTTGGCTTTGACCGCAAAGCAAACCAGGTGCGGCATGCCGGCCAAGGCATCGGCAAAAGCCAGATACTGAGCCTCGATGTGCGCACGCGAGTAGACATAAGTAGGCGTGCCGAAGCGATCGGCGATGGCGGACAGCGCCACACCTTCCGCGAACAGCTCCCCGCCACGGTAGTTAAAAGCGTCCATGGCGATCCCTTATTGGTAAACGTCGTGCTTGTGTGCTTTGGACGGCTGCTTCTGCGAAGACTGGGCTTGCTCGGCCGGGTCCTGATCGTCATCCGGCAGGTACAGCGGGCCTTTTTGACCACAGGCCGAAACGAGGCAGGCAACCGCGACGAGCGCAGCAAGGGAAGAGATCAGGCGCTTCATGGCGAAATCCTTGAAAATGCGTTAATTGCGCCGGAGTATACCGGCCACCCGGCAGCTTGCCTATGCGAGGGGGTTCCCGTCCGGCGGGCTTGTTCGCCAGCATGTAGAACCCTGTGGGAGCGGGGTTGCCTGCGATTACGGTGGTTCAATCGAGATCAATGTTGAATTTGCCGGCCTCATCGCGGGCAAGCCCGCTCCCACAGGGACCAGGTTTGTTACGTCGATCGGTGCTTGGTCGTTAATCTTTGCAATCGGCCGGAAGCGTCCGTATCTTTCGGCGCTTGAGCCTGATCAGAACATTTTTTGAGGTTGCCGCAATGAGTTTGTCCGAAGCCCGTTTCCACGATCTGGTCGATGAAACCCAGGAAAAACTGGAAGACATCTTTGATGAAAGCGACCTGGATATCGACCTGGAGAGCTCGGCAGGTGTCTTGACCGTCAAGTTCGAAAACGGCTCGCAGCTGATCTTCAGCCGCCAGGAGCCGCTGCGTCAGCTGTGGCTGGCGGCGGTGTCCGGTGGCTTCCACTTCGACTACGACGAAGAAAGCGAGCGCTGGATGTGCGACAAGAGCGAAGAGCAACTGGGCGAAATGCTTGAGCGCATCGTCCAGCAGCAGGCCGGCGCCGAATTCGATTTCGAAGGTCTGTGATTTCGTGACTGATACTGCTCCTGTTCGTCCGCCGAAGCCGCTTTACAGCAATGTCAGCACGGCAGTGCCTTCGCCGTGCAGCGGTGTGTGCCGGCTGGATGAGCAGAAGGTTTGCCTGGGCTGTTTGCGCCATGTCGAGGACATTCGCGAATGGCGTTCGGCAGACGATCAGCGCCGACGGGTCATCTGCGCCCAGGCGTCACAACGCAAACAGTGCGGCGGGGCGTGACTTGTATATTTTTTGAGCTGTGATAGTGTCCGAACACGCCTCAACCCATCGAGGCCTGGTGAAAACCCCGTCTTTTTTGGCGGGGTTTTGCTTTTTTTGTGTGCAGAAGAAAGGAGTCTGCCCGGATCATGACCGCACCTTCCATCACCCTTACCCGTCTGGACGTGCAACGTCTGGAGCGCCTGATCGACAGCCTGAACGATAAAGACCAGGCTGCACCGGGCGTGATTGCGCTGCAAACCGAGCTGGACCGCGCCGACACCGTGGTCGGCCACGATGAAGTGCCCGCCGATGTCGTGACGATGAATTCCCGCGTGCATTGCCGTGAAGAAGGCAGTGGCAAGGACTACCACTTGACGCTGGTCTATCCCAAGGATGCCAATGCCGACGAAGGCAAGATTTCCATTCTGGCTCCGGTCGGCAGTGCGCTGCTGGGCCTGAAAGTCGGTCAGCACATCGACTGGCCGGCACCGGGTGGCAAAACCCTCAAGCTGACCTTGCTCGAAGTCGAATCGCAGCCGGCCAACGGTGGTACGTTCCCCGAGTAACCCGCCTCAGACCTGTTCGAGTGCCTCGTTCAGAGCGCGCTCCAGGTCAGCCTTGTAGCGCAGATACAGATTGCTTGAACTTTGCCCGTCACCGAGCAGGCCTGAAAGGTCGAGGTCGGTGATGTAGCAGCGATAGCGTTCGCTCTCGCGGCGCTGCTCGACAATCTCTCGGGCGACCACGCTGAACAGCTGGTCGCCATGTTCCAGCTCGCTGAATTCCCGTTGATTGCAATACAGGGTGACCTGCACTTCGCCCGGTGCGGCTTTGCCGACAATTGCCTGCACGTCGTAAAAAGGTTTGTTCACCGGCGTCTGCGGTGCCGGTCGCGATTCGACCCGACGTGCGCGCCCCGGACCCGAAGGCAATAACTGGTAATACAAAGTTTCGAGGCGGCTATCGGGACCGGCTTCCATCGGTAGCACGGCCTCACGGCGGAACAGGATTGATTGCAGGAATCGCTGCAACGGCACCAGCAAACTCTGCTCATCGTGATAAGGCAAATGTTGCTGCCACAGTGCGTTGAACTCATCCAGCACGTACAGCTGTGCCTGCTGTTCAGTGATCCGATAGAACACCTGAATGCACTCCGGCTGGCCCATCGGCAGGATCAGCGCGAGGTCATGTTCCTCCAGCGCCATCGGGTCCAGATGCAGCGGGCTGTAGCGCGGCTGCTCTTCACCGAGGTAATCGAGCAGGGCCGGCAGGGTGGCGAGGGCGACATGGTTGACCTGGCCCGGCACCAACTCCAGCACGTGATAGTGCTGCTGCACCTGAATCAGGTAGCGGTGATTCAACTCGCTGAGCAACAGGTTCTGCGCGGTGTCGACGATTTCTTCGACGCGACGGGCAATGAATTGCGCGCGGTTGTGGCAGAAACAACGCACCTTCAACGACGGCTGCAAGGGTCCGCGCGGCAAGTTGTTGAGGTAATCACGCAGGCAATCGAGCAGGGCGTGCGGGCCGTCGAAGCGGTTGACCAGTACTTCGTTCCAGCTGTTGAGCGTGACCTGATCCAGCGTCAGCACGAGATTTTCGCGCACCCCGGCGTAGCTCAGCGAGTCGGTGCGCTCGGTGGTCATCAGGATGTTGAGGTCGCGGTGATGTTTGAGCGGATCAATGCCGACGTTGACCAGCATCAGCACTTCGCTCGGCACGGCGGCGCGCAGCAGCGGCTCTTCGGCCACGGTGGGCAAGGGCAGGGCGATGCACTGTTGCAGGCTGCCGAGCAGGTTGAACAGCTCGAACTCGCTCAGGTCGCTGGTGCCGGGATGCAACGCGAGGCGGGTGCTGCTGTCGATCACGCCGTTGCGGTGACACCAGGTCAGCAGTTCGAGCAATTCGCGGCTGCGCTTGATCGGCGCGAAGTGTTCCCATTCCAGTGCGGTGAGGCTGCCGTTATACAGGCCCCACTGGGTTTGCCCCGGTTCCTTTTTATTGCGCGACTGCACCAGGGTCAGAGTGTCTTCGGCCAGATCCGGGGCGATGCCGGGGTTGATGAACTCGACCTTGTCGGCCTTGCGTTCGAAGGCGGCATAGAGCCGGCGGCCGAGCACATTGAGATCACGTTTGTTGATCAGGCTGACAGTCTGCTCGGTTCGGGCGAATTGGGTGAGGAAGCGATAGCTGTAGTTCAGCTCATTGACCAGCGCGCGGCGTTCGGCGCTGACCTGGCGGACTTTCCATTGGCTGCGGCTGTCGAGCAGGGTCAATTGCCGCTGATCCCAATGCCATTCACTGGCCAGTCTTTCCAGCAATGAACGCTGCCAGCTCTGGGTGCGGCTGTTACCGGTGAGCTTGCGGTTGACCTTCAAGTACAGCGCGCGGCGCACCAGTTCCAGGCGCTCCGGTTCGTTGCGCGCGGTGAGGTATTCTTCGATGCGCCGGTACACGACCATGTACGGGTCCAGCTCATCCAGATCAAGCTGATTGGCGAACACGGCTTTTTTGAAGCGCAGGCTCAGGCACTGCACCTGCGGGTGTTCGCTGGCGTAGACCTCGGTCAGCAGCAGTTTGAGCACCGATTTGTACGGTGACTCGATGCCCTTGAACAACTGCCACAATCCCGCGCCGATGAACTCGCCGGGCGGAATTCTCGCCAGATGGCCAAGGTCGAGGGTTTCGTCGGCGCGGATAAAGCGTTTGGACAGCAGGGTATGGGTGTAAAGGTCGTAAGCGGTTTCTTCGTAAACCGGCACCAGCCACCAGATGGGTGTGCGCCCTGCCAGCCAGATCGCGGTGCGGTAGAACTCGTCCAGCAGCAGATAGTGCTGAGTGGTGCCGCAGTTTTCCGAGCTGAGTTGGGTGTCGCGTTCGCCTTTGACGAAGCGCACCGGGTCGATCAGAAAGAAATGCGCCTCGGCGCCCTGGCTCGCGGCCCAGGTTTCAAGCAACTGGCATTTCTTGCTCAATTCGGCGAGCTCGCTTTCGCTCATGTCCGGCGCGTGGCAAACCCACACGTCCATGTCACTCTGATCGGCCTGCGCCAACGTGCCGAGACTGCCCATCAGGAACAGGCCGTGAATCGGTCGGGGCGGGTTGCTGCCGTGGCGCGGCTTGTAGGAGAACGAACGGGTCAGGCGTTGCGCTTCGGCGAGGGTGTTGGCGTCAGGCTCGTAATTCGACAGTCCGGCCGGCGTACTGCCCGAGACATAGCCCGGCAGCAGCGGATGGTTGACGTGGAAGAACAGCGGCAACAGCGTCAACACGCTCTGTTGACGTGTCGACAAACCTTCGAGGGCGCGGCCGAGGCGGCCTTCATTGAGTTTGAGAAAACGCGCGCGCAGCTGGCTGAGAACCTTGCGGTCGATGCCTTCGTCCAGGTCGGGGCGGATTTCGTGGGTGCGCGTCATGTCAGCTCAAACCGGCTCGCAGGCTCGGACGTAGAGGGTCTCGGAATGTCAGGCAGTTTAGCCTTAGCGCAGCGGGACTTTTAGCTGAATTTGTTTTTTGACGTCAGATTTCTATCGCGGGCGACCGGGCGGGCCCGCGGAAATCCCGTGGCAGGAGTTCCCGTGGGCAAAGTCGGGAAGGATCAGGCGGTTTCTTGCTCTCTCAGAATGGTCAGCACGGTTTGCACATTTTGCGCTGCGTCGCGACCGAGGCTGGTCAGATACCCGCCATCGGGCTGATCGGTCAGGTCTTTTTCAAAGAGGCGTTTGGCGGCAGAAATATGTTTCGGGGCAGCGGTCTGATGAATTTTCAAACCTTCCTGGGAACTGTCCAGGGGAAAGAGTGCAAGGACTTCCAGTTCGGCAACCAACTCAGGGGTAAGCGACATAAGGACTCCGGACTTTCTAGGAATTGGACGACAGCGTCCCTAAGGTGAACCCGCTTTTGCGGCATGTCCAGTGCTCAGATCAGGGATTTTGTCTTGAGGCGGATTCCAGTGTAGTTGGGGCTCAGGCGCAGGGCAGATAGATGGGTGACAAATTGTGTGGGAGCGAGCTTGCTCGCGAAAGCGGTGTGTCATTCACCCAATAAGTTGACTGATAAAACGCCTTCGCGAGCAAGCTCACTCCCACAGGGGGGAATGTGTTGTTACTGCTTTTCGGGTGGCAACTCAGGTAGAGCGCGCAGCGCGGCTTCGTACCATTGAGTATCAAATGCGCGGTCTTCATCGAGCATCGCGTCAATTTCGTAGGCCAGCACGTGCGCCATCAGATTGAGGATCTCTTCACGCTCGACACCCACCAGTGTCAGCTTGTTGAAGGTCGCTTTGGCCGCTGGCGGGTTGTCGCTTTCGATCTGGTTCTCGATGGCTTCGATCAAGGTAGCCTCGGTGAACTCTTCTTCGTCGTTGTCGATGTCTGTCGGCTCGCTCATGGCAGGCTCCTTAAGGAAAGGCGCCAGTTTACCTGCATTCAGGTGGGTAATGCTGCTGGCGGGATTCGCCCCGGCGATCTATAAACAGGCACTGCCCACCCCGCACGGCCTGGAGGCTATGTGATGCTCAAGCTCTACGGATTCTCAGTCAGCAACTACTACAACATGGTCAAACTGGCGCTGCTGGAAAAAGGCCTGCCGTTCGAAGAAGTCACGTTCTACCCGACGCCGACCCCGGAATCACTGGCCATCAGCCCGCGCGGTAAAGTGCCGGTGCTGGGTGTAGACGCGGGGTTCATCAACGAAACGGCGATCATCCTCGAATACCTCGAACAGACCCAGAAAGGCACGCCGCTGCTGCCGAGCGATCCGTTCGAGCGCGCGCAGGTGTTGGCGATTGCCAAGGAAATCGAGCTGTACATCGAATTGCCGGGCCGCGCCTGTTACGGCGAAGCGTTCTTCGGCATGACCTTGCCGGACGCGATCAAGGAAAAGACCAAGAGCGAACTATTGTTGGGTTTTGCGGCGTTGGGTCGACATGGCAAATTCGCCCCCTACGTGGCGGGCGACAGTCTGAGCATTGCCGATTTGTATTTCCTCTACAGCGTGCCGCTGGCCTGTGCGGTCGGGCAGAAGCTGTTCGGGATTGATTTGCTGGCGGAGATGCCGCAGGCGAAGGCGCTGTTGGAGCGGCTTGAGCAGAATCCGCATGTGCAGAAGATTGCAGCAGACAAAGAAGCTGCGATGCCGGCGTTTTTGGCGATGATCGCTGCCAAGAAGTGATTTTTGTGGCGTTCTGAAGTCAGTCATCGCTGGCAAGCCAGCTCCCACAGGTCTTTGGGTCGAACCAAAATTGTGGTCCAGCAAAGAACCCTGTGGGAGCTGGCTTGCCAGCGATGCTTTTAGCGGCTGGCGATCAGCGCTTGACCGCGCACCACAGCAGCCTTGACCTGCGCCGGCGCAGTCCCGCCGATATGGTCACGGGCATTCACCGAGCCTTCCAGGGTCAGCACGGCAAACACATCCTGCTCGATCTGATCGCTGAACTGACGCAGTTCTTCCAGGCTCATCTCGGCCAGATCCTTGCCAGTGTCCACGCCGTATTTCACCGCGTGACCAACGATTTCGTGGCAATCACGGAACGGCAGACCACGGCGCACCAGATAATCCGCCAGGTCGGTCGCGGTGGAGAAGCCGCGCAGCGCCGCTTCACGCATGATCGCGTGCTTCGGTTTGATCGCCGGGATCATGTCGGCAAAGGCCCGCAGCGAATCGCGCAGGGTATCGGCGGCATCGAACAGCGGCTCTTTGTCTTCCTGGTTGTCCTTGTTGTAGGCCAGCGGCTGGCCCTTCATCAGGGTCAGCAGGCCCATCAGTGCGCCGAACACACGGCCGGTCTTGCCGCGCACCAACTCGGGCACGTCGGGGTTTTTCTTTTGCGGCATGATCGAGCTGCCGGTGCAGAAACGGTCCGGCAGATCAATGAACTGGAACTGCGCGCTGGTCCACAGCACCAGCTCTTCGGAGAAGCGCGACAAGTGCATCATCGCGATGCTTGCGGCCGAGCAGAATTCGATGGCGAAGTCGCGATCGGAAACGTTGTCCAGCGAGTTGCCGCCCACCGCGTCGAAGCCCAGCAGTTGCGCGGTGTATTCGCGGTCGATCGGGTAGGTGGTGCCGGCCAGCGCGGCGCTGCCCAGTGGCATGCGGTTGGTGCGCTTGCGGCAGTCGACCAGACGCTCGTAGTCGCGGCTGAGCATCTCGAACCAGGCCAGCATGTGGTGCCCGAACGTTACTGGCTGCGCGGTCTGCAGATGGGTGAAGCCCGGCATGATGCTCGCGGCTTCACGCTCGGCTTGCTCCAGCAGGCCTTTTTGCAGGCGGGTGATTTCGGCGAGGATCAGGTCGATTTCGTCTCGCAGCCACAGGCGGATGTCGGTGGCGACCTGGTCGTTACGGCTACGCCCGGTGTGGAGCTTCTTGCCGGTGACGCCGATGCGATCGGTCAGGCGTGCTTCAATATTCATGTGCACGTCTTCGAGGTCGATGCGCCAGTCGAACTGGCCGGCCTCGATTTCGCCCTGAATGGTCTTCAGGCCATCGATGATGCTGTCGCGCTCGGCATCGGTCAGCACGCCGACCTTGGCCAGCATGGTGGCGTGGGCGATCGAGCCATGATGTCGTGGCGATACAGGCGCTGGTCGAAAGTGACGGAGGCGGTGAAGCGGGCGAC
>NZ_JBITSX010000078.1:2192-13452 GCF_044541255.1 Pseudomonas sp. NPDC085632 | reverse complement strand
TCATCCGTGACCTGCCGCTGGTAGCGAGCAACTGGCGTAACACGATGTCCCTGTCCGATTACCTGAAAGCCAACAACGTTGTGGCCATCGCCGGTATCGACACCCGTCGCCTGACCCGCATCCTGCGTGAAAAAGGCGCTCAGAATGGCTGCATCATGGCCGGCGACAACATCTCCGAAGAAGCGGCCATCGCCGCTGCGCAAGGCTTCCCGGGCCTGAAGGGCATGGATCTGGCGAAAGTCGTCAGCACCAAGACCCAATACGAGTGGCGCTCGACTGTCTGGGATCTGAAGACCGACAGCCACGCGACCATCGACGCTTCCGAGCTGCCATATCACGTGGTTGCCTACGACTACGGCGTCAAGGTCAACATCCTGCGCATGCTGGTCGAGCGCGGCTGCCGCGTCACCGTGGTGCCGGCTCAGACTCCAGCGGCTGACGTACTGGCACTGAAGCCGGACGGCGTGTTCCTGTCCAACGGCCCTGGTGATCCGGAGCCATGCGACTATGCGATCAAGGCGATCAAGGAAGTCCTGGAAACCGAAATTCCGGTGTTCGGCATCTGCCTCGGTCACCAGCTGTTGGCTCTGGCCTCCGGCGCCAAGACCCTGAAAATGGGTCACGGCCACCACGGTGCCAACCACCCGGTGCAGGATCTGGACACTGGCGTGGTGATGATCACCAGCCAGAACCACGGTTTCGCGGTAGACGAGGAAACCCTGCCAGCCAACGTGCGTGCGATCCACAAATCGCTGTTCGACGGCACCCTGCAAGGCATCGAGCGCACCGACAAGAGCGCGTTCAGCTTCCAGGGTCACCCTGAAGCGAGCCCGGGGCCGAACGATGTCGCGCCACTGTTCGACCGCTTCATCAACGAGATGGCCAAGCGACGCTAAGCGTTCGCCTTGAGACTGTAGAGAGAAGCCCCTCGAGGGCGGCCCCGGCACCGGCGGCCCCTTCGAGACTTCAGAAATCGATCAAGACGGCTTGCCGACTGACCTGCGGATTTGAGTGACAAACCCATGCCAAAACGTACAGACATTAAAAGCATCCTGATTCTCGGCGCTGGCCCGATCGTTATCGGCCAGGCCTGCGAATTCGACTACTCCGGCGCCCAGGCCTGTAAAGCCCTGCGCGAAGAGGGTTACCGCGTCATCCTGGTGAACTCCAACCCGGCCACCATCATGACCGACCCGGACATGGCCGACGCCACCTACATCGAGCCGATCAAGTGGCAGACCGTTGCCAAGATCATCGAAAAAGAGCGTCCGGACGCCGTGCTGCCAACCATGGGCGGCCAGACCGCGCTGAACTGCGCCCTGGATCTGGAGCGCGAAGGCATTCTGGAGAAGTTCGGCGTAGAAATGATCGGCGCCAACGCCGACACCATCGATAAGGCTGAAGACCGTTCGCGTTTCGACAAGGCGATGAAATCCATCGGCCTGGCGTGCCCGCGTTCCGGTATCGCCCACAGCATGGAAGAAGCCAACGCGGTTCTTGAGACCCTGGGCTTCCCGTGCATCATCCGTCCGTCCTTCACCATGGGCGGCACCGGTGGCGGTATCGCGTACAACCGTGAAGAGTTCGAAGAAATTTGCGCCCGTGGTCTGGACCTGTCGCCGACCAAAGAGCTGCTGATCGACGAATCGCTGATCGGCTGGAAAGAATATGAGATGGAAGTTGTCCGCGACAAAAAGGACAACTGCATCATTGTCTGCTCGATCGAAAACTTCGACCCGATGGGCGTTCACACCGGTGACTCGATCACCGTGGCGCCAGCACAGACCCTGACCGACAAGGAATACCAGATCCTGCGTAACGCCTCCTTGGCGGTACTGCGCGAGATCGGCGTCGAGACCGGCGGTTCCAACGTGCAATTCGGTATCTGCCCGGACACTGGCCGTATGGTCGTGATCGAAATGAACCCGCGTGTATCGCGTTCCTCGGCGCTGGCTTCGAAAGCCACCGGTTTCCCGATCGCCAAAGTCGCTGCCAAACTGGCTGTGGGCTACACCCTCGACGAACTGTCGAACGACATCACCGGCGGCAAGACCCCGGCGTCCTTCGAGCCGTCGATCGACTACGTCGTGACCAAGCTGCCACGCTTCGCCTTCGAGAAATTCGCCAAGGCTGACGCGCGCCTGACGACTCAGATGAAGTCGGTGGGTGAAGTCATGGCCATCGGCCGGACTTTCCAGGAATCCCTGCAGAAAGCCCTGCGCGGTCTGGAAGTCGGCGTCTGCGGTCTGGACGAGAAGCTCGACCTGAGCAACCCGGAGAGCATGAGCGTGCTCAAGCGCGAACTGACTGTGCCGGGCGCCGAGCGCATCTGGTACGTGGCAGACGCTTTCCGTGCCGGCATGACCGTCGAAGAAATCTTCGCGATGAACATGATTGACCCTTGGTTCCTGGTACAGATCGAAGATCTGATCAAAGACGAAGAGAAGGTCAAGACCCTCGGTCTGTCCGCGATCGACCGCGACGTCATGTACAAGCTCAAGCGCAAAGGCTTCTCCGATCAGCGTCTGGCCAAGCTGCTGGGTGTGACCGAAAAGAACCTGCGGACTCATCGTCACAAGCTGGAAGTGTTCCCGGTCTACAAGCGCGTTGACACCTGTGCCGCCGAGTTCGCCACCGACACCGCTTACCTCTATTCGACTTACGAAGAAGAGTGCGAAGCCGCGCCGTCGGGTCGCGACAAGATCATGATTCTGGGCGGTGGCCCGAACCGTATCGGTCAGGGTATCGAGTTCGACTACTGCTGCGTTCACGCTGCCCTCGCACTGCGCGAAGACGGCTACGAAACCATCATGGTCAACTGCAACCCGGAAACTGTTTCCACTGACTACGACACCTCCGATCGTCTGTACTTCGAATCGGTAACCCTCGAAGACGTGCTGGAAATCTGCCGCGTCGAGAAGCCGAAAGGCGTGATCGTCCAGTACGGCGGTCAGACTCCGCTGAAACTGGCGCGTGCTCTGGAAGCGGCTGGCGTGCCGATCATCGGCACCAGCCCTGACGCTATCGACCGTGCCGAAGATCGTGAGCGCTTCCAGCAAATGGTTGAGCGCCTGAACCTGCGTCAGCCGCCTAACGCCACCGTGCGCAGCGAAGACGAAGCGATTCGTGCTGCCAGCAAAATCGGTTACCCGTTGGTCGTACGCCCATCCTATGTACTGGGTGGCCGCGCGATGGAAATCGTTTACGAAGAAGAAGAGCTCAAGCGCTACCTGCGTGACGCGGTGAAAGTGTCCAACGACAGCCCGGTGCTGCTCGACCACTTCCTCAACTGCGCCATCGAGATGGACGTGGATGCGGTCTGCGACGGCAAAGACGTCGTCATCGGCGCAATCATGCAACACATCGAACAGGCTGGCGTTCACTCCGGTGACTCCGCGTGCTCGCTGCCGCCGTACTCGCTGCCTGCGCACATCCAGGACGAGATGCGCGAACAGGTCAAGAAAATGGCTCTGGAACTGGGCGTTGTCGGCCTGATGAACGTACAGTTGGCGCTGCAGGGCGAAGACATCTACGTCATCGAAGTCAACCCGCGCGCTTCCCGTACCGTACCGTTCGTGTCGAAGTGCATCGGTGTTTCCCTGGCCATGATCGCTGCCCGCGTGATGGCGGGTAAAACCCTGAAAGAAATCGGCTTCACCAAAGAAATCATCCCGAACTTCTACAGCGTGAAAGAGGCGGTTTTCCCGTTCGCCAAGTTCCCTGGCGTTGACCCGATTCTCGGCCCAGAGATGAAGTCGACCGGTGAAGTGATGGGCGTCGGTGACACCTTCGGTGAAGCATTCGCCAAAGCCCAGATGGGCGCCAGCGAAGTGCTGCCGACCGGCGGTACTGCGTTCATCAGCGTTCGTGACGACGACAAGCCTCTGGTTGCAGGCGTGGCCCGTGATCTGATCAACTTGGGCTTCGAAGTGGTTGCCACTGCCGGTACTGCCAAGCTGATCGAGGCCGCAGGCCTGAAAGTGCGCCGTGTGAACAAGGTGACCGAGGGTCGTCCGCACGTGGTCGATATGATCAAGAATGACGAAGTCACCCTGATCATCAACACCACCGAAGGTCGTCAGTCGATCGCTGATTCGTACTCCATTCGTCGTAATGCCTTGCAGCACAAGATTTACTGCACCACCACCATTGCTGCTGGCGAAGCTATCTGTGAAGCGCTGAAGTTCGGTCCGGAAAAGACCGTGCGTCGCTTGCAGGATCTACACGCAGGATTGAAGGCATGATCAAATACCCAATGACCGTCCAGGGCGCTAAAGCCCTGGAAGAAGAACACGCTCACCTGACCAAGGTCGTTCGTCCGAAGCTCAGCCAGGACATCGGTACGGCCCGCGAGCTGGGTGACTTGAAAGAAAACGCTGAATACCATGCCGCGCGCGAACAGCAAGGCATGGTCGAGGCGCGGATTCGTGACATCGAGGGCCGGATTCAGAATCAGGTCATCATTGACGTCACGTCGATTCCGCACACCGGCAAAGTGATTTTCGGTACTACCGTCGAAATCGCCAACGTCGAGACCGATGAAAGCGTCACTTACCACATCGTGGGTGAGGATGAGGCTGACTTCAAACTCGGCAAGATTTCGGTCGGCTCGCCTTTGGCCCGTGCCTTGATCGGTAAGGAAGAGGGCGATGTAGTCGCCGTGAAAACGCCAAGCGGCGTGATCGAGTACGAGATTGTCGAAGTCCGTCACATCTGAAAAAGGGCGCCCGCTGCATGCGGGCGCCATGCTTTGGCAGCTGACCCAGATGCTTTGGGTCGGCGGTCTATGGCTGATTCATCTCGGTTTGCAGCCGGCGCTGGGCCAGATTGGCCTGGCACCGTTGCTGATCGATGAAGTGGCCAGTGCATTTGAAGTGCTGGTGGTGGGTTTTGCTGCCGCATGCGTTATTTTTCAGGCTTTGGTGCTGGTACAGGCCGAGGGCCTTGCCAGTCTATGGCGAGATTTTCGCGGTCAGGTGCTGCTGATGGCGTTGTATGCGTGTGCGATGTATGTCGCAGTGCGTGTCGGCTGGCCGGATGCGCAGCGCTGGCAGGTGTTCAGTTATCTGGTTCTGGGCTTTTCCGGGCTGGTGCTGGTGATGCAGCCGGTGCCGGGATGGAGTGGCAGGGTGCGCCAGGCACACCCTTGACCCTTGTCATCATTTGAAGCGATGAACGTTCGACAGCTGCTTGTTGACGCTGAAGTTCTTGCGGTAAATCAGTGCCATTTTGCCGATGACCTGCACCAGGTCCGCTTTGCCAACCTTGCACAGTTCTGCGATGTGCGCCAGGCGCGATTCGCGATCGAGGATGTTGAGCTTGATCTTGATCAGCTCGTGATCCGCCAAGGCGCGTTCAAGTTCGGCTAAAACACCTTCAGTCAAACCGTTGTCAGCCACCGTCAAAACGGGTTTCAGGTGATGGCCAATGGATTTGTACTGTTTCTTCTGCTCTGGAGTGAGCGGCATAATCTGACCCTTTCGTCTGGATTCTGTAAAATGGCGGCCATTTTACCCGAGGGCTCGTGGATCCGCCCAATTAATCACGACCCTAATCATCGAGGTGCCCAATGGCGCGTTCCAAGACAAGCCTTGGCTGGCTGAAAAGACATGTCAACGATCCCTATGTGAAGCAAGCACAAAAGGATGGCTACCGCTCGCGTGCGAGTTACAAGCTTCTGGAGATCCAGGAGAAATACAAGCTGATCCGTCCCGGTATGAGCGTTGTCGACCTGGGCGCAGCGCCCGGCGGCTGGTCGCAAGTCACCAGCCGGCTGATCGGTGGTCAGGGGCGTCTGATCGCCTCGGACATCCTGGAAATGGACAGCATCCCTGACGTGACCTTTATTCAGGGTGACTTTACCGAGGACGAAGTGCTCGGGCGGATTCTTGAGGCTGTGGGTAATTCGCAGGTGGACCTTGTGATTTCCGATATGGCCCCCAATATGAGTGGTACGCCTGAAGTGGATATGCCAAAAGCCATGTTCCTTTGCGAGTTGGCGCTTGATCTGGCGGAACGTATCCTCAAGCCGGGCGGTAATTTTGTAATCAAGATTTTTCAGGGTGAAGGGTTTGATGTTTACCTGAAGGATGCCCGCAAGAAGTTCGACAAGATCCAGATGATCAAGCCGGACTCCTCTCGTGGCAGCTCTCGCGAGCAATACATGCTGGCTTGGGGTTATCGCGGGCGTAGTGAGTAAAACGAGGTTTTTGTGCGGGGTGATAGGTTTTTAGTATTTCGCCCGGCTAGCATTAACGAATATTGTGTAGAAAGTGTTTCACAAAGGGTTACAGACGGCGCCTGCCAGAGTCGTAGGTAATGTAGTAAGTTAGGCCGGTGAATATCATGCGAAGCGCGCGCCAGTAGCGGAGCTTGCTTCAGAGGGTAGTTAATTGAACGATATGGCAAAGAATCTGATCCTGTGGTTGATCATCGCGGCTGTCCTGGTGACGGTGATGAACAACTTCTCCAGCCCTAACGAGCCGCAGACCCTCAACTATTCCGACTTCATCCAGCAGGTCAAGGATGGCAAGGTCGAGCGCGTAGCCGTTGACGGCTATGTGATTACCGGCAAACGCAACGATGGCGACAGCTTCAAGACCATTCGTCCGGCGATTCAGGACAATGGCCTGATTGGCGACCTGGTCGACAATCACGTTGTGGTTGAAGGCAAGCAGCCTGAACAGCAAAGCATCTGGACCCAGCTTCTGGTGGCCAGCTTCCCGATCCTGGTGATCATCGCGGTGTTCATGTTCTTCATGCGCCAGATGCAGGGCGGTGCCGGTGGCAAGGGCGGGCCAATGAGCTTCGGCAAGAGCAAGGCACGCCTGCTCTCCGAAGATCAGGTGAAAACCACATTGGCTGACGTTGCCGGTTGCGACGAAGCCAAGGAAGAAGTCGGCGAACTGGTTGAGTTCCTCCGTGATCCGGGCAAGTTCCAGCGTCTGGGCGGTCGGATTCCTCGCGGCGTGCTGATGGTCGGTCCTCCGGGTACCGGTAAAACCTTGCTGGCCAAGGCCATTGCTGGCGAAGCCAAGGTGCCGTTCTTCACCATTTCCGGTTCTGACTTTGTCGAAATGTTCGTCGGTGTTGGTGCCAGCCGTGTTCGTGACATGTTCGAGCAGGCGAAGAAGCACGCTCCTTGCATTATCTTCATCGATGAAATCGACGCCGTTGGTCGCCACCGTGGCGCCGGCATGGGTGGCGGTCACGATGAGCGCGAGCAGACTCTCAACCAATTGCTGGTTGAGATGGACGGCTTCGAAATGAACGACGGCATCATTGTTATCGCTGCAACCAACCGTCCTGACGTGCTCGACCCTGCGCTGCTGCGTCCGGGCCGTTTCGACCGTCAGGTCGTGGTGGGTCTGCCGGATATCCGTGGTCGCGAGCAGATCCTCAAGGTTCACATGCGCAAAGTGCCAATGGGTGATGATGTCGCTCCGGCAGTCATCGCGCGTGGTACTCCGGGCTTCTCCGGTGCTGACTTGGCCAACCTGGTCAACGAAGCGTCGCTGTTCGCTGCACGCAGCGGCAAACGTATCGTTGAAATGAAAGAATTCGAACTGGCGAAAGACAAGATCATGATGGGCGCCGAGCGCAAATCGATGGTCATGTCCGAAAAAGAGAAACAGAACACTGCTTATCACGAAGCTGGCCACGCCATTGTTGGTCGCGTCGTTCCTGAGCATGATCCGGTGTACAAAGTGTCGATCATCCCGCGCGGTCGTGCGCTGGGTGTGACCATGTTCCTGCCGGAAGAAGATCGCTACAGCCTGTCCAAGCGCGCGTTGATCAGCCAGATCTGCTCGCTGTACGGCGGCCGTATCGCTGAAGAGATGACCCTTGGTTTCGACGGTGTCACCACCGGCGCTTCCAACGACATCATGCGTGCCAGCCAGATTGCTCGGAACATGGTGACCAAGTGGGGTCTGTCGGAAAAACTCGGTCCGTTGATGTACGCTGAAGAAGAGGGTGAAGTATTCCTCGGTCGCGGCGGTGGCGGTCAGGCTGCCAGCTTCTCCGGTGAGACAGCCAAGCTGATCGACTCCGAAGTACGCAGCATCATTGATCAGTGCTACGGCACGGCCAAGCAGATCCTCACGGACAACCGTGACAAGCTCGATGCCATGGCTGATGCACTGATGAAGTATGAAACGATCGATGCTGAACAGATCGACGACATCATGGCGGGTCGTACACCTCGCGAGCCTCGCGACTGGTCGGGTGGCACCGGTACTCCGCCACCACCAGTGATTCGAGACGAGCGTCCGGAAACACCGATTGGCGGTCCGGCTGCTGACGTTTAAGGTTTGAAATGACTTCTGTACAGTCCCTGACCCGGTTGCCTTGCGGCAACCGGGTTCTTGATTTGGCCCAGACGCATGTCATGGGCATTCTCAATGTCACCCCTGATTCTTTCTCCGACGGCGGCCAATACAGTCAGCTGGATGCGGCCTTGCGTCACGCCGAAGCCATGGTTGCAGCCGGTGCGACGCTGATTGATGTCGGTGGCGAATCCACGCGTCCTGGCGCGCGAGCAGTCTCTCCACTTGAAGAGCTTGAGCGCGTGGCGCCGATCGTCGAGCTGATCAATCGCGAGCTTGATGTGATCATCTCGGTGGATACGTCTACACCTGCCGTCATGCGCGAAACTGCGCGGTTGGGTGCCGGGCTTATCAACGACGTGCGCTCGCTGCAGCGCGATGGTGCGCTGGATGCGGCGGCGGCTACCGGTTTGCCGGTGTGTCTCATGCATATGCTCGGCGAGCCAGGTGACATGCAGGACAATCCGCACTATCAGGATGTCACGCGCGAAGTCGGCGAGTTTCTCGCTGAGCGCATGGCCCAATGTGCGGCGGCAGGTATTCCTGCCGAGCGGATCATTCTTGATCCGGGTTTCGGTTTCGCCAAAAACCTGCAGCACAATCTAAGCTTGTTCAAGCACATGGAAGCCCTGCATACGCTGGGCAGGCCTCTGCTT
Source organism: Pseudomonas sp. NPDC085632 (assembly GCF_044541255.1). NCBI lineage: Bacteria > Pseudomonadati > Pseudomonadota > Gammaproteobacteria > Pseudomonadales > Pseudomonadaceae > Pseudomonas > Pseudomonas sp. NPDC085632. Next base: position 4,469 of record NZ_JBITSX010000078.1, on the reverse strand, counting down.
GTCGGTGTTTCTCGAAAGAGCATGATCGGGCAGGCTTTGAATCGTCCTGTCGGCGAGCGGCTGCATGGTGGCCTGGCGCTGGCGGCATTGGCGTCGGTAAAAGGTGCGCGCATATTGCGCGTCCATGATGTTGCAGAAACGGTAGACGTGGTGCGGATGATCGCGGCCGTGGAATCAGCCGAATAAGAATGATGGAGCACTTATGAGCAAGAAATACTTTGGTACTGACGGCATTCGTGGTCGAGTCGGTGAATACCCGATTACTCCTGACTTCATGCTCAAGCTCGGCTGGGCGGCCGGCATGGCCTTTCGCAAGATGGGCGCCTGCAAGGTGCTGGTCGGCAAGGACACGCGGATTTCCGGTTATATGTTCGAATCGGCACTTGAGGCTGGTCTGACATCGGCAGGAGCCGATGTGATGCTGCTGGGGCCTATGCCGACGCCGGCTATCGCTTATCTGTCGCGCACGTTCCAGGCTGAGGCCGGTATCGTGATCAGTGCTTCGCACAACCCGCATGACGATAACGGCATCAAATTTTTCTCCGGAAAGGGCACAAAGCTTCCGGATGAGCTGGAGTTGATGATCGAAGAGTTGCTCGATACCCCGATGACCGTGGTCGAATCGAGCAAGATCGGCAAAGTCTCACGAATCAACGATGCGTCGGGCCGATACATCGAATTCTGCAAAAGCAGCGTGCCAACGGGCACCAGTTTCTCTGGGCTCAAGATCGTTATCGACTGTGCGCATGGTGCGACCTACAAGGTGGCTCCGAGCGTTTTTCGTGAGTTGGGTGCAGATGTGGTTGTGCTGTCGGCGCAGCCAAATGGTCTGAACATCAACGAAAATTGTGGCTCGACCCATATGGGGCAGTTGCAGGCAGCGGTGCTGGCTGAGCACGCCGATCTGGGTATCGCCTTCGACGGTGATGGTGATCGGGTTTTGATGGTCGATCACACGGGCGCCATCGTTGATGGTGACGAATTGTTGTTCATCATCGCCCGTGATCTGCATGAGCGTGGCAAATTGCAGGGCGGCGTTGTCGGCACCTTGATGAGTAATCTGGGGCTGGAACTCGCGCTGGCGGATCTTTCGATCCCGTTCATTCGCGCCAATGTCGGCGACCGCTACGTGATCGCCGAGTTGCTTGAGCGCAATTGGCTGGTCGGTGGCGAGAATTCGGGGCATATCGTTTGCTTCAATCACACAACCACAGGTGATGCGATCATCGCGGCTTTGCAAGTGCTGATGGCACTGAAGACCCGTAATGAAGGGCTGGCACAAACACGTCAGGCTTTGCGCAAGTGTCCACAGGTACTGATCAATGTGCGTTTCGGTGGTGGCGAGAGTCCGCTGGACCACCCGGCTGTCAAGGAAGCCAGTGCACGTGTAACCCAGGCAATGGCGGGGCGCGGTCGCGTGCTTTTGCGCAAGTCCGGGACAGAGCCTCTGGTGCGGGTAATGGTCGAGGGCGAGGATGAAACCCAGGTTCGCAACTACGCCGAAGAGTTGGCAAAACTGGTAACTGAAGTTTCTGCCTGATACGGCTTGCAAGCCATGATTGTGTTGGGTAACATCTGCGCCCACTTTGACCGACGAGGTACAGCATGCGTCGCCCTATGGTAGCTGGTAACTGGAAGATGCACGGTACCCGCGCCAGCGTCGCTGAGCTGATCAACGGCCTTCGTCATCTGGCCTTGCCAAGCGGTGTTGATGTCGCGGTATTCCCGCCTTGCTTGTATATCAATCAAGTGATTGATGGCTTGAAAGGCAAGTCGATTTCGGTCGGCGCGCAGAATTCTGCGGTGGAATCCATGCAAGGTGCATTGACCGGTGAAATTGCTCCGAGTCAGTTAGTGGATGCAGGTTGTTCCCTGGTACTTGTCGGGCACTCCGAACGCCGCCAGATAATGGGCGAGCGAGACGGTATGCTGAATCGCAAGTTCGCAGCGGCACAGGCATGTGGCTTGATTCCGGTGCTGTGTATAGGGGAGACCCTTGAGCAGCGTGAAGCTGGGAAAACTCTTGAGGTTGTCGGGCGTCAGCTGGGCAGCATCATCGAGGAGCTGGGTGTAGGTGCCTTTGCCAAGGCGGTCATTGCTTACGAGCCTGTCTGGGCCATTGGTACCGGACTGACTGCAACGCCGCAACAGGCTCAGGATGTGCATAAAGCCATTCGCGAGCAGTTGGCGGCAGAGAATTCTGAGGTCGCACGAGGTGTGCGGCTTCTATACGGCGGCAGCGTGAAGGCGGCCAATGCGGTCGAACTGTTCGGCATG
>NZ_JBITSX010000078.1:1810-2182 GCF_044541255.1 Pseudomonas sp. NPDC085632 | reverse complement strand
TACTGTGTTCGGAAGCCAAGGTTCCTCTACCTTTCTTAGTAAGTTTACTGCTATACTTGCCGCCGGTTTCTTCATAACCAGCTTGGGGTTAGGATACTTTGCTAAAGAGAAGGCTCACCAGCTGACTCAGGCAGGCCTCCCAAATCCAGCAGTGTTGGAAGTGCCTAAGCAACAACAACCGGCTTCTGATGATGTCCCGGTGCTTCAAGAGCAAAAGTCGGCTACTCCAGCGACTGACGTACCTCCAGCTCAAGAGCAGAAGTAAGAAGAGTTTCAAACGTAGTTTTGCCGAGGTGGTGGAATTGGTAGACACGCAACCTTGAGGTGGTGGTGAAGGTCGTACCTCTGGTGGTCGTCATCCGGTATCGCCAT
>NZ_JBITSX010000078.1:1135-1800 GCF_044541255.1 Pseudomonas sp. NPDC085632 | reverse complement strand
AAATCCGGCCCCCGCAACCAGTTTAAGGAGCCCCTTTTAAGGGGCTTTTTGTTAGCTGGACACTTTCAACGCCGCTGTTCGACGGCGTTTCAAGGATGGGCGTTATGCCCATTTTTTTATTTTGCAAAGCATGCACATATCATGCACTAGGGGGTTCAGGTGTCGAGCAAGCTAGAAGAGTTGCAGGCCTTGCTGGCCCCGGTGGTCGTGGCCCTGGGCTATGAATGCTGGGGTATCGAGTTTTCGGCTCAGGGTCGTCACTCGATGTTGCGCGTTTATATCGATAAAGAGGGTGGCGTGCTGGTGGACGATTGCGCCATTGTCAGCCGTCAGATCAGCGGTGTACTGGATGTTGAAGATCCTATCTCCGTTGAATACACCCTCGAAGTTTCCTCGCCTGGCATGGAGCGCCCACTGTTCACTCTTGAGCAGTTTGCAAAATTTGCCGGTGAACAAGTGAAGATCAAGCTGCGCTCGCCTTTTGAAGGTCGACGCAACTTTCAGGGCCTTCTGCGCGGTGTAGAAGAACAGGATGTCGTGGTGCAGGTAGATGACCATGAGTTCCTGTTGCCGATCGATATGATCGACAAGGCCAACATTATTCCCAGTTTGGACTGAGACGCGGATCCCGCGGATCCAATGGATTGCGAAAGGCGAGGCGTACG
>NZ_JBITSX010000078.1:0-1125 GCF_044541255.1 Pseudomonas sp. NPDC085632 | reverse complement strand
GGCGTACGAAGAGCAAAGAAGTACTGCTGGTTGTTGAGACGGTATCCAATGAAAAGGGCGTACCGGCAAGCGTAATTTTTGAAGCGCTGGAGCTGGCTCTGGCCACTGCTACCAAAAAGCGTTTTGAAGACGAAGTTGACCTGCGTGTGGAAATTAACCGCCACACCGGGGCATACGAAACTTTCCGTCGCTGGACGGTCGTCGAAGAGAATGATCTCGACGATCCGGCCATCGAAACCTGGCCAACCAAGGTTGCCGAAACGCATCCTGGTGCCAAGGTTGGCGACGTCGTTGAAGAAAAGATCGAATCCATCGAGTTCGGCCGCATCGCTGCACAGACTGCAAAGCAAGTCATCGTGCAGAAAGTTCGCGAAGCCGAGCGCGCTCAAGTGGTCGACGCCTACCGCGAGCGCCTGGGAGAAATCATCTCCGGCACCGTGAAAAAAGTCACCCGCGACAACGTGATCGTCGATCTGGGTAACAACGCTGAAGCGTTGTTGGCCCGTGAAGACATCATTTCTCGCGAAACTTTCCGTGTCGGCGTGCGTCTGCGTGCGCTGCTCAAGGAAATCCGCACCGAGAACCGCGGCCCGCAGCTGATCCTGTCGCGTACCGCGCCGGAAATGCTGATCGAGCTGTTCCGCATCGAAGTGCCGGAAATTGCCGAAGGCCTGATCGAAGTAATGGCAGCGTCCCGTGATCCGGGTTCGCGCGCCAAGATCGCCGTCCGCTCCAAGGACAAACGCATCGACCCGCAGGGCGCCTGCATCGGTATGCGCGGTTCGCGCGTCCAGGCAGTGTCGGGTGAGTTGGGCGGTGAGCGTGTTGATATCGTCCTCTGGGATGACAACCCGGCTCAGTTCGTGATCAACGCCATGTCCCCGGCTGAGGTTGCGGCAATTATCGTTGACGAAGATGCCCACGCAATGGACATCGCCGTTGGCGCAGACAATCTGGCTCAGGCCATCGGTCGCGGTGGGCAGAACGTGCGTCTGGCCAGCCAATTGACTGGCTGGACCCTGAACGTGATGACCGAATCGGACATCCAGGCTAAGCAGCAAGCAGACACCGGCGACATCCTGCGCAACTTCATCGACGAGCTGGAAGTCGACGACGTTCTGGCAC
>NZ_JBITSX010000077.1:0-14036 GCF_044541255.1 Pseudomonas sp. NPDC085632 | reverse complement strand
GAACGTGTTCCCGATCGAGATGGCGCCGCTGCGTGAGCGCGTCGAAGATATTCCGTTGCTGATGAACGAGCTGATCTCGCGCATGGAGCACGAGAAGCGTGGTTCGATCCGCTTCAACTCGGCGGCGATCATGTCGCTGTGCCGTCACGGCTGGCCGGGCAACGTCCGTGAGCTGGCCAACCTGGTCGAACGTATGGCGATCATGCACCCGTACGGGGTGATCGGCGTGGTCGAGTTGCCGAAGAAATTCCGCTACGTCGACGACGAAGACGAGCAAATGGTCGACAGCCTGCGCAGCGATCTCGAAGAGCGCGTGGCGATCAACGGCCATACGCCGGACTTCACTGCCAACGCCATGCTGCCGCCGGAAGGTCTGGACCTGAAGGACTATCTCGGCGGTCTGGAACAGGGCCTGATTCAGCAGGCGCTGGACGATGCCAATGGCATTGTCGCGCGTGCGGCTGAACGCCTGCGTATCCGTCGTACCACCCTGGTCGAGAAGATGCGCAAGTACGGCATGAGCCGCCGCGATGGTGATGAACAGGCGGATGATTGACGCCTGTTTTTCAACTGCTTCATTTATAAGCAGTTTTTTTTAGGCACGGGTATTGCTACAGCCCTCGCAACGTTCCGTTTAACTGACGGTCAGCCAAGCGAGAAAGCACAATGCCCCAAGCCCAGATGTCTTCTGCCTCCAGTCCCGAGGGGCAGCCGTCCTCCGTAGAGCAGGCAAGCCGACAGGGCCTTGAGCAGGCTTTCGAGCTGTTCAGCCAGATGTCCAGCCAGTTGACGGACTCCTACAGCATGCTTGAAGCGCGGGTAACCGAGCTCAAGGGTGAACTGGCGGTGGTCAGTGCCCAGCGCATGCAGGAGCTGGCGGAAAAAGAACGCTTGGCCAACCGCCTGCAAAACCTCCTGGATCTGTTGCCCGGTGGCGTCATCGTCATCGACGGTCACGGCATGGTGCGCGAAGCCAATCCGGCCGCTATCGAACTGCTCGGTTTGCCGCTTGAGGGCGAGTTGTGGCGCCATGTCATTGCCCGTTGCTTTGCCCCGCGTGAAGACGACGGTCATGAAATTTCCCTGAAAAACGGTCGACGCCTGTCGATTGCCACCCGCTCACTGGATGCCGAGCCGGGGCAACTGGTGCTGCTCAACGACCTGACAGAAACCCGTCATCTGCAAGATCAATTGGCGCGCCACGAGCGATTGTCCTCGCTGGGGCGCATGGTCGCCTCGCTGGCCCATCAGATCCGCACGCCACTGTCCGCTGCTTTGCTCTACGCCAGTCATTTGACTGAGCAGGAGTTGCCGGTCGCCACTCAGCAGCGTTTCGCCGGACGTCTGAAAGAGCGCCTGCACGAGCTGGAGCATCAGGTGCGCGACATGCTGGTGTTCGCTCGCGGTGAATTGCCGCTGACCGATCGCCTCACCCCGGATGCCTTGATGCAGGCGCTGCAAGCGGCGGCGCTGACCCATGTGCAGGATCTGCCCATCCGCTGGCAGTGCGACAGCCATGCCGGCGAGCTGCTGTGCAATCGCGACACGCTGGTGGGGGCGCTTTTGAACTTGATCGAAAACGCGATTCAGGCCAGTGCCGGCGACGTCCGCCTGAAAGTGCATTGCTACCGCCGCGACAACTGCCTGCGTCTGAGCATCAGCGACAGTGGCAGCGGCATCGAACCTGCCGTTCTGGCGCGGCTCGGCGAGCCATTTTTCACCACCAAAGTCACCGGCACCGGCCTCGGCCTGACCGTGGTCAAGGCTGTGGCCCGGGCGCATCAGGGAGAATTGCGGCTGCGTTCGCGAGTCGGGCGCGGCACGTGCGCGCAGGTGATCCTGCCGCTGTTTTCCGCTGTACAGGGAGCTGAGTGAAAGACATGGGCATCAAGGTTTTGCTGGTCGAGGATGACCGCTCGTTGCGCGAGGCGCTGGCCGATACATTGCTGTTGGCCGGCCACGATTACCACGCGGTCGGTTGCGCTGAAGATGCGCTGACGGCGGTTGGGCGCGAGGCGTTCAGTCTGGTGGTCAGTGACGTCAACATGCCTGGCATGGATGGTCATCAATTGCTTGCCTTGCTGCGTGCCCGCCAACCGCAATTGCCGGTGTTGCTGATGACGGCGCACGGCGCGGTCGAGCGTGCAGTCGATGCAATGCGTCAGGGCGCGGCGGACTATCTGGTCAAACCATTCGAGCCCAAGGCTTTGCTGGATCTGGTGGCGCGGCATGCACTGGGCAATATTGGCTTGAGCGAAAGTGAAGGCCCTATCGCCGTCGAACCGGCCAGTGCGCAACTTCTCGAATTGGCCGCACGAGTGGCGCGCAGCGATTCCACGGTGCTGATCTCCGGCGAATCCGGTACGGGTAAAGAAGTGCTGGCGCGCTATATTCATCAGCAATCCCATCGCGCCAGTCAGCCGTTCATTGCGATCAACTGCGCGGCGATCCCTGACAACATGCTCGAGGCGACGCTGTTCGGCCACGAGAAAGGCTCGTTCACCGGCGCCATCGCCGCGCAGGCCGGTAAATTCGAACAAGCGGACGGCGGCACGTTGCTGCTCGACGAAATTTCCGAAATGCCCCTTGGCCTGCAAGCCAAGCTGCTGCGCGTGTTGCAGGAGCGCGAAGTCGAGCGCGTCGGTGCGCGTAAGCCGATCGCCCTGGATATTCGCGTGGTCGCCACCACTAACCGCGACCTGGCGGGCGAAGTGGCGGCGGGGCGTTTCCGTGAAGACCTTTATTACCGTTTGTCGGTTTTCCCTCTGGCCTGGCGTCCACTTCGCGAGCGCACTGCCGATATCCTGCCGCTGGCCGAAAGGTTGCTCGCCAAACACGTCAATAAAATGAAGCACGCCGCAGCGAAACTCTCGCCTGACGCGCAAGCCTGCCTGACCGCGTACCCGTGGCCGGGCAATGTGCGTGAACTGGATAACGCGATTCAGCGTGCGCTGATCTTGCAGCAGGGCGGTTTGATTCAGCCGCAGGATTTCTGTCTGGCAGGTCCTGTGACGTACACCGCGATGCCCGTCGGTGCGCCGGTTTCTGCGGTGATTCGCGAGGTGGAAATCGATGCGGATTCCGCCGGTGCACTGGGCGATGACCTGCGCCGCCGGGAGTTTCAGATGATTATCGACACCCTTCGTGCCGAGCGCGGCCGGCGCAAGGAAGCCGCGGAAAAACTCGGCATCAGCCCGCGCACCCTGCGCTACAAACTGGCGCAAATGCGCGATGCAGGGATGGACGTCGAAGGTTATCTGTTCGCCACCTGAGTCGTGATGAAAAAGTTGAAAACGCTTTTCTGAAAGGGGTGCCCATGAGCTGGCACCCTTGTTGCTAATACCTGTGTACCCGCCGAGTGAGTGTCAAAAAATTGCGGGCCGCCCAAGAGAGTAGACCATGAGCCAAGGTATTGAATTTAATCGGTTGATGACAGACATGAAGGCCATGAAGCTGGATGCCATGTCTGCACCGAAATCGACGACCGCTGTCCCTGAACTGGCGGGCAGCAGCTTTTCCGACATGCTCGGTCAGGCGATCAACAAGGTCAGCGATACCCAGACCGCGTCGACTCAGTTGGCCAACGCATTTGAAGTGGGCAAAAGCGGCGTCGATCTGACGGACGTGATGATCGCTTCGCAAAAAGCCAGCGTGTCGTTCCAGGCTCTGACCCAGGTGCGCAACAAGCTGGTTCAGGCTTATCAAGACATCATGCAGATGCCGGTTTAAGGACGAGATTGAGTCATGGCAGAAGCAGTCGCCGATAACGTTCCGGCCAAGGCCACCCCGATAGACGGCAAACCGCCGCTGTTCGGCCTGTCCTTCCTGGAAAACCTCTCCGAGATGACCATGCTGCGTCAGGTGGGCCTGTTGGTTGGCCTGGCTGCGAGCGTGGCGATTGGCTTTGCCGTGGTGCTGTGGTCGCAGCAGCCGGATTATCGTCCGTTGTACGGCAGCCTTGCCGGCATGGACGCCAAACAGGTCATGGACACCCTGGCCGCCGCCGACATTCCTTACAACGTCGAACCGAACTCCGGTGCCTTGCTGGTCAAGGCCGATGACTTGTCCCGTGCGCGGATGAAACTCGCCGCTGCTGGTGTCACTCCCAGCGACGGCAATATCGGTTTCGAAATCCTCGACAAGGAACAGGGTCTGGGCACCAGCCAGTTCATGGAAGCGACGCGTTATCGTCGCGGCCTCGAAGGTGAACTGGCGCGGACCATCTCCAGCCTGAACAACGTCAAGGGTGCCCGCGTGCATCTGGCGATTCCGAAAAGCTCGGTGTTCGTGCGTGACGAACGCAAGCCAAGTGCTTCGGTTCTGGTTGAGTTGTACTCCGGTCGTTCGCTGGAGCCAGGCCAGGTGATTGCGATCATCAACCTGGTGGCGACTTCCGTTCCCGAGTTGAGCAAATCGCAGATCACCGTCGTCGACCAGAAGGGCACTTTGCTCTCTGATCAGGCGGAGAACTCCGAAATGACCATGGCCGGCAAGCAGTTCGATTACAGCCGTCGCATGGAAAGCATGCTCACCCAGCGCGTGCACAACATTCTGCAACCGGTACTGGGCAACGATCGCTACAAGGCTGAAGTCTCGGCCGATATCGACTTCAATGCCGTCGAGTCGACAGCCGAGCAGTTCAACCCGGATCAACCGGCGTTGCGCAGCGAGCAGTCGGTCAACGAGCAACGCACCGCCAGCAATGGCCCGCAAGGCGTGCCGGGTGCCCTGAGCAACCAGCCGCCGTCGCCAGCCTCGGCGCCGCAAACCACGGGTGGTGCCGCAGCGCCAGCCGCTATGGTGCAGCCAGGTCAGCCATTGGTTGACGCCAACGGTCAGCAGATCATGGACCCGGCCACCGGCCAGCCGATGCTCGCGCCGTACCCGGCCGACAAGCGTCAGCAATCGACCAAGAACTTCGAACTCGACCGTTCCATCAGCCACACCAAGCAGCAGCAGGGTCGCCTGAATCGTCTGTCGGTGTCGGTGGTGGTCGACGATCAGGTCAAGGTTAACGCGGCCAACGGTGAAACCACCCGTGCGCCATGGAGCGCCGACGAATTGGCGCGCTTCACCCGTCTGGTCCAGGACGCGGTCGGTTTCGATGCCAGCCGTGGCGACAGCGTCAGCGTGATCAACATGCCGTTCTCCGCCGAGCGCGGTGAAGTGATTGCCGATATTCCGTTCTACTCCCAGCCATGGTTCTGGGACATCGTCAAACAAGTGCTGGGTGTGTTGTTCATCCTGGTCCTGGTGTTTGGTGTGCTGCGTCCGGTGCTCAACAACATCACCGGCGGCGGCAAAGGCAAGGAGCTGGCCGGTCTTGGCAGCGACGTGGAACTCGGCGGGATGGGCGGCCTGGACGGCGAACTTTCCAACGACCGCGTGAGCCTCGGTGGTCCGCAGAGCATTCTGTTGCCGAGCCCAAGTGAGGGTTATGACGCGCAACTGAATGCAATCAAGAGTCTGGTGGCCGAGGATCCGGGTCGCGTGGCTCAGGTCGTGAAAGAGTGGATTAACGCAGATGAGTGATAACCGAGCCGCAACCGTCAAACTGAACAAGGTCGACAAAGCCGCGATTCTGCTGCTGTCCCTGGGTTCGACCGATGCCGCACAAGTGCTGCGCCACATGGGCCCGAAAGAGGTTCAGCGCGTCGGCGTGGCCATGGCGCAGATGGGCAACGTCCATCGCGAACAGGTCGAGCAGGTCATGAGCGAGTTCGTCGACATCGTCGGCGACCAGACCAGCCTGGGCGTCGGTTCCGACGACTACGTGCGCAAAATGCTCACCCAGGCCCTGGGTGAAGACAAGGCCAACGGCCTGATCGACCGCATCCTGCTCGGTGGCAACACCAGTGGCCTCGACAGCCTGAAATGGATGGAACCGCGCGCCGTTGCCGACGTGATCCGCTACGAACACCCGCAGATCCAGGCGATCGTGGTCGCGTACCTCGACCCGGATCAGGCCGGTGAAGTACTCGGCAACTTCGACCACAAAGTGCGTCTGGACATCATCCTGCGCGTCTCGTCGTTGAACACCGTACAACCGGCGGCCCTGAAAGAGCTGAACCAGATTCTCGAGAAGCAGTTCTCCGGCAACTCGAATGCCTCGCGCACCACCCTGGGTGGCATCAAGCGTGCGGCAGACATCATGAACTTCCTCGACAGCTCGATCGAAGGCCAGCTCATGGACTCGATCCGCGAAGTCGACGAAGACCTGTCCGGTCAGATCGAAGACCTCATGTTCGTGTTCAACAACCTCGCCGACGTCGACGACCGCGGTATTCAGGCGTTGCTGCGCGAAGTGTCTTCCGACGTGCTGGTGCTGGCCCTCAAGGGTTCGGACGAAGGCGTCAAAGAAAAGATCTTCAAGAACATGTCCAAACGTGCCGCCGAACTGTTGCGCGACGACCTCGAGGCCAAAGGCCCGGTACGTGTCAGCGACGTCGAAACCGCACAGAAAGAAATCCTCACCATTGCCCGTCGAATGGCCGAAGCCGGCGAAATCGTACTCGGTGGCAAAGGTGGCGAGGAAATGATCTAAGCCCATGGACAAGCACGACGACGATGTGACGGATCTGATCCGTGCCCGCGATGTCCGTGGTTTCGAATCCTGGGCCATGCCCAGCTTCGATCCGCCGAAGCCGGAACCCGAGCCTGAGCCGGAACCCGAACCGCCGGAAATGGAAGAAGTGCCGCTGGAAGAAGTCCAGCCACTGACCCTGGAAGAACTCGAAAGCATCCGTCAGGAGGCTTACAACGAAGGCTTCGGCATCGGCGAAAAGGAAGGTTTTCACAGCGCCACGCTCAAGGTGCGTCAGGAAGCCGAGGTGGCGCTCACCGCCAAACTCGCCAGCCTCGAGCAGTTGATGGTGAACCTGTTCGAGCCCATCGCCGAGCAAGACACACACATCGAAAAATCGTTGGTCGACCTCGTGCAACACATCACCAAACAGGTGATCAAGCGCGAACTGGCCATCGATTCCAGCCAGATCGAACACGTCATGCGCGATGCCCTCAAGCTGTTGCCGCTGGGTGTGGAAAACGTGCGCCTGTACGTCAATCCGCAAGACTTCGAGCAGGCCAAGGCCCTGCGTGAACGTCATGAGGAAACCTGGCGCATCGTCGAAGATGAGTCGCTGTTGCCGGGCGGCTGCCGGGTTGAAACCGAGCACAGCCGCATCGATGCGAGCATTGAAACCCGCGTTACTCAGGTCATGGCCAAACTGTTCGATCAGTTGCACGAACAGGCTTTGCACCCGGCTGAAGCGGATCTGAGTCTGGACATTCCCGAAGACGTAAAACCGGCGGCCACGCCTGAAGAGCCGCTCGCGGACGAACCCGATGCGCCTTGAACGCACCAGTTTCGCCAAGCGCCTGAGCAGTTACGCTGAGGCCACCGAGATTGCCGGCGCGCCGATTCTCGAAGGTCGCCTGCTGCGCATGGTCGGCCTCACCCTCGAAGCCGAAGGCCTGCGCGCGGCCATGGGCACACGTTGCCTGGTGATCAATGACGACAGCTATCACCCCTCGCAGGTGGAAGCGGAAGTCATGGGATTTTCCGGCAGCAAAGTCTTTTTGATGCCGGTTGGCAGCGTTGCCGGTATTGCCCCGGGAGCCCGTGTGGTGCCACTGGCTGACACCGGTCGTTTGCCGATGGGCATGAGCATGCTCGGTCGCGTGCTCGACGGCGCCGGTCGCGCGCTGGACGGCAAGGGCGGCATGAAGGCCGAAGACTGGGTGCCGATGGACGGCCCGACAATCAACCCGCTCAACCGTGACCCGATCAGCGTACCGCTGGACGTTGGCATCCGTTGCATCAACGGTTTGCTGACGGTCGGTCGCGGCCAGCGTCTGGGTCTGTTCGCCGGTACTGGTGTCGGTAAATCGGTACTGCTGGGCATGATGACCCGCTTCACCGAGGCCGACATCATCGTCGTCGGCCTGATCGGTGAGCGCGGTCGAGAAGTAAAAGAGTTCATCGAGCACAGCCTCGGTGAAGAAGGCCTCAAGCGTTCCGTCGTCGTCGCATCTCCTGCCGACGATGCGCCGCTGATGCGCCTGCGCGCCGCGATGTACTGCACGCGCATCGCCGAATATTTCCGCGACAAGGGCAAGAACGTCCTGTTGCTGATGGATTCGCTGACCCGTTTCGCTCAGGCGCAGCGTGAAATCGCGTTGGCCATCGGCGAGCCGCCCGCGACCAAGGGTTATCCGCCATCGGTGTTCGCCAAGTTGCCGAAACTGGTCGAGCGTGCCGGTAATGCGGAGAAGGGTGGGGGTTCGATTACTGCGTTCTACACCGTGCTGTCGGAAGGTGATGATCAGCAGGACCCGATTGCCGACTCGGCCCGAGGCGTACTCGACGGCCACATCGTGCTGTCCCGGCGTCTGGCTGAGGAAGGGCACTATCCGGCCATCGACATCGAAGCGTCGATCAGCCGGGTCATGCCGGCGGTGGTCTCGCCGGAGCACATGCAGCGCGCGCAGTATTTCAAACAGCTGTGGTCGCGTTATCAGCAGAGCCGCGACCTGATCAGCGTCGGTGCCTACGTCGCCGGCGGCGATCGTGAGACCGATCTGGCGATCTCCCTGCAACCGCAGTTGGTTCGCTACCAGCGTCAGGGGCTGAACGACAAAATCAACATGGGCGAAAGCCAGGCTTACCTCGCAACCCTGTTTGCCCCCGCGGCGGGCGGCTAACCGGCCATGGCTGCCGTCAGTCGAGCCGCGCGTCTGGCGCCGGTGGTGGACATGGCCGAACAGGCCGAGAAAGCCGCCGTGCAACGGCTGGGCTATTTTCAGGGTCAGGTGAAAGTTGCGGAAAGCAAACTGGCGGACCTCAATGCCTTTCGTCTGGATTACTCCGAGCAATGGATCGTGCGCGGCAGCACCGGCGTGAGCGGGCAATGGCTGCTCGGTTTCCAGGGCTTTCTGGCGCAACTCGACACCGCCGTCGACCAGCAGCGCCAGAGCCTGGTCTGGCACCAGAACAAACTCGACAAGGCCCGTGAGGAATGGCAACAGGCGTTCGCCAAGGTCGAAGGCCTGCGCAAGCTGGTGCAGCGTTATCGCGAAGAGGCGCAACGCCTCGAAGACAAGCGCGAGCAGAAGCTGCTCGATGAATTGTCCCAGCGTTTGCCGCGGCAGAATCCGTTCTGAAACAAGATCAAGAGATCGCAGCCTTCGGCAGCTCCTACAGGGGATCGGTGTAGGAGCTGCCGAAGGCTGCGATCTTTTGATCTGGCTTCTAACCTTGCTGCAACCCTGTCCAAGTGCTAAACCTTGTACACGTTCGTCAATGACAAGGAAGCCAGTCAATGTCAGTCGTTACAGAAGTATCTCCGGATGGTCAAAAACTGACGATTTCAGTCAAGGGGCGGTTTGATTTCGGTCGCCATCAGGAATTTCGCGAGTCCTATGAGCGACTCGACAAGAAACCAGAATCCATTGTGGTCGATCTGAAAGAAGCCACCTACCTCGACAGCTCGGCACTGGGCATGCTGCTCCTGCTGCGTGATCACGCCGGCGGCGATAACTCGGACGTGCGAGTCGTCAACAGCAGTTCCGATGTGAAGAAGATCCTCGCCATCTCCAATTTCGACAAACTCTTCGACATCAGTTGACGGCCATGCAGGCGCAAGAGCCGCTGACCATTCTGATCGCCGAAGACAGCGCCGCCGACCGCATGCTGCTGTCGACCATCGTTCGTCGCCAGGGCCATGAAGTGCTGACGGCGGCCAACGGTGCCGAAGCGGTCGATCTGTTTCGTCGGCAACAACCTGATCTGGTCCTGATGGACGCGATGATGCCGGTGATGGACGGCTTCGAAGCGGCGCGGCAGATCAAGGCGCTGGCGGGGGAGACGCTGGTGCCGATCATCTTCCTCACCTCGCTGACCGAAAGTGAAGCGCTGGCCCGTTGTCTGGAGGCCGGGGGTGACGACTTTCTGGCGAAGCCCTACAACCAGGTGATCCTTGCCGCCAAAATCAAGGCGATGGATCGCTTGCGCCGCTTGCAGGCGACGGTGCTGCAACAGCGCGACCTGATCGCCAAACACCATGATTACTTGCTCAACGAACAGCGCGTGGCCAAAGCGGTGTTCGACAAGGTGGCGCACTCCGGCTGCCTGAGTGCGCCGAACATCCGCTACCTGCAATCACCTTATGCGCTGTTCAACGGCGATCTGCTGCTGGCGGCCTACACGCCAGCGGGCGACATGCATGTGCTGTTGGGGGATTTTACCGGTCATGGTTTGCCGGCAGCGGTCGGGGCGATGCCCTTGGCCGAGGTGTTCTACGGCATGACCGCCAAGGGCTATGGTCTGGCTGAAACCCTGCGCGAGATGAACGCCAAGCTCAAGCGCATCCTGCCGGTGGACATGTTCTGCTGCGCCACGTTGCTGTGCCTGAGTTTTCAGCGACGCTCGGTCGAAGTGTGGAACGGCGGCATGCCTGACGGCTATCTGCATCGGATCGCCAGTGGTGAGCGTGTGCCGCTGGCGGCGCGGCATTTGCCGTTGGGCGTGCTGAGCGCGCAGGCGTTTGACGACCGTACGGAAGTGCATCCGATGGCCATCGGTGATCGGGTGTTTCTGTTGTCTGACGGGGTGATCGACACCAGCGATGCCAGCGATCAACTGTTCGGTGTCGAGCGTTTGCAGCAGGTGTTCGCCGCCAACCGCGAGCCGGATCGCTTGTTCGAGGACATCGAGCAGGCACTGCGGGATTTTCGCGGCGAGGCGCGCGACGATGTCAGCATGGTCGAGGTCAGCCTGCTGGAGCCGGCGCAGGTCAAGCCGTCGGCGCCGGTGTATTCCGACAGCGGCCAGTCCTGTCCGCTCGACTGGTCGGTGAGCTTCGAATTCCGCGGCGCCACGCTAAAGCGTTTCAATCCGTTGCCGTATCTGTTGCAGTTGTTGCTTGAGGTGCATGGGCTGCGGGGGCAGAGTGGCGCTTTGTACAGTGTGATGGCCGAGTTGTACTCCAATGCGCTGGAGCATGGCGTGCTGGGGCTGGACTCCAGTCTCAAGCGCGATGCGGCGGGGTTCGCTCGTTACTACCAGCAGCGTAACGATCGGCTGGAGGCGCTACAGGACGGATTTGTCCGCGTGCATCTTCAGGTACAGCCGCAAGGCGAGGGTGGTCGTCTGGTGATTCGCGTTGAAGACAGCGGCAAGGGTTTTGATGTGGCGCGAGTCATGGAGAGGCCGCTGGACGGCGTCCGTTTGTCAGGTCGCGGCGTCAGTCTGGTCCGGCAATTGGGGCGTAACGCCAGTTGGTCGGACGAAGGTCGTAGTGCCCGCGTGGAGTTTTCCTGGGAGGTTGAGGCATAATCCGCGCAATTCTTGATCAAGGAGTGAGCAAGTGGCTGACACACATATTGATCGCGACGCGCTGAGCGTACTGCGCGAAGTCATGGAGGAGGCTTATCCAGAGCTTCTGGATACCTTTCTGGCCGATTCCGAAAGTCGCCTGGTTGAGCTGCGCAAGGCAGTGGACGCCAAGGCATTGTCGGAAGTTGCCCATAGCTTCAAGGGTAGCGCCAGTAATATGGGCGCTCTCCGGTTGGCGGAGCTCTGCCAAGAGCTGGAATCGGAAGCCAAAGTTAAAAGCCCCTCGGAAATCGCCAGGCTGGTTGCTGACATCACTGGCGAGTTCGCCGAAGTCCGCCCGGTTTACGAAGGCGAGCGACAGCACGCGCTGACGCACTGATATCCCGCCGTCCGGCGCTTTTCACGAGCGCCGGGCAAAGCTGGCCCGGCACTTGCAGTTATCTCCGCAACTGTACCTACGATCCCAGTGCAGCGGAGACCGTTTCATGCCTGCGACCCCCAACATCCTTCTTCAGAATGCCGCTCAGGCCAAGGCGCAAGCCGCCTCGGCCAAATCGTCGGCCATGGCCGTAGACACTGGGGATAAAGCCTCAAACTTCGCTAAAGTGTTCGCCGATCAGGGATCGAGCAAGCCTGTCGCCACCGCTGACAATTCACCCAAGCCGTCACGTGACAAGGTCGCTGACAACAGTGGCAAAAAGGACATTGGCAAAGATCAGTCTGCCGCTGCGCAGCCGGCGGTTGCCGATAGCGGCAACGGCTTGCCTGCCGATAAAACCGCTGCGACCGATGACAGCACCGCCAGCAGCGACGACAACACTGACACCGCCCAGACTCCAGTCGTAGACGCGGCGCCGGTTGACCCGACGCTCGATCCGGCGTTGGTCGCCGCTGTGCAGCCAGTGGTGGCGGCGCCTGTGGTACAGGCGCCGGTTGTTGTCGCCAGCGCCCAGCCCGAAGTCGAAACCCCTGCGCTCGCCGCATTGCCGGGTGTGGTCAAAGATCCGGCACCAACCACCGACAGTGATTTCGACCCTTCGGCCGATCCCCTCGACTCGATGCCGGCCGTGCGCATGGCGATGGAGCAGGGTGGGCACATTTCCGCTGCCAGCCAGGCGCAACCGAAAGCCTCGCCAGCTCAGGCCCAGGCCGACGGTGAACTGACATCGGCGCAAAACTTCGCGGCCGGCATGGCCAGCATGCTAGACGTGCAGGCCGACAAGGACAGCACCAGTCAGGGCGGCGACAAAGCGTTCAGCGGCTTGATCGATGACGGCCTCAAAGACCTCAAAACCGCCACCAGCGATACCCGCGTCGATGACTTCGCCAACCGTCTGGCGGCCCTGACGCAGGCGGCTACACCGAAAACGGCGAACGCCGTCCCGGTGAACCAGCCGATCGCCATGCACCAGAGCGGCTGGACCGAGGAAGTGGTCAATCGCGTCATGTATCTGTCGAGCGCTAATCTGAAGGCGGCAGACATTCAGTTGCAGCCAGCCGAGCTGGGTCGTCTGGACATCCGCGTGAACATGGTCCCGGATCAACAGACCCAGGTCACGTTCATGAGTGCGCATCCAAGCGTGCGTGAAGCGCTGGACGGGCAGATGCATCGCTTGCGCGACATGTTCAACCAGCAGGGCATGGGCCAGGTTGACGTCAATGTCTCCGATCAGAGCCGTGGCTGGCAGGGGCAGCAGGGTCAGGAGCAGGCGCAACAGGGCCAGAGTGGCCGCACCAGCGCTGCTGGCGGTCGCCTCGACTCGGCGGATGAAGAATTGGCGCCTGCCGCGATTGCTGAGGCCGCCGCTCAAACCACCAGCGTGATCGGCACCAGCGCGGTCGACTATTACGCCTGACCAAAATCAAAAGCCCCTCACCCTAGCCCTCTCCCGGAGGGAGAGGGGACTGATTGGGGGATATTGGAGATTTACACCGACTTGAAATAGCGTCTGTGAATCCATGATCGTCAAGACTTGATGGATGAGTCCCTAATCGACCCGGTCTTTCAGGTCGGTGTTTGACGTCTGACACCTCGGTCGGCCCCCTCTCCCTCAGGGAGAGGGCTGGGGTGAGGGTAGCTTTTGACTTTAGCGTTGTCTCCGCCGCCACCGACACTTCTGGCATAACACTTGCTCTTGCCTTGCCGTGCGACTGTGAAAACCCGAATAGTGACGGATTATTGGCATGGCGAAGAGCGAAACAGCAGCAGTGAAAGACCCCGCAACCAAAGGCAAACTCAAGCTGATCATTGTGATCGTGCTGGCGTTGCTGCTGGCCATTGGCGCATCCGTGGGGGCGACCTGGTTCTTCATGCACAGTGCCCAGAGCAAACCTGCCGAGGCCGCTGATGCGGCGCCTGTCGGCAAGCAACCGGCGATTTTCGAGCCGATGGCGCCGGCCTTTGTTGCTAACTACAACCAGAACGGCCGTCAGCGTTACATGCAGGTGAGCATCACCATGCTGGCGCGTAATCAGGCTGATCTGGAAGCGCTCAAAGTGCACATGCCGGTGATCCGTAACAACCTGGTGATGCTCTTCTCCGGTCAGGATTTCGCCACCTTGGCGACCCCGGTCGGCCAGGAGATGTTGCGCCAGAAGGCCACCGCCAGCGTCCAGGAAGTGGCGCAGAAAGAGCTGGGCAAAGTGGTAATCGTACAGTTGCTTTTCACTAATTTCGTACTGCAGTAGGTACACGACATGG
>NZ_JBITSX010000076.1:0-14354 GCF_044541255.1 Pseudomonas sp. NPDC085632 | reverse complement strand
ATCGGAAATCCCATGCAACTCAAGAATCCCATCCTCGGCCTGTGCCAACAGTCCACGTTCATGCTCAGTGCTGCCAAAGTCGATCAATGCCCTGACGACGAAGGCTTCGAAGTGGCGTTTGCCGGTCGTTCCAACGCCGGCAAATCCAGCGCGCTGAACACTTTGACTCACGCCAGCCTGGCGCGAACCTCAAAAACCCCGGGTCGCACACAGCTGTTGAACTTCTTCAAGCTAGACGAAGATCGTCGTCTGGTCGACCTGCCGGGCTACGGTTACGCAAAAGTACCGATCCCGCTGAAGATGCACTGGCAGCGTCATCTTGAGGCTTACCTCGGTGGCCGCGAGAGTTTGAAGGGCTTGATTCTGATGATGGACATCCGCCATCCAATGACCGACTTCGACCTGCTGATGCTCGACTGGGCCGTGGCGGCCGGCATGCCGATGCACATCCTGCTGACCAAGGCCGACAAGCTGACCTACGGCGCCGCCAAGAACACCTTGCTCAAAGTGCAGTCGGAAATTCGCAAAGGCTGGGGCGATCAAGTCACCATCCAACTGTTTTCCGCACCAAAACGCATGGGCCTGGAAGAGGCCTACACTGTATTGGCAGGCTGGATGGAACTCGCAGACAAAGGCGCCGAGGCGGCTGAGTAAACAGGGATTAGAAAATTGGCTGTGGTGCGCTCAGGCAAGGCGAAAGCACAGCTAAAAAGCGGAGTTTAGGGTACCTAAATGAGCATTTTTAGCTGTGCTTTCAACGCAGTCTGAGCGTGCCACAGCCAATTTTCGGGCAAAAAAAGCCCCGGACTTCATTGGGGAGGGAGAAGTTCCGGGGTTTAAGTTCCGAACCGCTAGGGCGGGGTTCAGATATCTGCCAACACTTAACACAACATAGGAGCATCGAAGGGCTTCACCAGCCATTCAGTAACTCTGAGTAGTGTCCTTCCAGATTAGTTCAGAATTTTTTCAAAAAGCTTTGGAATAATCCCAAGCGCTTTTCGAAATAAGCAGGTTTCACCTGGGTTGCCGCGACAACGGGTCGCGGCAAACCGTGTTCAAAAGGCTCAGTGAGCCTCATCCCAATTGTTGCCCACACCCACTTCAACCAGCAGCGGCACATCCAGTTTCGCCGCTTCGCTCATGTGCACGCGAATCTCGGCACTGACCTGCTCGACCAGATCCTCGCGAACCTCCAGCACCAGTTCATCGTGTACCTGCAAGATGACGCGAGCGTCCAGCCCGGACGTCGCCAGCCAATTATCCACCGCCACCATCGCTTTCTTGATGATGTCCGCAGCCGTGCCCTGCATCGGCGCGTTGATCGCCGTGCGCTCGGCGGCAGCGCGTTCCTGCGGCTTGTTCGAGTTGATCTCCGGCAGGTACAGACGACGCCCGAAGAAGGTCTCGACATAACCCTGATCCGCCGCCTGCGCCCGGGTGCGATCCATGTACTCGCGAACCCCCGGGTAACGGGCGAAGTAAGTATCGATGTAAGCCTTGGCAGTCTTGGTGTCGACGCCGATGTCCTTGCCGAGCTTCTGCGCGCCCATGCCGTAGATCAAACCGAAGTTGATCGCCTTGGCGCCACGGCGCTGGTCGGAGGTGACTTCGTTGAGTTCGACCTTGAACACTTCGGCAGCCGTCGCAGTGTGCACGTCCAGATTGTTGCGGAAGGCGTTCATCAGGCCTTCGTCTTTGGACAGGTGCGCCATGATCCGCAGTTCGATCTGCGAATAGTCCGCTGCCAGCAGTTTGTAGCCCTTTGGCGCGACGAACGCCTGACGGATACGCCGACCTTCAGCGGTACGCACCGGGATGTTCTGCAGGTTCGGATCACTGGAGGACAAGCGCCCGGTCGACGCCACAGCCTGATGATACGAGGTGTGGATACGCCCGGTGCGCGGGTTGATCTGCTCCGGCAGGCGATCGGTGTAAGTGCTTTTCAGCTTGCTCATCGAGCGGTGCTCCATCAGCACCTTCGGCAAGCGGTGATCGTCTTCAGCGAGCTTCGCCAACACTTCTTCAGCGGTGGACGGCTGACCCTTGGCGGTTTTCTTCAGCACCGGAAGACCAAGTTTCTCGTAGAGAATCACGCCCAGCTGTTTCGGCGAGCCAAGGTTGAATTCTTCCCCGGCGATTTCGAACGCTTCGCGCTCCAGCGCGACCATCTTGTCGCCCAGCTCAATGCTTTGCACACCGAGCAGGGCTGCGTCGACGTACGCACCTTGGCGCTCGATGCGCGCCAGTACCGGCACCAGCGGAATCTCGATGTCGGTCAAAACGCTGGCCAGACTCGGAATGGCGCTGAGTTTTTCGAACAGCGTCTGGTGCAGACGCAGGGTGATATCAGCGTCTTCGGCGGCATACGGCCCGGCCTGCTCCAGCGCGATCTGGTCGAAGGTCAGCTGTTTGGCGCCTTTGCCTGCGATGTCCTGGAAGCTCACGGTGGTGTGATCCAGATACTTCTGCGCGAGGCTGTCCATGTCGTGGCGGGTGGCGGTGGAATTGAGTACGTAAGACTCAAGCATCGTATCGAAGGCAATGCCGCGCACGGTGATGCCTTGGCTCTGATCGCCGCCGATGGCGCAGTTGGCCAGGATATTCATGTCGAACTTGGCGTGCTGGCCAACCTTGAGCTTGCTCGGGTCTTCGAGAATCGGCTTGAGGGCGCGCAGCACGGTGTCGCGATCCAACTGATCTGGCACGCCGATGTAGGAGTGGGTCAGCGGGATATACGCGGCTTCGTTGGCCTGCACGGCGAACGACAGGCCGACCAGTTGCGCCTGCTGCGCGTCGATGCCGGTGGTTTCGGTGTCGAAGGCGAACAGCTTGGCGTTATTGAGTTTTTCCAGCCAGACGTCGAACCGCGCCTGATCGAGGATGGTTTCGTACGCGGCTTCAGTCGGAGCGGCAGGCGTTTCGGCTTCTGGCGCGCTGAACAGATCGCCGGCCGGTGCAGGCTCGCTGGCCGCGCTCAATTCCAGACGTTTGGCGTCGCGATCCAGATCATTGATCCAGCTTTTGAATTCCAGCAGGGAGTACAGCTCGTAGAGCTTGGCGGGATCTTCCGCGCCCATTTGCAGATCGTCGAGTTCGACGTCCAGCGGCACGTCGACCTTGATGGTCGCCAGTTGATAGGAGAGGAACGCCATCTCCTTATGCTCTTCGAGCTTGGCCGGCAGGGTTTTTGCGCCGCGAATCGGCAGGGTCGGGACGATGTCGAGATTGGCGTACAGCTCGGTAAGGCCGCCGTTGACCCCGACCAACAGGCCGGACGCGGTTTTCGGACCGATGCCCGGAACGCCCGGAATGTTGTCAGACGAATCGCCCATCAGCGCCAGATAATCGATGATCTGCTCCGGTGCGACGCCGAATTTCTCCTTCACGCCTTCCACGTCCATCGAACTACCGGACATGGTGTTGACCAAGGTAATGTGGCCGTCGACCAGTTGCGCCATGTCCTTGTCGCCGGTGGAGATCACCACCGGACGATCCGCCGCCGCGCTGCTGCGGGCGAGGGTGCCGATCACGTCGTCAGCCTCGACGCCTTCGACGCACAGCAGCGGGAAGCCGAGGGCGATCACGCTCTGGTGCAGCGGCTCGATCTGCACGCGCATGTCGTCGGGCATGCTCGGGCGATTGGCTTTGTATTCGGCGTACATCTCATCGCGAAATGTCCCGCCCTTGGCGTCGAATACCACCGCGAACGGGCTGTCCGGGTACTGCTTGCGCAGACTCTTGAGCATGTTCAACACGCCTTTGACCGCACCGGTCGGCAGGCCTTTGGAGGTGGTCAGTGGTGGCAGCGCGTGAAAGGCGCGGTACAGGTAAGACGAACCGTCCACCAGGACGAGGGGGGCTTGGCTCATGAGCAGGATCAACCTTTTCGGCGGGTCCGGCGCTAGAATAGCGGGACCGTTGACGACAAAGGGACAAGGTTATCATGCGTACGTTAAATCGCTTGCTGCTGGTCGGTCTGTTTGCTGCCTCACCTTTGGCCGCGATGGCGGCGGATGATGCGCCCGTTTCGGAGTCGGAAGTTACCATCAACACGCACACGGAAGGCGACAAGGTCATCCAGGAATACAGTCGCAGTGGCTTCGTCTACGCGATCAAGGTCACGCCAAAGGGTGGCAAACCGTATTTTCTGGTGCGCGCCGATGGTACGGACGCGAACTACATCCGCTCCGATCAGCCGAATATGTTGATTCCCGCGTGGGAAATCTTTACCTGGAAGTAAGATTCCCGACTTTTAATCGGCGCCCCGCGGTCGTGGCGCCTGAACTGAGCAGTTTTTAACCATGTCTGTGTTCACTCCCCTGGCTCGGCCAGAGCTGGAAACCTTTCTCGCCCCTTACGGGCTTGGCCGTCTGCTTGATTTCCAGGGGATCGCCGCTGGCAGCGAAAACACCAACTTCTTTATCAGCCTGGAGCAGGGCGAGTTCGTCCTGACCCTGGTTGAGCGCGGGCCGGTGCAGGAGATGCCGTTCTTCATCGACCTGCTCGATGTCTTGCACGAGGCCGATCTGCCGGTGCCGTACGCATTGCGCACCACCGACGGCGCGGCGTTGCGTGAACTGAAAGGTAAACCGGCGCTGCTGCAACCGCGCTTGTCCGGCAAGCACATCAAGGTCGCCAATGCCCAGCATTGCGCGCAGGTCGGCGAGTTGCAGGCGCATCTGCACCTGGCGACCCAGGGCGAGCGCATGATCAAGCGCAAGACTGATCGTGGCCTGGATTGGATGCTGGAAGAGGGCACGGAGTTTCTCTCGCACCTGGGCGATGAGCCGCGTGCCTTGCTGCAAAAGGCGTTGGACGAGATCACCGAGCGCAAAGACAAGATTCTCGCGTTGCCTCGGGCGAACATTCACGCCGACCTGTTTCGCGACAACGCGATGTTCGAAGGCACGCACCTGACCGGGCTGATCGACTTCTACAACGCCTGCTCAGGACCGATGCTGTACGACGTGGCGATTGCCTTGAACGACTGGTGTTCGGGCGAGGATGGTCTGATTGATGGCCCGCGTGCTCGCGCATTCCTTGGCGCTTATGCGGCGCTGCGCCCGTTTACTGCGGCGGAGGCTGAGTTGTGGCCGACGATGCTGCGCGTGGCGTGTGTGCGGTTCTGGCTGTCGCGGTTGATTGCGGCGGAGCAGTTTGCCGGGCAGGACGTGTTGATTCACGATCCGCAGGAATTTGAGCAGCGCTTGGCGCAGCGGCAGCAGGTCAATACACCGTTGCCTTTCGCGCTTTAAGATCAAAAGATCGCAGCCTCCGGCAGCTCCTACATGGGATCACCTGTAGGAGCTGCCGAAGGCTGCGATCTTTTTCTATGGGATTACAACGATTCCAGGCACCCGGCCAGATCGTTACCCAACTTCTCCAGCACTTGCTCATAACCCTGAGCCGTCGCCGGGGTGTACCCGCCCAACGCATCCAGTTCCGCCAATTTCACCGGCAGCCCGGCCACCAACGTTTCGGCCAAGCGCGGACGCAACGGCGGCTCGCTGAACACACAAGTCTTGCCCACTTCCTGCAACCGCTTGCGCATCGCCGCGACATGCTGCGCCCCCGGCTGCACTTCGGCAGCCACGCTGAACACCCCGGTGTGCTTCAAGCCATAAGCCTCTTCAAAATAATCAAACGCCTCGTGAAAGACGAAGTAGGGCTTGCCTTCAACACTGGCCAGACGCTTCTTCAAACGCTGATCCAGTGCATCCAGACGCGCGTCAAACGCCTTGGCATTGCTCTGATAACGCTCGGCGTTGGCCGGGTCGGCAGTGCTCAGGTCTGCCGCCATCTTGTCGGCAATCACCCGGGCATTCACCGGCGATAGCCACAAATGCGCATCCAGCGTGCCCGGACGGTGGTCGTGATCATGTTCGTCGGCCTCTTCCGCGTGGGAGTGACTGTCTTCAGCAAAACGCCGCAGTTTCATCCCTGGCAAATCCTGTACGGCGACGCTCGGCAGCGTCCGACCATTCAGCACGCGCGGCAGGAAACCCTCCATGTCCGGGCCAATCCAGTAGAGCAGATCCACCGATTGCACCTTCCGTACGTCGGATGGCCGCAGGGCGTAATTGTGCGGCGAGGCACCCGGCGGCAGCAGCACTTCGGGAATCGCCACACCGTCCTGCACGGCCGCTGCAATCAGCTGCAACGGCTTGATGCTGGTGAGGACTTTGACCTCGGCCTGAGCCGAACCGATCAGCAGAAAACTGGCGACAAAAGCCACAAAAACAGAAAAAAGTCGGGACACGATGACCACTCAAGGAGGCGAGAACGGGTAACATAATAACGTCTCTATCAAAACTCGTCGCCGCCCATGCCTATTACACCGATTGCCAGCCGTCCCCACGACCACTCTCATTGCGTGCACAGCGCTTTGTCCGAGGCCGATACCTTGTGCGCCCAGAAAGGCTTGCGCCTGACCGCGTTGCGCCGCCGGGTGCTGGAATTGGTGTGGCAGAGCCACAAACCGCTGGGCGCCTACGACATTCTTGCCGTGCTCAGCGAGCAGGACGGTCGCCGCGCTGCGCCGCCAACCGTGTACCGCGCGCTGGATTTCCTCCTGGAAAACGGCCTGGTGCACCGCATCTCCTCGCTCAACGCCTTCGTTGGCTGCGTGCAACCGGAACACGCGCATCAAGGCCAGTTCCTGATTTGCCGCGATTGCCACGCCGCCATCGAACTTGAGCAAAAAGTGATCAGCGACGCGATCATCAACAGCGCCAAAGACGTCGGTTTCATCGTCGAAGCGCAGACCGTCGAAGTTGTCGGCCTGTGCTCCGGTTGCCAGGGGGCTTGATGAGCAAAGCGCTGATCCGTCTGGAGCAGGTCGCCGTCACGTTTGCCGGGCAGACCGTGCTGGACAACATCGAGCTGAGCGTCGAGCCGGGGCAGATCGTCACCCTGATCGGCCCCAACGGCGCCGGCAAAACCACACTGGTGCGCGCCGTGCTTGGCTTGCTCAAGCCGGACAGCGGCAGCGTTTGGCGCAAGCCGAAACTGCGCGTCGGCTACATGCCGCAAAAACTCCACGTTGATCCGACCCTGCCGCTGTCGGTGCTGCGCTTTCTGCGCCTGGTGCCGGGCGTTGATCGTCCGCGTGCGCTGGCGGCATTGAAGGAAGTCGGTGCAGAACACGTCATCGACAGCCCGGTGCAAAGCGTTTCCGGCGGCGAAATGCAGCGTGTGCTGCTTGCGCGAGCGTTGCTGCGCGAGCCGGAATTGCTGGTTCTCGACGAACCGGTCCAAGGCGTCGACGTCGCCGGCCAGGCCGAGTTGTACAGCCTGATCACCCGGCTGCGCGACCGCCATGGTTGCGGCGTGCTGATGGTGTCCCACGATTTGCATCTGGTGATGAGCACCACCGACCAGGTGGTCTGCCTCAACCGTCACGTCTGCTGCTCCGGGCATCCCGAGCAGGTCAGCGGCGATCCTGCTTTTGTCGAGCTGTTCGGCAAGAACGCGCAGAGCCTGGCGGTCTATCACCACCATCACGACCACGCTCACGACCTGCACGGTTCGGTGGTCAAAGGGCCGGTGATTGGCCAACCTCACGTTCACGGAGACAACTGCAAGCATGGCTGATTTTCTGTTGTATGCCCTGCTTGCAGGTCTGGCGCTGGCGATCGTTGCAGGTCCGCTGGGTTCGTTCGTGGTCTGGCGGCGCATGGCCTATTTCGGCGACACCCTGTCCCACGCCGCATTGCTCGGCGTGGCTTTGGGCTTTTTGCTGGATGTCAGCCCGACCGTCGCGGTCACCGTAGGCTGCCTGTTGCTGGCGGTGCTTTTGGTGACCTTGCAACAGCGTCAACCGCTGGCGTCTGACACGCTTTTGGGAATTCTCGCACCGAGCACGCTCTCTCTCGGTCTGGTGGTACTAAGCTTCATGCATGAAGTGCGGATCGACCTGATGGCCTATTTGTTCGGCGACCTGCTGGCGATCAGCCCGACCGACCTTGCGTGGATTCTCGGCGGCAGCGCGGCGGTGCTGGTGTTGCTGGTGACGCTGTGGCGGCCATTGCTGGCGATCACCGTGCATGAAGAGTTGGCCAAGGTCGAAGGCCTGCCGGTCGCGGGCCTGCGCATGGCGCTGATGTTGTTGATTGCGGTGGTGATCGCGGTGGCGATGAAAATCGTCGGTGTGTTGCTGATTACTTCACTGCTGATCATTCCCGCGGCTGCGGCACAGCGTCACGCCCGTTCGCCGGAGCAGATGGCCGTGGGCGCGAGCCTGCTGGGCATGCTCGCCGTGTGTGGCGGGCTGGCGCTGTCGTGGTTCAAGGACACCCCGGCCGGGCCGTCAATCGTTGTGACGGCGGCCGCACTGTTTCTGTTGAGTTTTGTTCTGCCCCGTCGTGGGGTGTAGACTTGGCCGCTTTTTGCGCAAATAGAGAGTCGCAGGAATGAAGCCGTTCGCCTCCCGTTATCTGCTCCTTGTCGCATTTTCAGTGCTGCTGGGCGCCTGCCAAAGCACGCCGCCGGTGGCCGAAGTCCCCGATGCGCGGGCTACGGCCATCGCACAGCTGGAGCAAAGCCTGGCCAGCAGCGAACTGGCCACCGCCGAAGATCAATTGGCCGCTTTGCAGAAAGAAACCCCAGACGATCAATCCCTTGAGCAATACCAGCGGCAGCTTGCCGAAGCGTATCTGCGTCGCAGCCAGATCGTGCTGCAGAAGGGTGATGTGAATGCCGCCGCTACGGCGTTGAGCCGCGCCCGTGCGTTGATGCCGAAAGCGCCGGCGCTGACCGGTGGCGTCAACGGCGCCATCACTGAAGCGCGCAAGGCTGAGCTGGAAAAGGCTGAGGCCGCGTTGCTGGCCGCCGAGGCCAAGCCGAAAGCCAAGGTGATCGATCCGACCGCTGAAAGCACCACGGTTGCGCTGAACATCACCGATAGCCGCAAACTTCGCCGGCAACTCGATGCGATTGCCGCTGATGTGGTGAATTATGAGTGTGGGGTGACGATTCAGGCGCCACGGACCAATGATTATCCGTGGTTGGCGACGTTGCTGACCAAGCGGGTCAAGAAGCTCAACCCGGATTTTGATCTGAAGATCGAGAAGCAGACCGTGCGCACCGTACCGGCGCAGATGGTGTTGAGTCCGCGTAAACCGTAAAAAAGATCGCAGCCTGCGGCAGCTCCTACATGGGATTGAGGTACACCCTGTAGGAGCTGCCGAAGGCTGCGATCTTTTGCTTTTTAAGCCGGAATGGCCTTGGCCTTAGGCTCCCGCTCCCAAACCCGATGCTGCCCGATCGCCGCAAAGAACGGCTTGGTCAACGCCGGCACATCCTTGCCCAGCAGCAATCCAGCATCCGCCTCCAGTTTCAGCAAATCCTGCAGCTGCTTGGCTTCCCCGTGTAGCGCAATCGCTTTCAAATGCTTGTAAGCCTCCAGCAGGTAATGCAACGCCACGCCGTCGCCGCTCAACGCCTTGACCGACGCCGCGCCACCCGGCACAAACACCGCATCGAAGATCACTGATGGCATGCCTTCCATAGAAGCATCCACGGGCAACATTTTGCCGTCAGCGGTCTTCACTGGTGCCGAAGTCGGCCCAAGTAACTTGGCGTGTGCGCCTTCAGCGGCCAATGCTTTTTTCATCGCATCAATCGCTGCACCATCGACACCGTTAGCAGCAAGAATCGCCACTTTTCGTGTCTTGATATTTTCTGGCAACAGGTTCGCCTGACTCAGCGCAGGCGAATGATCGAATGACACCTTGCGCGCATCCACCGTGCCTTTGGTAGGCGCAGGCAGACCCAGATTAGCCGCCACACGCTTGGCCAATTCCAAATCAATGTTGGCCAGAATCTCGTTCACTTCCCGCGCACGGATGAACTCGCGCTCAACCTTGCCCAGCTCGAAGCTGTAAGCGGCAATGATGTGCTCCTTCTCGTGATCGCTCATGCTGTTGAAGAACAGAGTCGCCTGGGAGAAGTGATCGCTGAACGACTCGCTGCGTTGACGGATTTTGTTGGCGTCGATGCGCTCTGGATAACTTTCGAAACCACCGTCCTGCGCGGCTGGCGGCGTTTCTTTCGGCCAGCCGCCATCAATCGAGTTCGGCTCGTAGGAGGCACGACCCTTGTCGATCACCGTGCGGTGCTGCGCATCGCGCTGACCGTTGTGGAACGGCGCCACCGGCCGGTTGATTGGCAACTCGTGAAAATTCGGCCCACCGAGTCGGCTGATTTGCGTGTCGGTGTAGGAAAACAGCCGACCTTGCAGCAGCGGGTCATTGGAGAAGTCGATGCCCGGCACGATATGGCCAGGGCAGAACGCGACCTGCTCAGTCTCGGCAAAGAAGTTGTCCGGGTTGCGGTTCAACGTCATTTTGCCCAGCGGCGTGATCGGCACGATTTCTTCGGGAATCAGCTTGGTCGGGTCGAGGATGTCGAAATCGAAGTCATGCTCGTTTTCCTCCTCGATGATCTGCACGCCGAGTTCCCATTCCGGATAGTCACCCATCTCGATCGCTTCCCAGAGGTCGCGACGGTGGTAGTCAGTGTCTTTACCGGCAAGCTTTTGCGCCTCGTCCCACACCAGCGAGCAAGTACCGGCCGTAGGGCGCCAATGGAATTTGACGAAGCGCGATTTACCCTCGGCATTGATCAGGCGGAAGGTGTGCACGCCAAAGCCCTGCATGCTGCGCAGGCTTTTCGGAATCGCGCGGTCGGACATCGCCCAGATGACCATGTGCGCCGATTCCGGCACCAGGGACACGAAATCCCAGAAGGTATCGTGGGCCGAGCCGCCGGTAGGGATTTCATTGTGCGGCTCGGGTTTTACCGCGTGGACGAAGTCGGGAAACTTGATCGCGTCCTGAATGAAAAACACCGGCATGTTATTGCCGACCAGGTCGAAGTTGCCTTCGTCGGTGAAGAACTTCACCGCGAAACCACGCACGTCACGCACGGTGTCGCCGGAACCACGTGGGCCCTGCACCGTGGAAAAGCGCACGAACACCGGCGTCTTTTTCCCCGGATCCTGTAGGAACCCGGCCTTGGTCAGCGTCGAATGGTTCTCATAGGCCTGAAAGAAACCATGCGCGCCGGTGCCGCGTGCGTGGACGATGCGTTCCGGGATCCGCTCATGGTCAAAATGCGTGATCTTTTCCCGCATGATGAAGTCTTCAAGCAGCGACGGCCCACGCGGGCCGGCCTTGAGCGTGTTCTGGTTGTCGGCAACCTTGACCCCCTGATTAGTGCGCAGGGCCTGGCCAGTGGCGTCGGAGCGGAATTTCTCCAGGCTGTCGAGTTTGGCGTTGGTGTTGGCACGATCCGGGGCATCGGTTCCGGCCATCTGGCTTTTATCGGACGTAGGCTTCTTGCTCATCAGTCGTAAACTCCTCGGTTGACCCCGATGCTGGCCGGGGACTCTTGAGTGGTTCCCGGGCACGGCACCCAGGGTTTTCAAGTCGCTTACTTAGTGACTGATGGGCTGCTTTGGACGTTCCTTTTTTATGACCTTTGATCCTGTTATTGCCAAATCGAAGGTTAATTGAGAAATAAATGCTAAGAACCTCTATACGGACAGGCTAAAATGCGCGCCCGGCTAACCGCTGATCCTTTTCTAACGCGCCCCACAAGGTTCGCTACGTGATCGAGTTTCAAAACGTCCACAAGACTTACCGCGTCGCCGGTAAGGATATTCCCGCGCTGCACCCGACCAGTCTCTCTATCGAGAACGGGCAGGTGTTCGGCCTGATCGGCCATTCCGGCGCGGGCAAAAGTACCCTGCTGCGTCTGATCAATCGCCTGGAGAACTCCAGCGGCGGCAAGATCATCGTCGACGGCGAAGAAGTCACCGCGCTGGACGCCAACGGCCTGCGCCGTTTCCGCCAGCAAGTCGGGATGATCTTCCAGCATTTCAACCTGCTCGCCTCCAAGACCGTGGCCGACAACGTTGCGTTGCCGCTGACCCTGGCGGGTGAATTGTCGAGCAGCGACATCGACAAGCGTGTTGCCGAGTTGCTGGCGCGAGTCGGGCTGTCCGATCACGCCAAGAAGTACCCGGCGCAGTTGTCTGGTGGCCAGAAGCAGCGCGTCGGCATCGCCCGCGCCCTGGCGACCAAGCCGAAGATTCTGCTGTGCGACGAGGCCACCAGCGCCCTCGACCCGCAGACCACCGCTTCGGTCCTGCAACTGCTGGCCGAGATCAACCGCGAACTGAAGCTGACCATCGTCCTCATCACCCACGAGATGGATGTGATCCGTCGCGTCTGTGATCAAGTGGCGGTGATGGATGCCGGCGTGATCGTCGAGCAAGGTTCGGTGGCCGATGTGTTCCTGCATCCGAAGCACCCGACCACCAAGCGTTTCGTCCAGGAAAGCGAGCAGATCGACGAAAGCGAGCAGCGTGATGACTTCGCTCACGTGCCGGGCCGCATCGTGCGTCTGACCTTCCAGGGCGAAGCGACTTACGCGCCGCTGCTCGGTACTGTCGCCCGGGAAACCGGTGTCGACTACAGCATCCTTGCCGGTCGCATCGACCGCATCAAAGACATTCCTTACGGGCAATTGACCCTCGCCGTCACCGGTGGCGACATGGAAGCGGCCTTCGCCCGCTTCACCGCCGCTGACGTTCACATGGAGGTATTGCGCTAATGGAAGACCTGATCAGTTTCTTCACCAATATCGACTGGTACGAAATCTGGCTGGCCACCGGCGACACGATGCTGATGCTTGGCGGTTCGCTGCTGTTCACCGTGCTGCTCGGCCTGCCGCTGGGCGTGTTGCTGTTCCTCTGCAGCCCGCGCCAGTTGCTGGAAAACCGTGGCCTCTACGCATTTATGTCGCTGGCCGTGAACATCCTGCGTTCGCTGCCGTTCATTATTCTGTTGATCGTGATGATCCCGTTCACCGTGCTGATCACCGGCACGTCACTGGGCGTGGCCGGTGCGATTCCGCCGTTGGTCGTCGGTGCCACACCGTTCTTCGCGCGTCTGGTGGAAACCGCGCTGCGTGAAGTCGATCGGGGCATCATCGAAGCGACCCAGTCGATGGGCGCGACCACGCGGCAGATCATCATGAACGCCTTGCTGCCGGAAGCCCGCCCGGGCATCTTCGCGGCGATTACGGTGACGGCGATTACACTGGTGTCCTACACGGCGATGGCCGGTGTGGTCGGTGCCGGTGGTCTGGGTGACCTGGCGATCCGTTTCGGTTACCAGCGTTTTCAGACTGACGTGATGATCGTCACCGTGGTGTTGCTGCTGATTCTGGTGCAAGTGTTGCAGATGGTGGGCGACCGCTTGGTCGTGCATTTCTCGCGCAAATAAGCAGTTTTGTATTGAACAGATGAGCCGGCCATTCGCTGGCAGGCGCCAGACGGGCGCCTCATAAGGAGTTAGCTGAATGAAAAAACTGATCGCTGCTTTTGCTGCCGTTGCGGCATTCTCGGCCCACGCCGAAACCCTGACCGTGGCCGCCACTCCGGTGCCGCACGCAGAAATCCTCGAGTTCGTGAAGCCGGCGCTGGCCAAAGAAGGCGTGGATCTGAAGGTCAAGGTGTTCACCGACTACATTCAGCCGAACGTACAGGTCGCGGAAAAACGCCTGGACGCCAACTTCTTCCAGCACCAGCCGTATCTCGATGAGTTCAACAAGGCCAAGGGCACCAATCTGGTCGCCGTGACAGGTGTGCATCTGGAGCCGCTGGGCGCTTACTCGAGCAAGCTCAAGGATCTGAAGGATCTGCCAAGCGGCGCCAACGTGGTGATCCCGAACGACGCCACCAACGGCGGCCGTGCGCTGTTGCTGCTGGCCAAGGCGGGCGTGATCACGCTGAAGGATCCGACCAACATCCTGTCGACCGTCAAAGACATCGCGACCAACCCGAAAGACCTGAAGATCCGTGAACTGGAAGCCGCGACCATCCCGCGCGTGCTGACTCAGGTCGATCTGGCGCTGATCAACACTAACTACGCGCTGGAAGCCAAGCTCGATCCGTCCAAGGATGCGCTGGTGATCGAAGGCAACGATTCGCCGTACGTGAACATCCTCGTGTCCCGCGCGGACAACAAGGACAGCGACGCGATGCAGAAACTGGCCGCTGCGCTGCACAGTCCGGAAGTGAAGAAATTCATTACCGAGAAGTACAAAGGCGCGGTATTGCCGGCGTTCTGATTGAGATTGTTGCAACGAAAAGGGGACGCCGTGTGCGTCCCCTTTTTTATGTCTGGTGTTTGGCTTTGAACCTGCTGTGAAGCTTCCCCACACCCCAGCCCTCTCCCGGAGGGAGAGGGAGCCGACCGAGGTGTCTTGCGTTCTACATCGACCTGGCAGACCGAGTTGATTATGGATTCAGCGGATAGCTTTCAGGTCGGCGTAACTCTTGAATA
>NZ_JBITSX010000075.1:0-15955 GCF_044541255.1 Pseudomonas sp. NPDC085632 | reverse complement strand
TGCAGATCGTTACGGCAGGTAAGAAGATCTAAAACCGTCCACCATGTCTCCGAACATGTGTCCACCATGTCTCCGGTACATACAGGGAGAGGGCTGGGGTGAGGGTGACAATCACCCGGCCGACAACAAAACCTCAGCCTTGCGCTTGAGAACCGCCAAATCAATCACCGGCACCGCCATTTCCTTGGCCAGCTCATCCCACTGCCGCATCCGCAGGCTGACCGCACACAACGGATCCCGCTCAAACTCATCTGCCTCAGCCTCCGTCATCACCCCGCCCTGATACTCAAGCGTCCGCCGGCTCGCCTCACTCAAGCGCTGTAAATACCCCGGCTCACGCAACGTCAGATACCGCTTGGCCTGTACGTGATATTCCACCAGCCGCGCCATGCGCTCGCTGAATCCCGCCTCACGCAAATAATCCGCGCCCAGCCGTTCATGGCTGACCACGCCATAACCGCCCATGTTCTCCGCGCCCTCGGCACACAGATGACCGATGTCATGAAAGAACGCCGCCAGCACCACTTCATCATCGAAGCCCTCAGCCATCGCCAGTTCGGCCGCCTGAGACATGTGCTCGATCTGCGACACCGGTTCGCCAATGTAATCGCTGGTGCCAAAGCGCTCATACAACCCGAATACCCGCGCGACGACTTGCTCGTGACCTGTCATCAAATATCCTCCAACAACTGCGCAATGTTGCGCTCGGCCATGGCCGGGCCGACGCTCATGCCGACACCCGTGTGCATCAGCGCCACACTCAACCCCGCTGCCGGGCGCAGGAATGAAAACGGCCCCGGCCCCCGAGAACCATAGACGCCCTGCCAGCGCTCGACCACTTGCACCTTGCAGCCCAGCGCCTGCTCGGCCAGATCAAGCATCCAGTTATCCACTTGCTCGGCGTTGAACGGTGAAGGGTCGCTGCCGTAGTGGTGCGAGTCGCCGATGATCAACTCGCCGTACGGCGTCGGGCTGATCAGCAGGTGGATGCCGTTGTCGTGCAGGTGCGGCTGTTCGCGCAGGATTTGCGCCTGTACCGCCGCAGCTTCCGGCAGATCGGCGAAGGCGCCGTAGTGCACGCAGCTCAGGCCGGTGAGCAAGGCGTGCTGCAGATTAAGATCGATCTGCGGTTTGGCGCGAAGCATTTGCAGGCGGCAGATTTGCGGGTCGAGGGCGGCAATCGGTTCGGCCAGCAGGGTCTGATAGTCGTGGCCGGAGCAGACGATGATCTGTTTCGCGGTAAAACTGCCGGCGGTGCTGTGCAGGTGGCCGGGTTCGACGTCGCGCACCAGTGTCGAGAAGTGAAACTCGACACCGAGGTCGCGGCGCAGGTAATTGATCAGTGCCGGGATCGCTTCGCGCGAATACAACTGTTGATCGTCGATGCCGTGGAGGGCGGCGCGGTGGTGGCTGAACTGACCGTTGTAGAGATCGCGCAGGGTCGCGCCGCGCAGCAGCTGAATGTTGTAACCGTGTTCAACGGCTCGACCGTTGCAGAAGGCTTCGAGCAGGTGTTCTTCGGCTTCGGTTCTGGCGAACAGGTAAGAACCGTTGCGCTTGATTTGCAGGCCGGCGAGTTGCGCCCAATCGCCCCAGATCTCGCGGCTGGCTTTGGCCAGTGCGAGCATTTGGCCTGGCGGCTGGCCGGTGACCAGCGCCTGACCGAAGTTGCGCACCGAGGCGCCCAGCGGCGTGGCGGTGCGTTCAAAGACGGCGACCTTGAGGCCGCGTTTGGCGGCGGCGTAGGCGTGGGACAGGCCCAGAATGCCGGCGCCTACGATGAGCAGGTCTTTGTGTTGTGTCATTTAGAAGTGCTCTGAATGAGAGGCCGTCATCGCTGGCAAGCCAGCTCCCACAGGGTTTAGAGGTGTTCACAAAATCTGCGTCCACCACGAATCACTGTGGGAGCTGGCTTGCCAGCGAAGGGGCCCTGTCAGTCGATAAAGATCTTACTTGGCGACGACTTTCTCGGACTTGCCGTCATAACGCTTGCGCCACTCGGTCAGGATCTCGTCGCGATTCTTCGAAGCCCAGGCAAAGTCGTTCTTGATCAGGCGCTGCTCGTAGTCGGCCGGCAATTCGGTCTGCGGCTTGGCGATCCCCGGCTGTGCAAGAACAGCGAAGTTCTCCTTGTACAGATCCATCGCCTCAGCGCTGGCAGAGAAGTCAGCGAGTTTCTTCGCCGCCTCTTCATGCGGCGTACCTTTGATCACGGCAGTCGCTTCGATCTCCCAACCCAGACCTTCCTTCGGCAGGATGATGTCCAGCGGCGCGCCCTGACGCTTGAGCTGTACCGCCGGATATTCAAAGGAAATCCCGATCGGGAACTCGCCCGCTGCCGCTAGTTTGCAAGGCTTGGAACCGGAGTGAACGTACTGGCCGATGTTCTGGTGCAGACCGTCCATGTAGGCCCAGCCCTGCTTCTCGCCGAAGGTTTGCAGCCAAGCGCTGACATCGAGGAAACCGGTACCGGATGAAGCCGGGTTGGGCATGACGATCTTGCCTTTGTACTCAGGCTTGGTCAGGTCTTGCCAGCTCACCGGTTTGCTCAGGCCCTGTTTCTCGGCTTCGACGGTATTGAAGCAAATCGTTGCGGCCCAGACGTCCATACCGACCCAGGCTGGCGGATTGGCAGCGTCGCGGTAGTTCGCGCCGATCTTGCCGAGATCCTTCGGCGCGTAGCTTTGCAGCATGCCTTGCTGATCAAGGATCGCCAGGCTCGAAGCGGCCAGGCCCCACACCGCGTCAGCCTGCGGACGGGCCTTTTCGGCGAGCAGTTTGGCGGTGATGATCCCGGTGGAATCACGTACCCATTTGATCTCGACGTCCGGGTTGGCCTTTTCGAACGCTTCTTTGTAGGACTTCAATTGCTCGGCTTCGAGGGCGGTGTACACCGTCAACTCGGTTTTTGCCGCGAAGGCATTCAGGCTGAAAGTAGCGAGCACAGCAGCGGCCAGGGCCATAGGCTTGAACATGATCGTTTTCCTGTAGGTGAGTTGAATCAGTGACCGGGCGCGGTTTGCCGCCAGGCTTGAGAACGGCGCAGCAAGCCGCGCGACGCCCACGCCAGCAGCAAGGACACGCCCGCCGAGGTGAACAGAATCAGGGTCGACATCGCCGCCGCCCCGCCGACGTTGCCGGCGTCATCCATGTTCAGCACCGCCACCGCCGCGAGGATGGTGTCGGGGCTATAGAGGAAGATCGCGGCGGACACGGTGGTCATCGCCGAGACGAACAGGTATCGCACGATGTCGAGCAGCGCCGGCAGGCAGATCGGCACGGTGACGCGCAGGTAGTGGCGGTACAGCGGCGCTTTCAGTGACAGCGCAGCGGCTTCGAACTCGGCGTCGAGTTGGCGCAATGCAGTGGTCGCGGTCATTTGTGCGGTGGTCAGGTAGTGCGCGATGGTGCAGACGATCAGCAGCGTCATCGTCCCGTAAAGCACATGCAGCGGGTTACCCGTGAGGTTGAAGAAGAAGACGTAACCCAGACCGAGCACCAGCCCCGGCACCGCCATCGGCACAAAGCTGAGCATGCGCAACGCCAGGTTGAGGCCGCGCTGGCTGCGGGTTTTCTCCATCAGGTAAGCACCGGTGAAAATCAGCACGCTGCCGATCAACGCCGTGCCCAGCGCCATTTTCAAACTGTTGCTGTAGGCCAGCCAGCCACCGCCAGCGGTTTCGTTGAACTGGTAATGGTTGAGCGACAGCGACAGGTTGTACGGCCAGAACTTCACCAGCGACGAAAACACCGCCATGCCGAACACCAGAATCAACGCCGCGCTGATCAGCAAAACAATCGCCAGATAACAGCCATCGCGCAGTTTCGACGGCGCCGGTTTGAACACCTGCGCCCGACCGCTCATGGAGTCGCCATGACGCCGACGCAACCAGGCATCGACGCCGAAGCTGAACAGCGCCGGCAGCAACAGCACCATGCCGATCAACGCGCCGCGACCGAACTGTTGTTGGCCGACCACCGCTTTGTAAGCCTCCAGCGCCAGCACTTGATAGTCGCCACCGACCACCACCGGCACACCGAAATCGGTGATGGTCAGGGTGAACACCAGACAGAACGCAGCGAACACGGCCTGACGCGTCGCCGGCCAAGTGATGCTGCGAAACGCTTTGGCCGGACTGGCGCCCATGCTCGACGCGGCATCAAACAGTCGCGCATCGGCCAGCGACAACGCCGAGAGCAGAATCATCAACGCATGGGGAAAGGTGTAAATCACTTCACCCAGCACAATCCCCCAGAACCCATAGATGTTGTCCGAGAGCAACCCGCGCAACATGCCCTGGTTACCGAACAGATAGACCAACGCAATCCCCGGCAGCATCGACGGCGCCATCAGCGGCAGCAGGGAAATCCCGCGCCAGATGCCCTTCGCCGGAATCATTGTGCGTTGCAGCGCGTAGGCAAACAGGTAGGCCAGCGGTACGACGATGGCCGCGACGCTGAGGGACACTTTCAGGCTATTACCGAGCAGCCAGTGGAAATTCTCGCTGTTCACCAGTTCCTTTGCCGCGACCCAGCCACCGCCCTGCCCGGCTTCACTGCTGAAGCCGCGCCAGAAGATCGCCAGCAACGGCAGCAACACCGCGACGCCGAGCAAAACCAGCAAAAGGACTTTGCCGCCGACGACAAAAATGCGGTCGCCAATCTCGGCTTTCGAGGACTGTCGCACCTGCTTGTGCGGTAGCGGCAGCGCGAGGTTGCTGTTCATCAGGCAAACACCTGCAGGCTGCGCGGCGGCAAGGCGACCATGATCTGCTGGGCGCCGAGGCGCGGCATGGCTTCCGGGGCGAGTTCGGCGAGCAAGGCGTGGCCCGGCAGTTGGTCGAGTTCGAAGCTCATGCGGCAGCGGTTGCCGAGGAAGGTGATCTCGCGGACTTTGGCCGGGAACAGGTTTTCTTCGTGCACCGGCGGATTGACGTTGATCGCTTCCGGACGGCAGAACAGACGACCCGAAGCACGCTGAACGCTGCCATCGCTGAGGCGCAGGTTCATTCCGCCAACCTGTGCGTGACTGTCGCTGCTGCGCTGGAACGGCAGCCAGTTGCCCTGACCAACAAACTCGGCCACGAACGGCGTGGCCGGGCGGTTGTAGATTTCCTGCGGGGTGGCGTATTGCTCGACGCGGCCGTTATTCATCACCGCGATGCGGTCGGCCATCAGCATGGCTTCGTCCTGATTGTGCGTGACCATCAGGGTGGTGATGCCGAGATTGCGTTGCAGTTGGCGCAGCTCGGTGCACAGATGCTCGCGGACGCGGGCGTCGAGGGCGGACATCGGCTCATCGAGCAACAACAGTGATGGTGCCGGCGCCAAGGCCCGAGCTAGAGCAACGCGCTGTTGCTGGCCGCCGGACAATTGACCGGGGTATTTTTTCTCGCTGCCGGTGAGGCCAACCAGTTCGAGCATCTGCCCGACGCGACGGCGCACTTCGTCGCGACCGCTGCCGGCGAGGCCGTAGGCAATGTTCGCTTCGACGGTCAGATTGGGGAACAACGCGTAGGACTGGAACAAAATCCCGTAGTCGCGGGCTTGCGGGGCGAGGTGCGAGACGTCGCGGTCGCCGAGGTACAGCTCGCCGCTGTCCTGCTTTTCCAGACCGGCAATGCAGCGCAGCAACGTGGTCTTGCCGCAGCCCGAGGGGCCGAGCAGGCACACCAGTTCGCCGGCGGCGACGTCGAGGGAGACGTTATCCAGCGCAGTGAACGCGCCGAAGCGTTTCTGCACGCCGCGCACTTTCATCGGCGCACCGGGGTGGGTCAGGGCAGTTGCGATGGCAGGATTCATGGACAGACCTCATCAAGCAGATGAGGCCAATCCTAGAGTTGTAATGCGTCCGTCATGTGGCAACGAGGCAAAAACCGCCGATAGTGGTATTCGGGGATTTTGGTTCACCAAAGATCGTTCCAACGCTCCGCGTGGGAATGCCTCATCGGACGCTCCGCGTTCGGCTCTTGGGACGCAGAGCGTCCCGGGCTGCATTCCCACGCAGAGCGTGGGAACGATCATTACGCGGGAGACATTTCTTGCGCCAAGCCAAGGAACGCCGCCGGCAACCGCGCTCCCTTCCTTTCTTTCAGGCAGTAAAGGTATTCAGGAATCTGCGGCGCATTCTCGATCGTCAGCACGCGCAACTGCGGGTCGTGCGGCACTTCCTGCCGCGCGATGATGCTGATGCCGATATTGCGCAGCACCGCCTCACGGATCGACTCACGGCTGCCAATCTCCAGCAGCGGCCCGTAACTCACCCCGGCAGTCGCGAGCAACTCTTCCGTCAGCCGCCGTGTCGTCGACCCCGACTCACGCATCAACAGCGTATGCCCGGCCAGCGCGCTCAACGCCACATGCTCCTGCGTCGCCAGCGGATGATTGCGATGCACCGCCAGCACCAGCGGATCAGTGCCCAGCACCCGACGAATCAGCCGCGCGTCGTCCAGCAATTGCGATGATGCGGCAATGTCCACCCGGTAATCCTCCAGCGCTTCGAGCACCTGCTGCGAGTTGCCGATTTCCACCGACACTTCCACTTGCGGCAAGCGCTCGCGAAAGGTCTTCACCAAATCGAGGATGTAATACGGCGCCGTCGCCGCGATGCGCAACGTGCCCTGCACCTGGCCGCTGTTGCGCAGGAAAAACTCGATGTCGGCTTCCTGCTGCAACAGCGTCTTGACCATCGGCAGCAACCGCGCGCCTTCGTCGCTGACGCTCAAACGCCGGCCGCCACGGTAGAACAGCTCCACCGAATACTGACTTTCCAGATTGCGGATCTGCGTGGTCACGGTCGGTTGACTGAGGCCGAGTTTTTTCGCCGCCAGCGTGATGCTGCCCAGGCGGGCGACCATGTAAAACGCTTTCAGCTCGGCACTCAGCACAACCTTTCCTCATCTATTTACGCAGCAGGCGCAAACCGTTGAACACCACCAACAGGCTCACGCCCATGTCGGCGAACACCGCCATCCACATGGTGGCGAGCCCGGCGAAGGTTACCGCAAGAAAGATAGCCTTGATCACTAACGCCAAGGCGATGTTCTGTTTCAGGATGCTGGCGGTGTTGCGCGACAGGCTGATGAACGCCGGGATCTTGCGCAGATCGTCGTCCATCAGGGCGACATCGGCGGTTTCAATCGCGGTGTCGGTACCGGCGGCGGCCATGGCGAAACCGATCTCGGCGCGAGCCAGTGCCGGCGCGTCGTTGATGCCGTCGCCAACCATGCCGACCCGCCGACCCTGTGCATAAAGGTCTTCGATGGCTTGCAGTTTGTCGGTCGGCAGCAAGTCACCACGGGCCTCGTCGATGCCGACTTGCGCGGCAATCGCCTGGGCGGTGTGGACGTTGTCGCCGGTGAGCATCAGGGTTTTCACCCCGAGCTCATGCAACTGGCGGATCGCTTCGCGGCTGGTTTCCTTGACGGTATCGGCGACGGCGAACAGTGCCAGTGGGCCAGAGCCGTCGAGCAGCAGCACCACGGATTTGCCCTGTTTCTCCAGGGCGAAGAGTTTTTCTTCCAGTGCTGGCGAGCATAGGCCGAGTTCTTCGACCAGGCGATGGTTGCCCAAGTGGTAGGTCTGGCCGTTGATTTCACCTTTGACGCCACGCCCGCCCAACGCTTCGAAGTTATCCACAATCAGCGCGGCGAAATTTTTATCCACAGCGGCGTTGGCGATGGCCAGCGACACCGGGTGGTCGGAACGTCCGGCCAATGCCGCAGCGATGGCCGGTGCAGTAGTATCGGCGGTCGGATCGAGCGACAGGTAATCGGTCTGCACCGGTTTGCCATGGGTGATCGTGCCGGTTTTATCCAGCGCCAGATAATCCAGTTTGAAACCGCCCTCCAGGTACACGCCGCCCTTGACCAGAATGCCTTTGCGCGCCGCTGCCGCGAGGCCGCTAACGATGGTCACCGGCGTCGAAATCACCAGTGCACATGGGCACGCGACCACCAGCAACACCAGCGCGCGGTAGATCCAGTCGAACCACACGGCGCCCATGAACAGCGGCGGAATGATCGCCACGGCCAAGGCAAACACGAACACCACCGGCGTGTAGATTTTCGCGAACTGATCGACGAAGCGTTGAGTCGGTGCGCGCGCGCCTTGGGCCTGTTCGACGGCGTGGATGATTCGCGCCAGCGTCGAATTGTTCGCCGCTGCGGTCACCGTGTATTCCAGCGAACCGGCCTGGTTGATGGTGCCGGCGAAAACTTTGTCGCCAACGGTTTTTTCTACCGGCAGGCTTTCCCCGGTGATCGGCGCCTGGTCGATGGTCGAGTTGCCGCTGAGCACTTCACCGTCCAGCGCAATGCGCTCGCCGGGTTTTACTCGCACGCGGGCGCCGAGTTCGACGCTTTTCACGTCTTGTTCCATCCACGAACCGTCA
Source organism: Pseudomonas sp. NPDC085632 (assembly GCF_044541255.1). Lineage (NCBI taxonomy): Bacteria > Pseudomonadati > Pseudomonadota > Gammaproteobacteria > Pseudomonadales > Pseudomonadaceae > Pseudomonas > Pseudomonas sp. NPDC085632. The sequence goes on along the minus strand of NZ_JBITSX010000075.1, from coordinate 7,563 downwards.
GCCTGCAACACCGTGGCCTGCTCCGGGGTCATCTGCATCAGGCCGCTGATTGCGTTGCGCGCACGGTCCAGCGAACGTGCTTCGATCAGCTCGGCAACGGTGAACAGGAACATCACCATCGCCGCTTCCGGCCACTGGCCGATGAGGATCGCACCGGTGACGGCGATGCTCATCAGCGCGTTGATGTTGAGGTTGCGGTTCTTCAGGGCTATCCAGCCCTTTTTATAGGTGCTCAGGCCACCGCTGAGAATCGACACCAGCGCGATGATCGCCACCACCCAGGTGGGCGCGGCGTTGGTGAAGTGGATGACTTCGGCGGCGAGCGCGCCGACACCGGACAACGCCAACGGCCACCAGTGTTTTTTCACCGGTACCGGGGCCGGCGCTTCGACGCCCGCCTCCAGTGGCTCGGCGTGCATGCCGAGGGATTTGATCGCCTCGGTGATGGGCTCGGTGCCCGGCAAATTGTGGGTCACGCCGAGTACGCGATTGATCAGGTTGAACTCGAGCTGCTGCACGCCGGCCAGTTTGCCGAGCTTGTTCTGGATCAGCGTCTGCTCGGTCGGGCAGTCCATCGCCTCGATGCGGAAACTGCTCAGCCGAGCGTCAGCGCTGGTCTTCTCGCTCAGTTGCACCAACGCAGGCGCGGCGGCTTTCGACGAGCAGCAGGAGTCTTCGTGCGCATGAACCGGTGCCGGCGCTGCAACTTTCGACCCGCAGCAAGAATCGCCGCCATGTGAATGCTTATGCACAGGCTGCAATTTATGACTGTGATCGTGGCCGTCGCCGGGCTTGTGGGTGTGCTGGGAATCGCTCATTGGTCGCGTCCATGAAGGTGCCTGTTGCCAAGTAAAGACCCTGTAGCCACTATAGGGTCAAGCACCCTTTTGGAGATTGCTGTCATGAAGATCGGAGAGCTGGCCAAGTTGACCGACTGCGCCGTGGAAACCATCCGCTATTACGAGCGCGAAAACCTCCTGCCGGAACCGGCGCGCAGCGACGGCAACTACCGCGTCTACACCCAGGCCCACGCCGAACGCCTGACCTTCATCCGCAACTGCCGCACCCTCGACATGACCCTCGAAGAAATCCGCAGCCTGCTCGCCTTGCGCGACAGTCCGCAGGATCAGTGCGAGAGCGTCAATGCGTTGATCGACGAACATATCCAGCATGTGAAGGCACGGATTGATGGGTTGTTGGCGTTGCAGACGCAACTGCTCGACCTGCGCCAGCGCTGTGGCGAAGGGCCGATGGCCGATCAATGCGGGATTTTGCAGCGCTTGGAGGTCAGCGGCGGAGTCGTCGCCACCGAAGTCGAACACTCCCACGTAGGCCGCAGCCACGGCCATTAAGGTTGACGCTCGTTCCCATGCTCCGCGTGGGAATGCCGCCAAGGACGCTCCGCGTCCTAAGTGACGCAGAGCGTCACGGGATTCATTCCCACGCAGAGCGTGGGAATGATCCTGCTGACTAGACCGCCATTGGCGCGGTCATTGGCGCGTGGTGCTCGTAGCCTTCCAGCGAGAAGTCGCTCGGCTCGACCAGCTCCAGCCACTCCGGCTGATACACGCCAGTCTTGGCAAACTCCGGCACACGATCAGAGATCTTCAGCTTCGGCATCGCGAACGGCTCGCGCTTGAGCTGTTCGTTGAGCATGTCCAGATGGTTCTCGTAGACGTGCGCATCACCGATGAAATAGGTGAACCAGCGCGGCGTGTAACCGGTCAGGCGACCGATCAGGCTCAGCAGCGCGGCGCCTTCGGTGAGATTGAACGGCGTGCCCAGACCCAGATCGTTCGAACGGATGTAGAGGGTCAGGGAGATTTCCCTGGTCTCGACATTCGGGTGAAACTGGTACAGCAGATGGCATGGCGGCAGGGCCATTTCATCCAGCTGCGCAACGTTCCAGCCGTGGAACAGAATGCGGCGGCTGCCCGGATCCTTGATGATCGTGTCGACGCACTGGCGAACCTGATCGATGGCTTTGTACAACACCACGTAGGCCTGGCCGTCTTCTTCACCCTGAGCGATCTGCTTGTAGCCGTTGCTCAGAGTCTGTTCGATGGCGGCGGTGTTGCTCAGCGGGATCTGCTTGTACGCCGGCCATTTGCGCCATTGCACACCGTAGATTTCGCCGAGGTCGTCGTCGCCCTGACGGAACGGGTTGGCCAGCCACTGCGCGTTTTCGTTGGCGTTCTGGTCCCAGACCTTGCAGCCCAGCGCACGGAATTCAGCGGCATTGTTCACGCCACGGAGAAAACCGCACATCTCGCCGATGGCCGATTTGAAGGCCATTTTACGCGTGGTGATCGCCGGAAAACCTTCCTGCAGATCGAAACGCAGCATCGCACCCGGGAAGCTGATGGTGTTGATGCCGGTGCGGTTGGCCTGTTTAGTGCCGTTCTGAATGACGTGCGAGACCAGTTCGAGATATTGCTTCATGAGTTACCTGTGTCCTTTGAGCCCCGGCGTCGCGCGCCGGGGTTCGTAGTTTAAGCCGTCGGCGCGAGCGGTGCTGCCGGTGCGCGACGATAGGCCAGCCAGATCAGGAACAGCCCGCCGACGATCATCGGCACGCAGAGCACCTGGCCCATGGTCAGCCAGTTCCACGCCAAGTAGCCCAGCTGCGCATCCGGCACGCGGACGAATTCGACGATGAAACGGAAGATGCCGTAGAACAGCGCGAACATGCCCGATACAGCCATGGTCGGACGCGGTTTGCGCGAGAAAATCCACAGGATCAGGAACAGCGCCACGCCTTCGAGCGCGAACTGATACAACTGCGACGGGTGACGCGGCAGTTGCGCCGGATCGCTGAACGGCGGGAAGACCATGGCCCATGGCACGTCGGTGGCTTTGCCCCACAACTCGGCGTTGATGAAGTTACCGATGCGCCCGGCGCCCAGACCAATCGGCACCATCGGTGCGACGAAGTCCATCAACTGGAAGAACGACTTGCCGTTGCGCTTGCCGAACCACAACGCGGCCAGCATCACACCAATGAAGCCACCGTGGAACGACATGCCGCCCTTCCACACTTCAAAAATCAGCGTCGGATTGGCCAGATAGGCGCTCAGATCGTAGAACAGCACATAGCCAAGTCGTCCGCCGACGATCACGCCCATCGACATCCAGAAGACCATGTCGGAGAGTTTCTCCTTGGTCCAGGTCGGGTCGAAACGGTTGAGCCGGCGCGACGCCAGCAGCCACGCACCGCCGATGCCGATCAGGTACATCAGACCGTACCAGTGGATTTTCAGCGGACCGATGGCCAGGGCCACCGGGTCGATCTGCGGGTAAGGCAGCATTGCGACTCCTCGTTAGAGTTGAAACCAAAATTCCCGGGCGACGCTGCCACCTCAGGATTAAGCCAGGATTGCGACGGTTAAAGCAGGAAGCTCACACCCACGCTGAACAGCAAAGCGGCGAACAGCCGTTTCAGCAAGCGCGGCGACAATCGATGCGCCAGACGCGCGCCGATGCGGGCGAAAACCATGCTGATCAGGGCGATGCCCAACAATGCCGGCAAATACACAAAACCGAGACTATGCGGTGGCAACAACGGATCGTGCCAGCCCAGAATCATGAAACTTAATGCACTGACCAAGGCAATCGGCAGACCGCAGGCCGATGACGTCGCCACCGCTTGCTGCATCGGCACGCTGCGCCAGGTCAGGAACGGCACGGTCAAAGAGCCGCCGCCGACGCCAAAAATCGCCGAAGCCCAACCGATGATGCTGCCGGCCACGGTCAGACCGAATTTGCCCGGCACCGTTCGGCTGGCCTTGGGTTTGATGTCCAGCGCCAGTTGCACCGAGATGATCAGGGCAAACACGCCGATGATCTTTTGCAGGTGCGGGCCGGAGATTGCTTCTGCAGTCAGGGCACCGAAACCCGCGCCGAGCAGAATGCCGACGGCCATCCACATGAAGATTGGCCAGCGCACCGCGCCTCGTCGATGATGCTCACGCACGGCGTTGACCGAGGTGAAGATGATCGTCGCCAGCGACGTGCCGACCGCCAGATGGGTGAGGATCGACTGATCAAAGCCCTGCAAGGTGAAACTGAACACCAGCACCGGGACGATAATGATCCCGCCGCCAACCCCGAACAGCCCGGCCAGCACGCCCGCACAGGCGCCCAGCGCCAGATAGAGCAGAAATTCCATGACCGTCTCCCCAGACCGCATCCGCAAAACCGGAGCGGCATGGTAACGGATGCATGCCCTTTGGCTCCACTGGCGATGGATGCACGGACGCGGGATGCGTAGAGTGAGCAAAAAACACACAAGGACCACCTTATGTGCCTGATTGTTTTCGCCTGGCGCCCGGGCCATGCCCAGCCGCTGATCGTCGCGGCCAACCGTGACGAGTTTTACGCCCGGCCGAGCCTGCCCTTGGCGCAGTGGCCGGAGGCGCCGCATGTGCATGCCGGACGTGATCTTGAGGCCGGTGGCACCTGGCTCGGGATCGGCGCCAACGGGCGCTTTGCCGCGCTGACCAATATTCGCGATCCGCAGCAGCCGCCGGCACGCAAGTCGCGGGGCGAGTTGGTGGCGCGGTTTCTCACGGGCGATGCGTCGATTGATGATTATTTCAGCGAGGTGGTCGGGCGTTCGGCGGAATATGCCGGGTTTAATCTGCTGCTCGGCAATAGTCATGAGCTGTGGCATTTCAATGCGCGGATGTCGGAGCCGGTGATGCTGGAGCCGGGGGTTTACGGACTGTCGAATGCGGGGCTGGATACGCCGTGGCCGAAGTTGCTCAAGGCCAAGGCTGCGCTGGGTGCAGTGCTGGATGATCCGATGCCGCAGCACTTGCTCGATTTGCTAAGCGATGCCCAGACCGCGCCAGAAGCGGAATTGCCGGATACCGGGGTGGGTCTGGCCACTGAAACATTGTTGTCGAGCGTGTTTATTGCCAGTCAAAGTTATGGGACGCGGGCGAGTACGGCGTTGATTGTGCAGGCGGATGGGGCGCGGCGGATGGTCGAGCGGAGCTTTGGGCCGTATGGCGGGCATCTTGGCGAGGTGGAGATTTGCGTTTAAAAGCTTACCCTCACCCCAGCCCTCTCCCGGAGGGAGAGGGGGCCGACCGAGGTGTCTTGAGTCATACATCGACCTGAAAGACCGAGTCGATTATGGATTCAACGCAGCACCTTCTAGTCCGTGTGAATCGATTATGGATTCAACACAGCACATTGAAGTCGGCGAGGATCGATTATGGATTCAGCAAGGCAGCTTCAGGTCGGCGGAGTTCTGCAGCATCCCCGGATCAGTCCCCTCTCCCCCCGGGAGAGGGTTAGGCGGGCGGCGTTCCGATGAGGGGCTTTTGATCTTCAGAGGGCCTTGACCACCGCCGGCGGATGCATCTTCGACAACCCAAGGTTCTTCAGCGCCAATTGCAGCGAGCTGTGGATCACTTGCGGGTTATCAATCGTCATCAACTCGGCCAACAACTCCTTGGCCTTGCTCAGATTGACCTGCCGCAACATCCACTTCACCTTCGGCAAGTTGGTGGCGTTCATCGACAGGCTGTCGAAACCCATCGCCATCAACAGCACCGCCGCCGCCGGATCACCAGCCATCTCGCCGCAGATACTCACCGGTTTGCCTTCCGCATGGGCATCACGCACCACGGTCTGCAAAGCTTGCAGCACCGCAGGATGCAGGTAGTCGTAGAGATCGGCCACACGCGGGTTGTTACGGTCGACCGCCAGCAAATACTGGGTCAAGTCGTTGGAGCCGACGGACAGGAAGTCGACCATCCGCGCCAGTTCCTTGGTCTGATACACCGCCGCTGGAATCTCGATCATCACGCCAATCGGCGGCATCGGCACGTCGGTGCCTTCGTCGCGCACTTCGCCCCAGGCCCGGTGGATCAGGTGCAGGGCTTCTTCGAGTTCGTGGGTGCCGGAGATCATCGGCAGCAGAATCCGCAGGTTGTTCAGGCCTTCGCTGGCCTTGAGCATTGCGCGGGTCTGCACCAGGAAGATTTCCGGGTGGTCGAGGGTGACGCGAATGCCACGCCAGCCGAGGAACGGGTTGTCTTCCTTGATCGGGAAGTACGACAGCGACTTGTCACCGCCGATGTCGAGGCTGCGCATGGTCACCGGTTGCGGGTGAAACGCGGCGAGCTGCTCACGGTAGATCGCCAACTGCTCCTTCTCGCTCGGGAAGCGCTGGTTGATCATGAACGGCACTTCGGTGCGGTACAGACCGACACCTTCGGCGCCACGCTTCTGCGCCCGCGCCACGTCGGCGAGCAAACCGGTGTTGACCCACAGCGGCATGCGGTGACCATCGAGTGTCACGCACGGCAGGTCGCGCAGGGTGTCGAGGCCCAGCGCCAGTTGTTTCTCTTCTTCGACGACTTCGGCGAACTGCTTGCGCAGCACTTCGCTCGGGTTGGTGTAGACCTCGCCGCGCGTGCCGTCGACGATCATCTCGATGCCGTCGACCTTGGCGTACGGCAGGTCGACCAGCCCCATCACCGTCGGAATGCCCATCGCTCGGGCGAGAATCGCGACGTGGGAGTTACCCGAGCCGAGTACCGAAACCAGACCGACCAGCGTGCCTTCCGGCACCTCGCCGAGCATCGCCGGCGTCAGCTCTTCGCTGACCAGAATGGTTTTTTCCGGATAGACCAGGTTCTGCTGACGCTCCTCCTGCAAATAGGCGAGCAGGCGGCGACCGAGGTCTTTGACGTCCGATGCACGCTCGCGCAGGTAGGCGTCGTCCATCAGCTCGAAACGGTTGACGTGCTCAGTGACCACCTGACGCAGCGCACCCTGGGCCCACTGGCCGGTCTTGATCACCGTGGTGATTTCGCTGCCGAGCGAGGCATCGTCGAGCATCATCAGGTAGACGTCGAACAGCGCGCGTTCTTCCGGGCGCAACTGCGTTGCGAGTTTGGCGGACAACGCGCGCATGTCGGCGCGCACGCCTTCGATGGCGGTCTTGAACAACGCCAGCTCAGCATCAATGTCGGTGATGGTCTTGTCCGGCACCACGTCGAGATCGGCCGGCGGCAGCATGACCACCGCCGTACCGACCGCCGCACCCGGCGAACCCGGCACGCCGACGAACTTGGCTTCCTGAATCCCCTTGCCCTGACGGCCCAGGCCACGGATCGATCCGGTGGCCTCGGCGTGGGCGATTACGCCGGCGAGCTGCGCGCTCATGGTCACGAGGAAGGCTTCTTCACCTTCGTCGAACTGGCGGCGTTCTTTTTGCTGGATAACCAACACGCCGACGACGCGGCGGTGGTGGATGATCGGTGCACCGAGGAACGAGGCATAACGCTCTTCACCGGTTTCGGCGAAGTAGCGGTAGCGCGGGTGATCCGCAGCGTTTTCGAGGTTCAGGGGTTCTTCACGCGTGCCGACCAGACCGACCAGACCTTCGTTGGGTGCCATGCTGACCTTGCCGATCGAGCGCTTGTTCAAGCCCTCGGTGTCCATCAGGACGAAGCGGTTGGTCTCGGGATCAAGCAGGTAGACCGAGCAGACCTGGCTGCACATGGCCTCTTTGTCGCGCTACACAATAATCCCCAACGCCGCCTT
>NZ_JBITSX010000074.1:754-16129 GCF_044541255.1 Pseudomonas sp. NPDC085632 | reverse complement strand
CGTGCGGCGCAGTATCAGCAGATGGCGTTGGCCTTGTCAACCGGGTACGGCCAGGGCGTGTTCGCTATCGAGTTTGAAGTCTGCCGGCAATGCTACCAGCTCATCGGCCGGATGAACGCCCTTCATTGCCAGCCAGCGTGTATCGGCATCGCCGAGGTGGCGAGTCCAGTGGGTGAAGTTTTCCATGCTGCTGAACGCCCGGGAAATGATCCCGTTGAACGGCTGTGCAGGCTGGAAGGCTTCGACACGACTGTGGATAACTTGCAGGTTATCCAGTTTGAGTTCGAGTTTGACCTGAGTCAGAAAGCGGGTTTTTTTGCCGTTGCTGTCCAGACAGGTCACTTGCGAGTCCGGATACAGGATCGCCAACGGGATCCCCGGCATGCCTCCACCGCTACCGACGTCGAGCCAGCGACCGTTTTCGATGAACGACATCACGCTGAGACTATCGAGCAAGTGACGCGAAACCATTTCGTCCGGATCACGCACAGCGGTCAGGTTGTAGGCCTGGTTCCATTTGATCAACAGGGCCAGATAACCCAGCAATAATTCGTGCTGGGTTTCAGTGAGATGGACACCGAGCTCGCGGGCTCCTGTGGATAACTCTTCGGCGTGTTGCGAAGTGACCTTAGAACTCAAGCGCTTTGCTCCAACTGACGGCCCGCGCCGCGTTTTTTCAAATGAATCATCAACAGCGAAATCGCTGCCGGGGTCACACCCGGGATCCGCGAAGCCTGGCCCAGCGTCTCTGGACGAGTCGCGCCGAGCTTGCTCTGGATCTCCTTGGAGAGACCGGAGATGTTGGTGTAATCGATATCCACAGGCAATTTCGTGTCTTCACTGGCGCGCAGACGGGCGATTTCGTCCTGCTGACGGTCGATGTAACCGGCGTATTTGGTCTTGATTTCAACCTGCTCGGCGACCTGTGGATCTTCGGCGCCGTTGCCGGTCACTTCGACCAGACCAGCGTAGTCGATTTCCGGACGGCTCAAGAGGTTGAGCAAGTTGTATTCGTGAGTCAGCGGTGTGCCGAATTTCTCGGCAATCGCATCGCCCTGCTGCGTGTTCGGGCGAACCCAAGTGCTTTTCAGGCGCTGCTCTTCGAGTTCGATGCTTTCGCGTTTCTTGCAGAAGGCCGCCCAACGCGCGTCATCGACCAGACCGAGCTCGCGACCTTTTTCGGTCAGACGCAGGTCGGCGTTGTCCTCGCGCAGGATCAGGCGGTACTCGGCACGGGAAGTGAACATGCGGTACGGCTCTTGGGTGCCGAGAGTGATCAGGTCGTCGACCAATACACCGATGTACGCTTCATCGCGACGCGGGCACCAGGCTTCTTTGCCCTTGGCGCGCAGTGCGGCGTTAGCGCCAGCAAGCAAACCTTGCGCACCCGCTTCTTCGTAACCGGTGGTGCCGTTGATTTGCCCGGCAAAGAACAGACCGCCGATGACTTTGGTTTCGAGGCTGTACTTCAGGTCGCGCGGATCGAAGTAGTCGTACTCGATCGCATAACCCGGACGCACGATGTGCGCGTTTTCCATGCCGCGGATCGATTGCACGATCTGCAATTGCACGTCGAACGGCAAACTTGTGGAGATCCCGTTCGGATACAGCTCATGGGTAGTCAAACCTTCCGGTTCGATAAACACCTGATGGCTTTCCTTGTCGGCAAAGCGGTGGATCTTGTCTTCGATCGACGGGCAATAACGCGGGCCGATGCCTTCGATTTCACCGGCAGCGGAATACATCGGCGAACGGTCGAGGTTCGCCGCGATGATTTCGTGGGTGCGAGCGTTGGTATGGGTAATCCAGCAGCTGACCTGGCGTGGATGCTGTTCTTTGTTGCCCATGAACGACATCACCGGGATCGGCGTATCGCCGGGTTGCTCGGTCATCACCGAGAAATCCACAGACTTGCCGTCGATACGCGGGGGAGTGCCGGTTTTCAGGCGACCGACACGCAATGGCAGTTCACGCAAGCGGTGAGCCAGTGCAATCGACGGCGGATCACCGGCGCGACCGCCGGAAAAATTCTGCAACCCGATGTGGATAAGTCCGCCAAGGAACGTACCGGTGGTCAACACCACGGAATCAGCGAAGAAACGCAGACCCATTTGCGTGACAACACCACGGACTTGTTCCTGCTCGACGATCAGGTCGTCAGCAGCTTGTTGAAATATCCACAGGTTCGGCTGGTTTTCAAGGATTTCGCGGACAGCGGCTTTGTACAGAATCCGGTCGGCTTGTGCCCGGGTCGCCCGTACGGCTGGGCCTTTGCGGCTGTTCAACACGCGAAACTGGATGCCGCCCAAATCGGTAGCTGTGGCCATCGCGCCGCCGAGGGCATCGATTTCCTTGACCAGATGGCTCTTGCCAATACCACCAATGGCCGGGTTGCAACTCATGGCACCAAGGGTTTCCACGTTATGCGTCAGCAACAGGGTTTTTGCCCCCATACGTGCTGAGGCCAGTGCTGCCTCGGTACCGGCATGACCGCCGCCGATGACGATCACTTCAAAACGGGAAGGGAAATCCACCACGCACCTCGTGCCTGCTTAAGTAGGTAATTCAGGAATAGTTTGAGATCAGGTTTCTGGACCTGGTCGACAAGTATAGGGACTTCGCCCTTCCTAAAGAACCCTCTGCACAAAATTTAACCAGCTGTGGAGAACTCGAGGTTAAAAGAATAAAAAAGAGAGAAATTTATAAAACCTTTGTTTTTATGTTTATTTCTACTGAGGTGGATTTCTGTGGATAGATCTCTATAAGCCTTTATATTCAATATGTACAGAGATTCAAAACCCTGTGACCATGTGCCAATAAGGGCCTTGGATAACCGGTTTAAGCCTGTGGATGAAAGGGATGCTTATCCACAGGGAGGGTTATATCCAGTTTTCAGGCCCTGTTATCAACTGACCTTAGTGGCAGTTATTCACAGGGCTTAATCCACAAAAAACCGACCAAATTGCATTTCGGGGCGTGGAAAAAAGCGCCAGCGAGGGATCGCTGATGACGAGGAAGCCGCAAGAGGGAATTGAAAGGGCTATTGTGAGAGAACCTAACAGAGGCTAATAATAGCCATTATCATTAACTCGCCAGTTTCTCTCATGCCGCTACCCGCCCACACTGCTGCGATCGAGCAAATCTACGAGCAACACCATTCGTGGCTACATGGATGGCTCAAGGGCAAATTGCATGACGCCTGCGATGCAGCCGATGTGGCGCACGACACCTTTGTGCGCATTCTGGCGGCGCGTAATGCCGCACAGATTCGCGAGCCACGGGATTATCTGGCGACCATCGCGCGCGGCCTCGTCATTGATCGTTATCGCAGGCAGGCTATTGAAGCCGCTTATTTGCAGACCTTGGCAGCTCGACCGGAAGCCACGGCCATCAGCGAGGAAGACAAGGCGCTGATCATCGAAACCCTGGTCGCTGTGGATAAAGCCTTGACCGGTCTCGGCGCAAGAACTCAGCAAATATTCATGCTTTCGCAGATCGATGGCCTGACTTATCAACAGATCGCTATGCAGCTGAAGGTTTCACTGACCACCGTAAAGAAGCACATGATCCGCGCCCTGACGGAATGTGCCCTGATCATGGCGCAACGTTGATGGCCATCGCCCCCAATCGCCAGATCTTCGAAGCAGCCGCCAGTTGGTACGTGCAGTTTCAGGCAGATCCGCCAACGCTCGCCGAACAGAAGGCCTGGCAGCTGTGGATAGACAGTAATCCAGCGCATCTGGTGGCATGGAACCAGATGGAACAACTGCAGCGCCACCTCGGCACCCTGCCGCAAGATCTGAAACGGCGCGCCCTGAATACCGGACAGCAACGACGCCAGGTATTGAAGTTGTTGCTGCTCGCTGCGGGGACGGGGGTCGTTGGCTGGAATGTCCACCAGCACACACCTCTGGGGAATGTCTGGGCCGACTATAAAACAGGCGTTGGCCAGCGTCGCAACCTGACATTGGCCGATGGCAGTCAGATTCAGCTCAACACCGACACTGCCATTGACGTGTCTTTCGACCCGGCGCAGCGGCTGATTCGCCTGTGCTCCGGCGAGATCCTCATTCAAACCGGAAAGCTGGGTGATCAACGGCCCTTTTTCGTCGAAACCCGGGATGGCCGGATTCAAGCACTCGGCACTCGTTTCTCCGTTCACCAGCTATCGAGTTCTACCCGAGTTGGAGTGCTGGAAGACCGGGTCAGTGTTCAGCCCGGTGATACTTCAACAGCCGCAAAAATCTTGCAGGCAGGCGAAGGCGCTGATTTTGATCGTCAGCACATAGGGTTCATTCATCCCTTCAAATCCTCCGAAGTGGCGTGGATCAACGGCCAATTGATCGTCCTCGATGCACGCTTGGGCGATGTGATTGAAGAAATGGGCCGTTATCGCAGCGGGGTTTTGCATTGCGACGCGCGTGCCCGGGAGCTGCGGGTTTCCGGGACATTCCGCCTCAATTCAACCGACGCTGTCCTGGCCAATCTTCAGGCGTCACTGCCGATCAACGTGCGCTATTTCACCCGCTACTGGGTCTCGATCAGCCACAACGCTTGATCGAAATGTCACCTGGGCAAAATAAATCGACAACAAGGTTATCTTTTTTTGCCCTGACCCGGCCCTACAGGTAATCGCGATAAACGCGGCTCTTTGCCACCTTCAGGGCTTATCCACACATGCGTCTTCCCACGTTTCGTCAGCGTTTTTCCTACCACTGCATTGCTTACACCCTACTGATGACCAGTGCCGCTTCCTGCCTGGTGGTCAGCCATAACGCCGTTGCGGCATCGGCAGCCCAGCGTTATGCCATCGCCGCCGGTCCGCTGGACAATGCCTTGAGCCAGTTCGCCTCGGCCGCAAACGTGATCCTGTCATTCTCGCCGCAACAAACCAGCCGCTTGCGCAGTGCCGGGTTGAACGGCAATTTCACCGTCGACCAGGGATTCGCCCAACTGCTGCAAGGCTCGGGTTTGCAAGCCGTCCCCCAAGCGCCGGGCAGTTACATTCTGCAGGCGCTGCCGAACGGTGATTCGCTGGAGCTGGCTCCGACCAACATCAATGGTCAGTTGGCCAACCCGATGAATCTGGATTACGCCGCCGACGTCGGTTACAAGGCGCAGAACAGCCGAATCGGTACGAAAACCAGTACGCCTTTGTCGGAAACGCCGCGTTCAGTTTCAGTCGTCACCGCCCAGCGCATGAAAGATCAGAAATCTCAGACACTCACCGAGGTTTTGGGCTACGTGCCGGGGATCTTTGCCCCACCGTTCGCCGCCGGCGATAGCCTGGCCGGGGATCTGTTTTACATTCGCGGTTTCAACGCCACCGATTACGGCTACGGTCTGTTGCGCGATGGACTACGCGTACAGGGCAACCGCTATGACACCAGCACCGAGCCTTACGGATTGGAACGCGTTGAAATTTTCCGTGGCCCTTCTTCGTTGCTGTATGGGGAAAACGCACCCGGCGGTCTGGTCAACCTGGTGAGTAAGCGCCCAACGGCTGCGCCACAAGGCGAAGTGCAATTGGGATACGGCTCGAATAATCGACGGCAGATCGGCGTCGATGTGTCGGGGCCACTCAACGACAGCGGCAACATTCTCGGGCGCGTAGTGGTGCTTGGGCGCAAGTCCGACACCCAGACCGATCACGTCCCGGATGACCGCCTCTACATCGCCCCTTCGCTGACCCTGAATTTCGACGATTTCAATACGCTGACCCTGCTGGCCAACTACCAGAAGGACCACACCAACATGGAACTTGGCCTGCCGGCCGCCGGGACTTTGCTGACAAACCCCAATGGCAAGTTGTCCAAAGGCACCATGCTCGGTGACCCGGACTGGAACACCTTCGAACGGGAAACCTGGAGTACCGGTTACGAGTTCAACCACTCGTTCAACGACGATTGGCAGTTCCGCCAGAACTCGCGCTACATGCAGTCGCGCATTACCCGTCACGAAACCTGGCCGGGCAACCTCAACAACGCCGGTTTTGGCACGCGCCTGAACATGACCGCCTACGATCGCTTCAATAAGTCGATGGTCTATTCGCTGGATAATCAGCTGGAAGGCAAATTCCAGGTTGGCGGTCTGGAAAACACCGTGCTGTTCGGCGCCAGCTACGATCGCACCTCGTTCAATCAGGACTGGAATGTCGGCATCGTTGGGCCGATTGATGTGTATAACCCGGTTTACCTGCGCGATCCAACCACACCGATCGCGGCGCAAAACACCTTGCTTGAGCAACAGATGAAAGGCGTTTATGCACAGATCCAGAGCAAATATGACCACTGGCTGTTCCTGCTCGGTGGCCGTCAGGATTGGGTCGACAGTGATTTCCGCGACAAGGTGGCCCAATCCAGCGATATCAGTTCAGAGGACAAGAAGTTCACCTATCAGGGCGGGGTGATGTACCAGTTCGACAACGGCATGACGCCGTATGTCAGCTACTCCACCTCGTTCGTACCTGTGCAGCAGATTTCCAATGCCGGCGCGCCGCTCGACCCGATCACCAGTAGCCAATATGAAGTAGGCCTGAAGTACGAGCCGATTGGTTGGGACACCGCCTTCACTGCATCGGTGTATGACCTGCGTAAAAAAGACGACACCTACTTCGACGCCACCACGTCGAGCTATCGCCAAGTGGGTGAAAGCCGTTCCAAAGGTGTGGAACTGGAACTCAACAGCAACCTGACCCAGAACCTCAACGTCACTGCGGCTTACACCTACACCGACGCGCGAATCACCAAGGATGCCGCGACGTCATTGGTCAAAGGCCATCAAATGACCGGCGTGCCGCGTAATCAGGCTTCGGTCTGGGCGAAATACCGTTTCCTCGATGGCGATCTGAAAGGTTTGTATGTGGGTGGCGGTGTGCGTTACTTCGACAGTGCCTTCGCCTACACCTCGCCTTCTCTATACGGGAAGCTGGATGCCGGCGACGTCACCTTGGTCGATGCGGCGATCGGTTATCAGATCGATACGCACTGGAGCGTCGACCTGAACGCGAAGAACCTGTTCGACAAGGAATATGTGTCGGGATGCAACGATGCCGGCCGCTGCTACTGGGGTGAAGATCGCACCTTGCTCGGTACGGTTTCGTACAACTGGTAAAACGAAAAAGGGGCTGTGGATAAATTGTCCACAGCCCCTTTTTTCATTTGCCGATACAGAAACTGGAAAAGATCCGTCCCAACAGATCATCAGAGCTGAAAGCCCCGGTGATTTCACCCAGCGAATGCTGGGCCTGGCGCAAATCTTCGGCGAGCAACTCTCCAGCGCCAGCCAAGGTCAGCTGGGCGCGGCCGTGTTCCAACGCCGCACTGGCGTGGCGCAAGGCTTCCAGATGTCGGCGACGTGCGCTAAAGCTGCTTTCCGACGTCTGCTCGTAACCCATGCAGGCCTTGAGATGATCGCGCAGCAAGTCCAGACCTTCACCGGCCGACTTGGCGCTGAGACTGATCGTCACGTGCCCGTCTTCGCTGGTTTCCAGAACAATGGCTTCACCGGTCAGATCGGCCTTGTTGCGGATCAACGTGACTTTGGCCGGATCTGGTCGGGTTTCAAGGAATTCCGGCCACAACGCAAACGGATCCAGCGCTTCCGGAGCGGTCGCATCGACCACCAGCAACACTCGATCGGCTTCACCGATGGCCTTCAATGCTCGTTCTACACCGATCTTTTCCACATGGTCATCGGTATCACGCAGACCAGCAGTATCAACAACGTGCAGCGGCATGCCGTCGATGTGGATATGTTCACGCAGGATATCTCGCGTGGTGCCAGCAATCTCGGTAACGATCGCCGCTTCGCGACCGGCCAACGCATTCAGCAGGCTGGACTTGCCGGCATTCGGACGGCCGGCGATCACTACGGTCATGCCATCGCGCAACAACGCACCCTGTCCGGCTTCGCGCAGCACTGTGGATAATTCATCACGCACTTTGTCGAGCATGCTCAGGACATGACCGTCGGCGAGGAAGTCGATTTCTTCTTCCGGGAAGTCGATGGCGGCTTCGACGTAGATGCGCAGGCCGATCAGCTGTTCGGTCAAGTTATGCACACGTTGCGAGAACGCGCCCTGCAGAGAACGCAGCGCATTGCGTGCAGCCTGTGCAGAACTGGCTTCGATCAAATCGGCAATTGCCTCGGCCTGAGCCAGGTCGAGTTTGTCATTAAGGAAGGCGCGTTCGCTGAATTCGCCCGGACGGGCCAGACGGCAGCCGAGTTCCAGACAGCGCTTGAGCAACATGTCGAGCACGATCGGGCCACCGTGACCCTGCAATTCGAGCACGTCTTCGCCGGTGAACGAGTTTGGCCCCGGGAAATACAGCGCCAGACCTTCATCGAGGACTTGCTGGTCATCGCTGAAAAACGCGCCGTAATGGGCGTAACGCGGTTTCAGTTCGCGGCCGCTGATGGCTTTCGCCGCAACACTGGCCAATGGCCCGGAAATACGGACGATGCCCACACCACCGCGGCCTTGAGCGGTGGCGACAGCGGCGATGGTTTCACGAGGTACGCTCATTAACCGGAATCCAGACAAAAATGACAGATAGCAAAACGCCCCACTAGGGGGCGTTTTGAGTGGTTATCCACAGTGTAAATCAAGCGGCTGCTTTGGTAGCCCGTTCGATCTTACGTGTGATGTACCACTGTTGGGTGATGGACAGGCAGTTGTTCACAACCCAGTACAGCACCAGACCAGCCGGGAACCACAGGAAGAAGAAAGTGAAGATGATTGGCATCATTTTCATGACCTTCGCCTGCATCGGATCCGGTGGAGTCGGGTTCAGCTGCTGCTGGATAAACATGGTTGCGCCCATGATGATCGGCAGAATGAAGAACGGATCCTTGATCGACAGGTCAGTGATCCACAGCATGAACGGCGCCTGGCGCATTTCCACGCTTTCCAGCAGAACCCAGTACAGCGAAAGGAAAACCGGCATCTGCACGAGGATCGGCAAGCAGCCGCCCAGCGGGTTGATCTTCTCTTTCTTGTACAGCTCCATCATGGCTTGCGACATTTTCTGCCGGTCATCGCCATGTTGCTCTTTCAGAGCAGCCAGTTTCGGCGCAACGGCACGCATGCGCGCCATCGATTTGTAGCTGGCAGCCGACAGAGGGAAGAAAAGCCCCTTGATCAGCATGGTCAGGAAGATGATCGACCAGCCCCAGTTACCCACGATCGCGTGGATGTGTTGCAGCAACCAGAAGATTGGCTGGGCAATGAACCACAAGATGCCGTAGTCGACGGTCAGTTCCAGACCTGGGGACAATTCTTTCAGCACAGCCTGGCTTTTCGGACCGGCGTACAACACAGCGCTGGTTTCAACTTTGGCACCCGGTGCAGCGGTCAGTGTCGGACCGGTGTAACCGATGATGTAGTTGCCTTTGCTGTCTTTACGAGTCTGGACGACGTTGTTTTCGCCCTTCGCCGGAATCCACGCGGTCACGAAGTAGTGTTGCAGCCAGGCTACCCAACCACCGGTGACGGTTTCTTTCAGCTGCGCCTTGTCCATGTCCTTCATGGACACTTTCTTGTACGGCTCCGAACTTGTCCACAGGGCAGCGCCCAGGTAAGTCGCGGTGCCGGTCGCCGTTGTCGACGAAGGATCAGCGCTGTTATCACGCTTCAACTGAGCAAACATTGCGCCGTTCCAGGGCTGAGCGCTCTGGTTATCCACAATGTAGGAAACGGCTACGTCATACAGGCCGCGTTTCAGGGTGAAACGCTTGATGTAATTGACGCCGTCCTTGCTGAACTTCAGATCTACGACCAGTTGGTCCTGACCGTCAGCCAGTTGATAAGTCTTCTTCTCCGCGGAGTAGATCGGACGACCGGCCGGATTTGCGTCTGGGCCATTGGTGCCGATCAGACCGCTTTGGGCCAGATAAACACGTTCGCCGCCGTTATCGAACAGCTGGAACGGAACATCAGGACGATCCTGACGACGTGGATACAGAGGCAAGGTCAGTTGAGCAACATCACCACCTTGTGGATCGATCGCGAGATCGAGCACGTCGGTTTTGATCTGGATCAGATCCTTGCTGGCGGCTACCGGCGTTTCGGCAGGTGCGCTGGTATCGCTAGCGGCGCGCGGAATATCGTCACTGGCGGCAGCATTATTGCCAGTGGCGGTGTCCGGCAAACCGGATGTAGTCGTACTGGAAGCAACATTCTGAGTCGGCAGGGCAGCCTGACCGTAGTCCTGGTTCCATTTAAGAACCATAACGTAGGCCACGATTGCCAGGGCGACGATCAGGATCGTGCGTTTGATATCCATGATTACTCGGCCATCGAAGAAGAACGGGAGGTAGGGATAGGTGGAACCGGGTCATAACCACCGGGATTCCACGGATGACAGCGACCTTACGACGAAAGGTCAGCCAGCCACCGCGCAGAAGGCCATGATTTTCGATGGCTTCATACGCGTAGCAGGAACAACTGGGGTAGAAACGACAGTGGCTGGCCATCAAAGGACTAATGGCATAGCGATAAAACTGGATCGGAACGAGGGCCAGTTTACGCATCGGTACTGTCTACCCCTACAGTTTCGGTTTTGACTTCTGGAACTGGCTTGCTGCGTGCCAGACGCTTCCAGAGCTTGCCGAAATGCTGAATCAATTCGGGGTTTTCTACATCGCCCAGACCTTTGCGCGCGACGATAACGATGTCCCAGCCGACCAGTGAATCCTGGTGCAGACGGAACGATTCGCGCATCAAACGTTTGAGGCGATTGCGCTCAACGGAGAGCTTTACGCTCTTTTTCCCGATAACCAGCCCGAGACGGGGGTGATCAAGATCGTTGTTGCGTGCAAGGAGCAGGAGATTTTTCCCCGGAACCTTGCCGGTAGGGGAGTCAAAGACTGCCTTGAAATGCCGGGGGGTAAGCAAACGCTTTTCCCGACTGAAGTCCTGACTCACCTCCAGTACCGGATTATCAAACTGCCAGACGCGCACGACCTTTGGCGCGGCGACGCGACAGGACAGCACGGCCGTTCTTGGTAGCCATGCGAGCACGGAAGCCGTGGGTACGGGCGCGTTTGATAGTGCTTGGTTGGAAAGTACGTTTCATGTCGTGTTACCTGGTTCGTCCACAACGGGCCGGAATGGCCCCCGTTTTAAGAGACCGGGGATTCTAGAGAAAGCAAGCCTTCAGGTCAATTTCCAACCAACGTTTCCTTATAAATAGATCTCGAGGTGTTCTTTGCCTGATCACCTGCTCGCCATACATAAAAATAAAGAAGGGAATTATTTAAAGCTTTTCTGTAAAGCTTATAAAAGCTAGGCATGCCTTCTCCTGTGGATAAGTTGCATTAGCCCTTGTGTGACGTGATGTACAGAGAATGACAACTACAGTGGAAAACCGTGTTCAGCCTGTGCTGCGCTATCGGATAACCTGTGTGTGGAATGGGCTGTTATCCACAGGCAGGTTATCCACCGAGTTCAACCCCCAGTTGTCCAGTGCCCTTAGAGGCGGTTATCCACAGAGCTTATTCACACACCGTTGGTCGCTTTTTCATCGGTTAACACATTGATAAATCATGTTCACCGGGCAACCTGCATGTGGATAAGTGGACCGCTCGCCGCTACAATGGCCGCTTGTTTTTGCCTCACCGGCTTTCAACTTAGGGGATATCCGTGTCAGTGGAACTTTGGCAGCAGTGCGTGGAGCTTTTGCGCGAGGAGCTGCCTGCCCAACAATTCAACACCTGGATCCGTCCACTACAGGTCGAAGCCGAAGGCGACGAGTTGCGCGTCTACGCACCGAACCGTTTTGTGCTGGACTGGGTCAACGAAAAGTACCTGGGCCGCGTCCTTGAACTGCTTGATGAGCACGGCAACGGCATGGCGCCTGCGCTTTCCTTATTAATAGGCAGCAAACGCAGTTCCGCTCCGCGTGCCGCACCGAACGCGCCGCTTGCAGCCGCACAGGTTTCCCAGCAGGCCCAGGCAAATGCCACGCCTGTGAGTACCCCGGCACCCACGCAGACGCCAGCGCCGGCAGCCAAGCGTTCGACGCAGAAAAGCCCTGAAGTCAGCGATGAACCGTCTCGCGACAGTTTCGACCCGATGTCCGGTGCCGCTTCGCAGCAAGCCCCGGTCCGCGCCGAACAGCGCACCGTGCAGGTCGAAGGCGCGCTCAAGCACACCAGTTACCTGAACCGCACCTTCACTTTCGAAAACTTCGTCGAAGGTAAATCCAACCAGCTCGCACGCGCGGCGGCCTGGCAAGTGGCGGACAACCCCAAGCACGGCTATAACCCACTGTTCCTATATGGTGGCGTTGGTCTGGGTAAGACTCACTTGATGCACGCGGTGGGTAACCACCTGTTAAAGAAGAACCCGAATGCCAAGGTCGTGTATCTGCATTCCGAGCGTTTCGTGGCCGATATGGTCAAGGCACTGCAGCTGAACGCGATCAATGAGTTCAAGCGCTTCTACCGTTCGGTGGATGCGTTGCTGATCGACGACATTCAGTTCTTTGCTCGCAAGGAGCGCTCGCAGGAAGAGTTTTTCCACACCTTCAACGCCCTGCTTGAAGGTGGCCAGCAGGTCATTCTCACCAGTGACCGCTACCCGAAAGAAATCGAAGGTCTGGAAGAGCGCCTCAAATCCCGCTTCGGCTGGGGTCTGACGGTTGCCGTCGAGCCGCCGGAACTGGAAACGCGCGTCGCGATCTTGATGAAGAAGGCCGATCAGGCCAAAGTCGATTTGCCGCACGACGCCGCGTTCTTCATTGCCCAACGCATTCGCTCCAACGTCCGTGAGCTGGAAGGCGCGCTGAAACGCGTGATCGCCCACTCGCACTTCATGGGTCGCGACATCACCATCGAGTTGATTCGCGAATCCCTGAAAGATCTGTTGGCGTTGCAGGACAAACTGGTCTCTGTGGATAACATTCAGCGCACCGTCGCCGAGTACTACAAGATCAAGATCTCGGACTTGCTGTCCAAGCGTCGTTCGCGCTCGGTAGCGCGTCCGCGTCAGGTAGCCATGGCGTTGTCCAAGGAATTGACCAACCACAGCCTGCCGGAAATCGGCGATGTGTTCGGCGGCCGTGACCACACCACCGTGTTGCACGCCTGCCGCAAGATCAACGAACTTAAGGAATCCGACGCGGACATCCGCGAGGACTACAAGAACCTGCTGCGTACACTGACCACTTGATGAACACCAGCGCAGCTTATTAAGGCAAGGGACTAGACCATGCATTTCACCATTCAACGCGAAGCCCTGTTGAAACCCCTGCAACTGGTCGCAGGCGTCGTCGAGCGTCGACAGACCTTGCCGGTACTGTCCAACGTGCTGTTGGTAGTCGAAGGCCAGCAACTGTCGCTGACCGGTACCGATCTTGAGGTCGAACTGGTCGGTCGTGTGCAACTCGAAGAGCCAGCTGAAACAGGTTCCATCACCGTGCCTGCGCGCAAGCTGATGGATATCTGCAAAAGCTTGCCCAACGATGCGCTGATCGACATCAAGGTCGACGAGCAGAAGCTGGTCGTGAAGGCTGGCCGTAGCCGTTTCACTCTGTCGACTTTGCCAGCCAACGATTTCCCGACCGTTGAAGAAGGTCCGGGTTCGCTGACCTGCAGCCTCGAGCAAAGCAAACTGCGTCGCCTGATCGAGCGCACCAGCTTCGCCATGGCTCAGCAGGACGTGCGTTACTACCTCAACGGTATGCTGCTGGAAGTGTCCGAAGGCATCATCCGCGCCGTGGCCACCGACGGTCACCGTCTGGCCATGTGCTCGATGAAAGCCGATATCGGCCAGCCGGATCGCCACCAAGTGATCGTGCCGCGCAAAGGTATCCTTGAACTGGCGCGTCTGCTCACCGAGCCGGACGGCAACGTCAGCATCGTATTGGGCCAGCACCACATCCGCGCCACCACTGGTGAATTCACTTTCACCTCGAAACTGGTCGACGGTAAATTCCCGGACTACGAGCGCGTTCTGCCGAAGGGCGGCGACAAGCTGGTACTGGGCGATCGCCAGGCGCTGCGCGAAGCGTTCAGCCGTACCGCGATTCTGTCCAACGAGAAGTACCGTGGTATCCGTCTGCAACTGGCCAGCGGCCAGTTGAAGATCCAGGCCAACAACCCGGAGCAAGAAGAAGCGGAAGAAGAAGTGGGCGTTGAATACAACGGCGGCTCTCTGGAAATCGGCTTCAACGTGAGCTATTTGCTCGACGTGCTGGGCGTGATGACCACCGAGCAGGTTCGCCTGATCCTGTCCGACTCCAACAGCAGTGCGCTGGTGCAAGAGTCCGACAACGACGATTCGGCTTACGTTGTCATGCCGATGCGTCTGTAATCAGCTGATCCTGGATGTCCTTAAGTCGTGTTTCGGTCACCGCGGTGCGCAATCTGCACCCGGTGACCTTCTCCCCCTCCCCCCGCATCAATATTCTTTACGGCGCCAACGGCAGCGGCAAAACCAGTGTTCTGGAAGCCATTCATCTGCTGGGGCTTGCCCGTTCGTTTCGTAGCACGCGTCTGTTACCGGTTATCCAGTATGAGCAACTCGCCTGTACGGTGTTCGGTCAGGTCGAACTGGCCGAGGGTGGCCACAGCGCGTTGGGGATATCGCGCGATCGTCAGGGCGAGTTCCAGATCCGCATCGACGGGCAGAACGCCCGCAGCGCCGCGCAACTGGCGGAGATCCTGCCGCTGCAGTTGATCAACCCCGACAGCTTCCGCTTGCTCGAAGGTGCACCGAAGATCCGCCGGCAGTTTCTCGACTGGGGTGTGTTCCACGTCGAACCGCGTTTCATGGCGACCTGGCAGCGTTTGCAGAAGGCCTTGCGCCAGAGAAACTCCTGGCTGCGGCATGGTACACTTGACGCCGTTTCGCAAGCGGTTTGGGACAGAGAACTGTGCCAGGCCAGCGCTGAAATCGATGAATACCGCCGCGCTTACATCAAAGCCTTGAAACCAGTCTTTGAACAAACCTTGAGCGAACTGGTTGAGCTCGAAGGTTTGACGCTCAGCTATTACCGAGGCTGGGACAAAGACCGGGAATTGAGCGCCGTACTGGCCGGTTCCGTGCAACGGGATCAGCAAATGGGTCATACCCAGGCCGGACCGCAACGAGCTGATTTGCGTCTTAGATTGGGCGCGCACAACGCCGCGGACATTTTGTCCCGGGGTCAGCAGAAGTTAGTGGTCTGTGCACTGCGGATTGCCCAGGGGCACCTGGTTAGCCAGGCCCGCCGCGGTCAGTGTATTTATCTGGTCGATGACTTGCCGTCCGAACTGGACGAGAGCCACCGTCGCGCGCTGTGCCGTTTGCTGGAAGACTTACGCTGCCAGGTGTTCATCACCTGTGTAGATCACGAATTATTGAGGGAAGGCTGGCAGACGGCATCACCC
>NZ_JBITSX010000074.1:0-744 GCF_044541255.1 Pseudomonas sp. NPDC085632 | reverse complement strand
GAGGGTTTCGCCTTGGTAGAAGCCGATGCCCATGCCGTATTGGCGGTGGATGCCGTACGCAAACGTCCCGGTATGTACATTGGTGACACCGACGATGGCAGCGGTCTGCACCACATGGTGTTCGAGGTGGTCGACAACTCGATCGACGAAGCCCTCGCCGGCCACTGCGACGACATCAGCATCATCATCCACCCGGATGAGTCCATCACCGTTAAAGACAACGGCCGTGGCATCCCGGTAGACGTGCACAAAGAGGAAGGCGTTTCCGCCGCCGAGGTCATCATGACCGTCCTCCACGCTGGCGGTAAGTTCGACGACAACTCCTACAAAGTATCCGGCGGCCTGCACGGTGTAGGTGTGTCGGTAGTGAACGCACTGTCCGAAGAACTGGTTCTGACCGTTCGCCGCAGCGGCAAGATCTGGGAACAGACCTACGTCCACGGCGTGCCTCAGGCACCGATGGCCATCGTTGGCGACAGCGAAACCACCGGTACCCAGATTCACTTCAAGCCCTCGGCTGACACCTTCAAGAATATCCACTTCAGCTGGGACATCCTGGCCAAGCGTATTCGTGAACTGTCCTTCCTCAACTCCGGTGTTGGCATCGTCCTCAAGGACGAGCGCAGCGGCAAGGAAGAGCTGTTCAAATACGAAGGCGGGCTGCGTGCGTTCGTTGAATACCTGAACACCAACAAGACTGCGGTCAACCAGGTGTTCCACTTCAACATCCAGCGTGAAGACGGC
>NZ_JBITSX010000073.1:0-18470 GCF_044541255.1 Pseudomonas sp. NPDC085632 | reverse complement strand
TCGCGATGAGCAATGTGTCTATTAAAATGTGTCCACCATGTCTCCGAACACCTGTCCACCATGTCTCCGGTACATACACTCCCGGAGGGAGAGGGGGCCGACCGTGGGATGCTCACAAGTTACGCCGACCTGAAAATACTGCTGTGAATCCATAATCGACTCGGTGGGGCAGGTCGATGTATGGCGCCAGACACCTCGGTCGGTCCCTTCTCCCTCCGGGAGAGGGCTAGGGTGAGGGCGCTTTTGATCGTTACCCTGAGCGTAATGATTCACCACCGCGCTTGATTGATGCCCCCACCCCACACGCCTACCTTAGCTCCACGACAGCGAACCCCGTGGAGTGAGCATGACAACAACAATTTCCCCCGACTCGCGCTGGACGCGGCGGCGCGATGAGAAGCAGCGCCGCCTCGACAAGGTGCGCGGGCTGGCCGACGGTGTGGTGTTGCCCACCGACAAGATCGTCGCCGCGCTCGAAGCGCTGATTCATCCCGGCGACCGTGTGGTACTCGAGGGCAACAACCAGAAGCAAGCGGATTTCCTTTCGCGCTCGCTGGCCAAAGCCGACCCGGAAAAGCTCCACGACCTGCACATGATCATGCCCAGCGTCGGTCGCTCCGAACACCTCGACCTGTTCGAACGCGGCATTGCCCGCAAGCTCGATTTCTCCTTCGCCGGCACGCAGAGCCTGCGCATCAGCCAGTTGCTCGAAGACGGCCTGCTGGAAATCGGCGCAATCCACACCTACATAGAACTCTACGCCCGACTGGTGGTGGACCTGATCCCCAACGTCGTGCTCTCCGCCGGCTTCATGGCCGACCGCGCCGGCAACATTTACACCGGCCCGAGCACCGAAGACACCCCGGCACTGATCGAACCAGCCGCGTTCAGCGACGGCATCGTCATCGTCCAGGTCAACCAATTGGTCGACGACGTCAGCGAACTCCCGCGTGTGGATATCCCCGCGTCATGGGTCGATTTCGTCGTGGTGGCCGACAAGCCGTTCTACATCGAACCGCTGTTCACCCGCGACCCACGCCACATCAAGCCTGTGCACGTACTGATGGCGATGATGGCGATTCGCGGGATCTACGAAAAACACAACGTGCAGTCGCTCAACCACGGCATCGGTTTCAACACCGCCGCCATCGAATTGATCCTGCCGACCTACGGCGAATCCCTCGGCCTCAAAGGCAAGATCTGCCGCAACTGGACGCTCAACCCGCACCCGACGTTGATCCCGGCGATTGAAAGTGGCTGGGTCGAAAGCGTGCATTGCTTCGGCACTGAACTGGGCATGGAAAACTACATCGCCGCCCGCCCCGACGTGTTCTTCACCGGCCGCGACGGCTCCCTGCGTTCCAACCGGATGTTCTGCCAACTCGCCGGGCAGTACGCGGTAGATCTGTTTATCGGCGCGACGTTGCAGGTCGATGGCGATGGCCATTCCTCAACCGTCACCCGTGGCCGCCTCGCCGGTTTCGGTGGCGCGCCGAACATGGGCCACGACCCGCGCGGTCGGCGTCACGGCACTCCGGCGTGGCTGGACATGCGTCATGACGACTCTCAGCAACCGATGCTCGAACGCGGCAAAAAACTCGTGGTGCAAATGGTCGAGACGTTCCAGGAGGGCGGCAAACCGACTTTCGTCGAAACCCTCGATGCGGTGGAAGTGGCGAAGAAAAGCGGCATGCCGCTGGCGCCGATCATGATCTACGGCGATGACGTCACCCACCTGCTCACCGAAGAAGGCATCGCCTACCTGTACAAGGCACGCTCGCTGGAAGAGCGCCAGGCGATGATCGCTGCGGTCGCCGGCGTCACCGCCATCGGCCTGCGCCACAACCCGAAAGACACTGAACGCATGCGCCGCGAAGGCCTGATCGCCTTGCCCGAAGACCTCGGCATCCGCCGCACCGACGCCACCCGCGAACTGCTCGCGGCGAAAAGCGTGGCCGATCTGGTCGAGTGGTCTGGTGGCCTGTACAACCCGCCCGCGAAATTCAGGAGCTGGTAATGCACGCATTTAACCTGCAAGCGAAACCGCTGTCCCTGGCTGATCGATTGGCCGACCTGGCGGTGGACGCGTTGATCGACGAAGCCGATCTGTCGCCGAAACCGGCACTGGTCGACCGTCGCGGCAATGGCGCGCACACCGATTTGCACCTGGGCCTGATGCACGCTTCGGCGCTGTCGTTGTGGCCGGCGTTCAAGGAAATGGCTGAAGCGGCGGTTGCAATCGGCGAAGTCGATTCAACGTTGCGCGAAGCGATTGGCCGCATCGGTCGTGAAGGCGAGCAAGCCATGCTCACGACCACCAACGGTGTGAACACGCATCGCGGTGCCATTTGGGCGCTGGGATTGTTGGTGACCGCTGCTGCTCTGGAACCGCAATCCTCCAGCGCTAACGCCGTGACCCTGCGTGCTGCACGTCTGGCCTTGCTGGATGATCGCCACGCACCGAAACCCTTGAGCCACGGTGCCCAAGTCGCCCTGCGTTACGGCGCCCGGGGTGCTCGTGAAGAAGCGCAACTCGGCTTCCCTTCGGTGCTGCAACGCGGCTTGCCACAACTCAAGCGCAGCCGCGCCAACGGCCACGGCGAACAGAACGCCCGGCTCGACGCGTTGCTCGCGATCATGACGAATCTGGCCGACACCTGCGTGCTCTACCGCGCCGGCGAAGAAGGCCTGCACGCCATGCAACACGGCGCGCAAGCAGTGCTCGACGCCGGTGGCAGCGCCAGCCTCAGCGGTCGTCGTCGCCTGCACGAACTGGATCAACAACTCATCGCATTGAATGCCTCGCCCGGTGGCGCCGCCGACTTGCTCGCCGCCACGCTGCTGCTCGATCGCATCGAGCGCGACGGCATCCTTCAGGGAGCGTTTTGATGGAAACCCTATCGTTTGAATTCCCCGCCGGGCAGCCGCCACGCGGTCGTGCGCTGGTCGGTTGTGTCGGCTCGGGTGATCTGGAAGTGCTGATCGAACCGGGCCTGGCCGGCAAGCTGACGATCAATGTGCAGACTTCGGTCAACGGTGCGCAGCTGCGCTGGCAGCACCTGTTTGCACGGATGTTCGACGGCACCACGCCGCCGGCGATGGCTATCGATATCCACGACTTTGGCGCGACGCCGGGCGTGGTGCGCTTGCGGCTGGAACAAGGTTTCGAGGAGATCGGCCATGACTGACAGCGCAGCGTTGCTCAACAAACACAGCTTCGTCGAACTCGGCGCGCGGCAACGGGCGCAAGCCTTGCTCGATGCCGGCAGCTTTCGCGAATTGCTCGATCCGTTTCAACGGGTGATGTCGCCGTGGCTTGAACGCCAGGGCGTCGTGCCGCAGGCCGATGACGGGGTGGTGATTGCCAAGGGCAATCTCGACGGTTTGCCGGTGGTCATTGCCGCGATTGAAGGTGCGTTTCAGGGCGGCAGCCTTGGCGAAGTCGGCGGGGCGAAGATTGCCGGCGCGTTGGAACTGGCCGCCGAAGACAACCGCAAAGGCATTCCGACTCGGGCGGTGTTGTTGCTGGAAACTGGTGGTGTGCGTTTGCAGGAGGCCAATCTCGGGCTGGCGGCGATTGCTGATATTCATGCGGCGATTGTCGATTTGCAGCAGTACCAACCGGTGGTCGGTGTGGTTGCGGGCAGCGTCGGTTGCTTCGGTGGTATGTCGATTGCGGCGGCGTTGTGCAGCTATTTGTTGGTGACTCAGGAAGCGCGCCTCGGTTTGAACGGCCCGCAAGTGATTGAGCAGGAAGCGGGGATCGAAGAATACGACTCCCGCGACCGGCCCTTCATCTGGAGCCTGACCGGTGGCGAGCAGCGTTTCGCCAGTGGTCTGGTGGATCGTTATGTCGCCGATGACGTGGCGAAGATTCGTCAGCAGGTTGGTGAATTACTGCAGCAGGGTTTGCCGACACAGCCACGCAGCCAGCGCGCCGAATGGTTTCTGCAACGCCTGAGCGGTCTGAACACTGACCCGCAAATCGAACCGTCGGTGGTTCGCGATCTGTATCAAGGAGAGCGCTCATGAGCGGTTATTCACTGCGCGGTTTGAACTGGTTCAACGCCTTGAGCGCGGGCGCTGTCGTGGTCGAAGGGCTGCCGGCCTCGTTGAAGGTGGCTGACGGTGCGCTGGGGCGTTTCATCGCTGTGGTCGCTGATCCGGACAATCGGTTTCCTCGCGCTCGTAATGGCGAAGTCGGCCTGCTCGAAGGTTGGGGTTTGGCCAAAGCTGTGGATGACGCGATCACTGCTGATCGTGACAAGGCGCAGAAGCGCCCGATCATCGCCATCGTCGATGTGCCGAGTCAGGCTTACGGTCGCCGCGAGGAAGCGCTCGGCATTCATCAGGCACTGGCCGGTGCGGCGGACAGTTATGCCCGCGCGCGTTTGGCCGGGCATCCGGTGATTGCGCTGTTGGTTGGCAAGGCCATGTCAGGGGCTTTTCTGGCTCACGGTTATCAGGCCAATCGTTTGATCGCGTTGCGTGATCCCGGCGTGATGGTGCATGCGATGGGCAAGGCGTCGGCGGCGCGGGTGACGTTGCGTAGTGTTGAAGAACTGGAGGCGCTGGCCGCCAGTGTGCCGCCGATGGCTTATGACATCGACAGTTATGCCAGCCTCGGATTGCTCTGGGAAACCTTGTCGGTGGAGCAGATTGAACAGCCGACCGCAGAGGATCTGGCACGGGTGAAGGAATGCCTGAAACAGGCCATTAGCGATGTTTCCAGCACTGACTTGAGCAATCGCCTCGGCGCGAAAAATCGTGCGGCCTCCAGCAAGGTTCGCGAATTGCTGAGGGCGCAGTGGTGAACACGCCTCTGGCCCACGATCTGCTCTGGGGCATGACCCCGGCGCAGTTGCCGGCGGATGCGCCGGCATGGGCCGGCGAGTCGCTCAGCGCCGGGCAACCGGTGGTGGTGCGACGGGCGCTGAGCGAGGAAGGTTTGGTCGCGGTCGGCATTCGCGGTGTATTGCGCGAGCAGCGGCTGGCGGCGTTGATGGCGGTCGATTCGATTGCCTGTCGGGTCAGTCCCGAAGCGCTTTGTCATGTTGAGTGCGAGCGCGATCTGCCGGTCATGCAGGCGCTCAAACAACTGCGGCCAATGCTCGACGATTGCGGTTGGATTTGGGGTGTCAGCGGCAGTGTCGGGTTTGAATTGGCCAGTGGTTTTAAAGTGATGCATGCGGCCAGTGACCTCGATCTGATTCTGCGTACACCGCAACTGATTACCCGCAATCAGGCACGCAAACTGGTCGAGCTTTTCGATCAAGCCCCGTGCCGGGTCGACCTGCAATTGCAGACGCCGTTCGGTGCTGTGGCGTTGCGTGAGTGGGCCAGCGGTTCGGCGCGCGTGCTGCTGAAAAATGCTCATCAGGCTTGCCTGGTGATTGATCCATGGAACCTGCAGGAGCAGGCAGCGTGAGCAGTCTGCTGGTGTTCCCCGGCCAGGGCGCGCAGCAAGCGGGCATGCTTCAGCGTTTGTCTCGGGAATCGTTGGTTGAGGCCAGCGACGTGCTTGGCGAAGATGTTTTGTTGCTGGATTCCAGCGATGCGTTGCGCACGACAAGGGCGGTTCAACTCTGCCTGCTGATCGCTGGTGTCGCAGCTTCACGGCAGCTGTTGCAGGACGGACTCACGGCGGATTACGTCGCCGGCCTGTCCATCGGCGCTTACCCGGCAGCGGTGGTTGCCGGCGCCTTGAGCTTCAGCGATGCGTTGCATCTGGTCAGCCTGCGCGGTGAACTGATGCAGCGAGCTTATCCACAAGGCTACGGCATGACCGCAATCATCGGCCTGCAATTATCCACAGTCGAAACGCTGCTGGCGCAGGTACACAGCGAAGATTCGCCGGTGTATCTGGCCAACATCAACGCCGATAACCAAGTAGTGATTGCTGGCTTCGACAAGGCGATGCAAACCGTGGCCGAACTGGCGCGCAGTCGTGGCGCCGGTCTGGCAAAACGTCTGGCAGTGAGTGTGCCATCGCACTGTCCGCTGCTGGACGAACCGGCGCAAATCCTTGCTGAAGCCTTCGCAAAGGTTGAACTGAAAACCCCGAAAATCGCTTACCTGAGCGGCAGTCGCGCACGCCCTGTGACCAAAGTAGAAGCGCTGCGCGACGACCTCGCCTTCAACATGTGTCGCGTAGTGGATTGGCGCGGCACCGTGCAAAGCGCTTATGAGCGCGGCGTGCGTTTACAGATCGAACTGCCGCCCGGTGCGGTGCTGACCGGGCTGGCGCGCCGGGTGTTCGAGCAGGGCACGGTCACTGCCTTCGACAGTGCGCGCCTCGACACCTTGCAAGCGCTGCTGCGTGAGGAGGGAAGCCGCCAACTCTAAACCGCCGCGACTCAAGCTTCGAACAACAAAAACAACATTCGACGATGCACTTTGAGGACTACAACAATGATTATTTACGGTGTGGCGTTTCTCGCCTTTTGTACGCTGGTGGGTATTTGGGTCGGTGAGTTGCTCGGCAAGCTGATCGGCGTGCCGGCCAACGTCGGCGGGGTCGGTATTGCGATGCTGCTGTTGATCGGTCTGGGCAGTTATCTGAACAAAAGCGGCTGGCTCAAGGGCAAGACCGAGCAGGGCGTCGAGTTCTGGAGCGCGGTCTACATTCCTATCGTGGTGGCCATGGCGGCCCAGCAAAACGTCTACGGCGCACTGAAGGGCGGGCCGATGGCGATCCTCGCCGGGACGCTTGCTGTCGTGATCGCTTTTGCCTTGGTGCCGGTGCTGACGCGCATGGGCAACAAGGAGCAGACCCCGATCGCTCCAGCCAAGACTGCGGGGTAATCGCCATGTACGAATCAATGATGAAAGTGATCACCGGCTACGGTTTGATCAGCGGCTTCCTGATTGTCGGCCTGACCATGTGGGTGTCCTACTGGATGTCCAACACCTTCACCAAGGGCCGTTTGCACGGCTCGGCCATCGCCATTCTGCTCGGGCTGGTGCTGTCGTATGTCGGCGGCGCGTTGACCGGTGGGCAGAAGGGTGTGGTGGATATTCCGTTGTTGTCCGGCATCGGCCTGCTCGGCGGGGCGATGTTGCGTGACTTTGCGATTGTCGCCACCGCGTTTGGCGTGAGTGTCGATGAGCTCAAGCGTGCCGGGTTCGTCGGTGTGCTGGCGCTGTTTGTGGGTGTCGGCACGTCGTTTGTCGCCGGGGTCGGTGTGGCGATGGCGTTCGGTTATACCGACGCGGTGAGCCTGACCACGATTGGCGCGGGCGCGGTAACTTACATCGTCGGCCCGGTGACCGGCGCGGCAATTGGTGCCAGTTCCGAGGTGATGGCGCTGTCGATCGCGGCGGGGCTGATCAAGGCGATTCTGGTGATGGTGATGACGCCGTTCGTGGCGCCGATGATCGGCCTCAACAATCCACGCAGCGCGGTGATTTTCGGCGGCTTGATGGGCACGTCCAGCGGCGTGGCCGGCGGGTTGGCGGCGACGGATCCGAAGCTGGTGCCTTATGGGTGTCTGACGGCTGCGTTTTATACGGCGCTGGGGTGTTTGCTTGGGCCTTCGCTGTTGTTTTTGGCGATGCGCGGGTTGGTGGGTTAGTTGCCAAAAGCTGCCCTCACCCTAATCCTCCCGAAACGTCGGACCGCCCGTAGGGAGAGGGGACTGACCGAGTTGGATGTTGGAGGTATGCCGATCTGAAAGTCCTGAGTCGAACTCAGGCCTTGAAACCCACGGAGATCTGCTCCCTTTCCCCCTCGCCCCTTGGGGGAGAGGGCTGGGGTGAGGGGGTAGCTCTTGATCTAAACCCCAACCTGCCGATTGGCATACATCCGACACTCCGCCAACAACGCCAACAAATTCGGATCCCTCTCCTTGGCCTTCAAGAACACCACACCGATGTGCTGCTGCAACCGGTACTTCTCCTGCAACGGAATCAGCTTCACCCGATTCTCATACACCGCCGCAATCCGTCCCGGCAGCAACGCATAACCCACCCCCGAACTGACCATGCTCAGCAGCGTGAAAATGTCATTCACCTGCATCGCCACCTTCGGTTCGAACCCCGCCTGCTTGAACACCCGGTTACCGTCCTGATGCGTGGCAAAGCCCTGGGTCAAGGTGATGAACGTTTCATCCCGGACTTCCGCGAGATCCACTTCACTGCGCTGAGCAAACTTTGAATCCGCTGGCGTGGCGAGGAAAATGTCATCGGAAAAAAGCGCAATCTGCTCGCAATCCGGGTCGTTGATGCTGTCGTCAAGCGACACCAGAATCGCGTCGACTTCCATGTTTTTCAGTTTGTAGAGGAGGTCGATGTTCGAGCCGAGGATCAGGTCGATGTTGAGTTCGCTGCGACGGATCTTCAGGCCCATGATCAGTTGCGGTACGGTTTTCACTGTCAGTGAATACAGCGAGCCAAGCTTGAAACGTTCGGCGGAGAACCCGGCGGCTTCGCGGGTCAGGCGCACGCTTTCGACGACGTCGTTGATCAGCTTCTGCGCGCGTTCTTCGAGGACGTAGGCGCTTTCCAGCGGTGTCAGGTTGCGGCCTTCGTGTTTGAACAGCGGGCAGCGCAGGGCGCTTTCCAGCGAGTGAATCGCGCGGTGCACGCTGACGTTGCTGGTCTGCAACTCGGCAGCGGCGCGGGCAAGGTTGCCGGTGCGCATGAAGGCGAGGAACACCTCGAGTTTTTTCAGGGTCAATTCTTCGTCGATCAGCATGGCGCGGACTCTTTTTGGAATGCGTCGATTGTGCCTTGAAGATCAAAAGATCGCAGCCTTCGGCAGCTCCTACATTGGAATGCGATCACCTGTAGGCGCTGCCGAAGGCTGCGATCGTTTGATCTTGGCTTTGAACAGAAACATTGCGCTTTTACGCTCAAGGCCCGAGCCTTGCGCGCTGCGGTAACGAATATTGAGGTGAGCGACACATGTATCACGGAGAAAAACTCAACGCCTGGACGCATTTGGTCGGGGCGGTGGCGGCTTTTGTCGGCGGGGTCTGGATGTTGGTGATCGCCAGTCTGGACGGCAGTCCGTGGAAGATTGTCAGTGTGGCGATCTACGCGTTTACCCTGCTGGTGCTTTACAGCGCATCAACCGTGTACCACAGCGTGCGCGGGCGCAAGAAAGCGATCATGAAGAAGGTCGATCACTTTTCGATCTACCTGTTGATTGCCGGCAGCTACACGCCGTTCTGTCTGGTCACGCTGCGCGGGCCCTGGGGCTGGACGCTGTTCGGGATTGTCTGGGGGCTGGCGCTGATTGGCATCCTGCAGGAGATCAAACCGCGTTCGGAGGCGCGGATTCTGTCGATCGTGATTTACGCGGTGATGGGCTGGATTGTGTTGGTGGCGGTGAAGCCTTTGATTGCGGCGCTGGGCACAACAGGGTTTGCCTGGCTGGCGTCGGGCGGGGTTTTGTACACGGTGGGGATTATCTTTTTTGCCCTGGATCACCGGCTGCGGCATGCGCACGGGATCTGGCATTTGTTTGTGATTGCCGGGAGTTTGCTGCACTTTGTCGCGATCTTGTTTTATGTCCTCTAGAGACACCACCATCCCTTGTGCCTGATCGTTCCCACGCTCTGCGTGGTAACGCCTCCTGTGACGCTCTGCGTCACGCCGTATGGGACGCGGAGCGTCCCGGGCTGCATTCCCACGCAGAGCGTGGGAACGATCATTCCGGCAAAAAGGGTTAGAAATCACCCCAAAGCTGCTGGGCCACCGCCAGTGCAACCACCGGCGCGGTCTCGGTGCGCAACACGCGTGGGCCAAGGCGGGCGGCGTGGAAGCTGTTGCCTTTGGCTTGCTCGACTTCAGCGTCAGTCAAACCACCCTCAGGCCCGATCAGGAACGCCAGCGTCACCGGTTTGGCATGACTCACCAACGGCTCCGCCACCGGATGCAACACCAGTTTCAACTCGGCTTCAGTCTGCTTGATCCAGTCCGCCAACAACACCGGCGGATGAATCACCGGCACCCGCGAGCGCCCACACTGTTCACACGCGCTGATCGCCACCTGACGCCAGTGCAGCAGGCGTTTGTCGGCGCGTTCGTCCTTGAGGCGAACTTCGCAGCGATCACTGAAGATCGGCGTAATTTCATTCACGCCCAGTTCGGTGGCTTTCTGAATCGCCCAATCCATGCGCTCGCCACGGGACAAGCCCTGACCGAGGTGAATGTGCAGCGGCGATTCGACCTGACCGGCGAATTGTTCGTCGATCTGCACGGTCACGTGCTTCTTGCCGACTTCCAGCAGAGCGCCGCGAAACTCATGACCGGAACCGTCGAACATCTGCACCGCATCGCCCTCGGCCATGCGCAGCACGCGGCTGATGTAATGCGCCTGGGCCTCCGGCAATTCGTGTTCGCCGGTGCTCAGGGGGGCGTCGATAAAGAAGCGGGACAGTCTCATTTCGGGTCTCTCAGATTAGATCGTTCCCACGCTTTGCGTGGGAATGCCTCAATGGACGCTCTGCGTCCGCTTTGGGACGCGGAGCGTCCCGGGCTGCATTGCCAAGCGGAGCGTGGGAACGAGAAGTTACGGTTAGCCCGGATCGCGGAAGCCGGGGTGGAAATCTTTTGGCACGGCGACGCTGACGCTGTCACGGGTAGCGATGTCGATGCCTTCGCTGGCGACTTCGGCGAGGAAGTCGATCTGCTCCGGGGTGATCACGTACGGCGGCAGGAAATACACCACGCTGCCCAGCGGACGCAGCAACGCGCCGCGCTCCAGCGCGTGCTGGAACACCTTCAAACCGCGACGCTCCTGCCAAGGGTAGGCCTCTTTCGTGGCCTTATCCTTGACCATCTCGATGGCCAGGACCATGCCGGTCTGCCGCACTTCCGACACATTCGGGTGATCGACCAGATGCGCTGTCGCCGAGGCCATGCGCTGAGCCAGCGCCTTGTTGTTCTCGATGACGTTGTCTTGCTCGAAGATATCCAGCGTCGCCAGTGCCGCCGCACAGGCCAGCGGGTTGCCGGTGTAGCTGTGCGAATGCAGGAACGCGCGCAAGGTCGGATAGTCGTCGTAAAACGCGCTGTAGACCTCGTCGGTGGTTAGGCACGCCGCCAGCGGCAGATAGCCGCCGGTCAGGGCCTTCGACAGACAGAGGAAGTCCGGGCGAATGCCGGCCTGCTCACAGGCAAACATCGTCCCGGTACGGCCGAAACCAACGGCGATTTCATCGAGGATCAAGTGCACGCCGTAGCGATCACAAGCCTCGCGCAGCAATTTCAGATACACCGGGTGATACATGCGCATGCCACCGGCGCCCTGAATCAACGGCTCGACGATCACTGCCGCAACGCTGTCATGGTTCTCTGCCAAGGTCAGTTCCATGGCGGCGAACATGTTGCGCGAGTGCTCTTCCCAGCTCATGCCTTCGGGGCGCCCATAGCAATCCGGGCTCGGCACCTTGATGGTGTCCATCAGCAGCGCTTTGTAGGTTTCGGTGAACAGCGGCACGTCGCCGACCGCCATCGCCGCCATGGTTTCGCCGTGGTAGCTGTTGGTCAGGGTGACGAAGCGCTTTTTGTTCGGTTGGCCGCGATTGAGCCAGTAGTGAAAGCTCATTTTCAGCGCGACTTCGATACAGGACGAACCGTTATCGGCGTAGAACACCCGGTTCAGGCCTTCCGGCGTCATCTTCACCAGACGCTCGGACAGCTCGATCACCGGTTGATGGCTAAAGCCGGCCAGAATCACGTGCTCCAGTTGATCGACCTGATCCTTGATGCGCTGGTTGATGCGCGGGTTGGCGTGGCCGAACACGTTGACCCACCACGAACTGACGGCGTCGAGGTAGCGCTTGCCTTCGAAGTCTTCGAGCCAGACGCCTTCACCGCGCTTGATCGGGATCAGCGGCAGCTGTTCGTGGTCTTTCATCTGGGTGCAGGGATGCCACAACACCGCGAGGTCGCGTTGCATCCACTGGTTATTCAGGCCCATTTACAGTCTCCTCGAGGCGGCTCGCGACAGGCGCGGGCAAACAATCGCGCAAGCCTATGCAATGCGTCGCGCGGGGACAACCCATTGTGTCGATTGAGCTACTTTGTATGAGCCGATAGACGTCGCTGGCGGCGTTTTGATGGCTAACGTATTCTTCGCGGTTCTTTGGGTCGTCTGACCCGCAAAACTGCTTTTTCCTACGTGTATTTCCGGAGTTCGCTGAATGTCTGTCGGTTGGCTGCGCGCCTGTGCGCTGGTGATGTTGGGGCTGTTCAGCGTTACAGCGCTGGCCAAGGATAAAACCGCAATCGTGATCGGCGGCGGCCTGTCGGGTCTGACTGCCGCTTACGAACTGCAAAACAAAGGCTGGCAGGTCACCCTGCTGGAAGCCAAGCCGAGCATGGGCGGTCGCTCCGGCATGGCCACCAGCGAGTGGATCGGCAACGACAAGACCCAGCCGGTGCTGAACAAGTACGTCTCGACGTTCAAGCTGGGCACCACGCCGGCACCGGAATTCGTACGTACCCCGGGTTATCTGATCGACGGCGAGTATTTCTCCGCCGCCGATCTGGCGACCAAGCAACCGGCCACCGCCGACGCCTTGAAGCGCTACCAGAAAACCCTCGACGATCTGGCGCGTTCGATCGATGACCCGCAGAACCCGGCGGCGACCAGCACGCTGCACGCGCTGGATCAGATCACCGTGTCGAGCTGGCTCGACAAGCAGAATCTGCCGGCCACCGCGCGCCAGTTGATCAACCAGGACATCCGTACTCACTACGACGAACCTTCGCGTCTGTCGTTGCTGTATTTCGCCCAGCAGAACCGTGTGTATCGCGGCGTCTCCGACCGTGACCTGCGTGCTTCGCGTCTGGTCGGCGGCAGCCAGGTGCTGGCCCAGGCGTTCGTCAAACAGATCAAGACGATCAAGACCAACTCGCCGGTATCGGCCATCAATCAGGACAAGGACGGCGTGACCGTCAAGGTCGGCAGTGTTGGCTACCAGGCTGATTACGTCGTACTGGCTGTGCCGCTGCGCGCGCTGAACAAGATTGCGCTGACGCCGGCGCTGGATGCCCAGCACATGGCCGCGATCAAGGGCACCAACTACGGCTGGCGCGACCAGATCATGCTGAAGTTCAAGACGCCGGTGTGGGAAAGCAAGGCGCGTATGTCCGGCGAGATCTACAGCAACACTGGTCTGGGCATGTTGTGGATCGAGCCTGCGCTGAAGGGCGGCGCCAACGTGGTGATCAACCTGTCCGGCGACAATGCCCGCGTGATGCAGGCGTTTGGCGACAAACAGATGGTCGATCAGGTGCTGATCCGTCTGCACGCGTTTTATCCACAGGCCCGTGGCTCTTTTACCGGTTATGAAATCCGTCGTTACAGCACCGACCCTTCGATGGGCGGTGCCTACCTGGCTTACGGCCCGGGGCAGATCAGCAAGTTCTGGCGCCTGTGGGAACGTCCGCTGCAACGCGTGACGTTCGCTGGCGAACACACCGACACCTTGTACCCGGGCACCCTGGAAGGCGCACTGCGCACCGGTCAGCGTGCAGCCAGTCAGGTTGAAGACCTGGCGGCGGGCAAATCGTTTGAGCCAGTCAAAGTGGTGCCGGCTGCAGCAGCGGCAGGCGCGGCGGGTGCCGTGGCGGCGAAGAAGGGCAACTTCTTCAGCAACCTGTTCGGCGGTTCGGATGACGAGAAGAAGCCTGAGCCTGTGAAGGCGCCAGAGCCGGCACCTGCTCCGGTCGCTCCAGCGCCTGCGCCTGCGCCGACCCCTGCGCCAGCTCCGGTGGAAGCGCCGAAGCCTGCGACTCCGGTGAAAGCCGAGCCGGCGAAGAAAGCAGCGGCCAAGCCTGCGGCGAAGAAGCCTTCTGCTAAAACCGAAACGAAAAAACCTGCGGCGAAACCGGCAGCGAAGAAGGCTGAACCGGCGAAGAAGCCAGCGGCCAAGCCGGCAGCCACTACTGAGACGAAGGCGCAGTAAGCCATTGCTTCAATAAAAACGCGGCCATGAGGGCCGCGTTTTTTTTGCCAGAAGCGTGCACTGCAATCCTTCCCTTAGCAGTCTCATGGCTTACCGCTGCGCAGGATACTTCCCACAAAATAATCAGAACGAAATGATAGCGGGTGCCTGATCTCCAACTTTATGCTTGAAAAAATTGGAGGCGCTAGATGAAAAGACTTACGGTAATACTTTTGTTGATGACACTTTCCGGTTGTGCCAATGGGCGTTTCTTTCCTGGGGGTTATGGCGCTGAACTTGCTCATCAATGCAAGATAGATCCGTATAGTGCGGATTGCTTGCAGCCCCCGGCGGTTTTTACAAACTAATCAATAAAATAACTCAAGCTTTTTAAAAGTCCCATTTGAAGAACTCCGTGCCGTTCGGTAATTTTCGGAGCCATCGTTGCTTGGGTTTTCGAATGCGCCCGGGGACAAAACCGAAGCGGGCCCAGCGCAGATTCCCGTTGCGCTGATCGTAGATGACCAGGTTGCCATCGTACTGGAGCGTCATGTACGTGTTGTACCAGAGCGATTTGTCGAGGCTGTGAGTGCTTTCAGCAATCCATAGGCGCCGTCGGGAAGGGTCGTAGAGAAAACCGTTATTGCTGATGACAAACTGCAGTGGCTCACGCATCTTTTTTGGATGCAAAGTTAAACTGTAAGGCTGATGATTATCGGCAATCCACACTACCGCTTCACCTTCTTTGATCACCAGATCTCCATCGGCCTGCAATATAAGGCGGAATTGGCCGTTCTCGGATTGCAGATACTGGCCTGGTGTCAAGGTTTGGTTGGGCGGTAACTCGGAAGTGCCACTTGCTTGAAAGGGGGTGTAACGAAGAGCCATGTTGGTCACCGTTTCAAAGAATGATTGAGTCATCATTTGATCAGGTGCAGACGTACAACTAGCGATACATAGTTATCGATTGAGAATTTCTCTGGCGACGACCTTCCTGCGATCGATGCCTGCCTGGGGGAGCGCCGGTCCAGCCAGCGAGAATCGAGTAGCATGGCCCGAGCGCTGTGCGGACAAATCGCCTTTAATCTTTCCTTAACACGTCACTTACAGACTCTTGATCGTATTTCTCGATATTTCAAAGCGAAATTTTCCGCTTTAATTCGATAGATAACTCGCTAGTCTTGGTTCGCAGTTCTCACAGGATTTGGGCAATGCAGCTACGTAACTCTTCTTCGCGCTATGGTTGGGTCAGCATCTTCATGCACTGGGGCGTGGCGCTGGTGGTCTTCGGGCTGTTCGCGCTGGGCTTGTGGATGGTCGGGCTGGATTACTACAGCAGTTGGCGCAAAGAAGCGCCGGATCTGCACAAGAGCATCGGCCTGGTGTTGCTGGCCGTGATGGTGTTGCGGGTGCTGTGGCGCTTTATCAGCCCACCACCGCCGACGCTGCAAAGCTACAGCCGCATGACCCGTATCGGTGCCAAGTTCGGCCACGGGTTTCTGTATCTGGCGCTGTTCGCTGTGATGCTTGCCGGTTATCTGATTTCCACCGCAGACGGTGTCGGGATCCCGGTGTTTGGCCTGTTTGAAGTTCCTGCACTGGTTTCCGGACTACCGGATCAGGCAGATACCGCTGGGGTGATTCATCTCTGGCTGGCGTGGGCGCTGGTAATTTTTTCCGGTCTCCATGCGTTGGCAGCATTGAAGCACCACTTTATCGATCGTGATGCGACCCTGACGCGAATGCTCGGTCGCAAAGCCTGAAATTCAACCTCGACTCAAAGGAAAAGAAAGCATGTTGAAAAAGACTCTGGCCGCTCTGGCAATCGGTTCTGCACTGCTCTCGGCCCAGGCCATGGCAGCGGACTACAAAATCGACAAGGAAGGTCAGCACGCCTTCGTTGACTGGAAAAT
This sequence comes from Pseudomonas sp. NPDC085632, assembly GCF_044541255.1. Lineage (NCBI taxonomy): Bacteria > Pseudomonadati > Pseudomonadota > Gammaproteobacteria > Pseudomonadales > Pseudomonadaceae > Pseudomonas > Pseudomonas sp. NPDC085632. Next base: position 2,656 of record NZ_JBITSX010000073.1, on the reverse strand, counting down.
CAGCCACCTGGGTTACAGCTTCATTCACGGTACTTTCAAGGATTTCGACGGTACGTTCTCGTGGGATTCGGCCAAGCCTGAAGCCAGCAAGATCTCGGTTGATGTGAAAACCGCCAGCCTGTGGTCGAACCACGCTGAACGTGACAAGCACATCGCCAGCAAAGACTTCCTGGATGTCGGCAAGTTTGCTGATGCCAAGTTCGTCTCCACCGCTGTTAAATCGACCGGCGAAAAGACCGCTGACGTGACCGGCGACCTGACTCTGCACGGCGTGACCAAGCCAGTAACCTTCAAGGCTACGTTCAACGGCGAAGGCAAGGATCCATGGGGCGGCGAGCGTGCTGGCTTCAACGCCAAGACCACCCTCAACCTGAACGATTTCGGGATCAAGGGCCCAGGTCCTACCTCGCAAACTGCGGATCTGGACATCTCGCTGGAAGGCGTGAAAGTTAAATAACTTTCGCCCCGCCACACAAAAACGCCCCCGGTCGAAAGATCGGGGGCGTTTTTTATAGCCCGCCAAAACACAATTCCCACTGTAGGAGCTGCCGAAGGCTGCGATCTTTTGATCCTGGCTTTTTGCAGATCAAGATCAAAAGATCGCAGCCTTCGGCAGCTCCTACAGGAAGCGGGTCTGGGTCGTCCATAAAAAATGCCCCGGCTCTTTCGAGGCGGGGCATCTTTTATGTCGGCGTTAACTCAGCGATTGCGGGTCAGCAGCGCTGGTTTTTCACCGCGTGGGCGAGCTGGCAGTTGATCGAGCTGCTCAGGCGTCGGGAAGCGGTCGGCTTTCGATTCCTTGTGCATGATCTTCGGGCCGTTGCTGCGCGGGTTTTGCACGGCGGGCTCGCTGCGTGGCTGATCGTCACGGGCCGGGCGACGGTTGCGCGAGGACGAGGCGGAATCGTCGCGACGACCCGACTGCCCATCACGCGGTGCGCCGTTGCGCGGGCCGCCGCTGCGTTTGGCTGGCGGGGTTCCGGTGCTCGAACCGTTGCTGTTGCGCGGACCATTTTGACGACCCTGCGACTGACCGCCGCGTGGTGCGCCCGAACCTGCGCCTGCGCCCTGAGCCGGTGCGCCTGGACGACGGCCGCGACCACCAGCCGGGGCAGGCTTGGGCACGTAGTCAACGCGGTTGCCGAAGTTATCCACATCGTCGTCGAGGAACTCGTCCGGTGCACGATCAGCCGCCGCGCGTGGCGGTTGGCTCGGACGTTGTTCACGGGCGGGAGTGCCTTCGCGCGGCTTCTGCTGACGGGCAGGACGCTCGCCACGTTCACCGGCCGGTTTTTCCTTGCCCTTGTCTTTGCCTTTGTCTTTACGACCGCCGCCACCGCCGCCGCCATTCGGGCCGTCGCCGCGTGGGCCACGTGGATTGCGCGGGTTACGCACGTCCGGACGCTCACGCACTTCCGGCTTCTCGGCTTCAATGGTGCTCGAATCGAAGCCCATCAGGTCGCCGTCGGCGATTTTCTGCTTGGTCATGCGTTCGATGCTTTTGAGCAGTTTTTCTTCGTCCGGCGCGACCAGCGAAATCGCCTCGCCCGAACGACCGGCACGGCCCGTACGGCCGATACGGTGCACGTAGTCTTCATCGACGTTCGGCAGTTCGAAGTTGACCACGTGTGGCAACTGATCGATGTCCAGACCGCGTGCGGCGATGTCGGTGGCGACCAGAATGCGCACCTGGTTGGCCTTGAAGTCGGCCAGCGCTTTGGTGCGCGCGTTCTGGCTCTTGTTGCCGTGGATCGCCACAGCCGGCAGGCCGTGCTTGTCCAGGTACTCGGCCAAGCGGTTGGCGCCGTGCTTGGTGCGGGTAAAAACCAGCACCTGTTCCCACGCGCCGGCGGTAATCAGGTGCGCCAGCAGCGCACGCTTGTGGCTGGCCGGCAGACGGAACACGCGTTGTTCGATGCGCTCGACCGTGGTGTTCGGCGGCGTCACTTCGATGCGTTCCGGGTTGTGCAGCAGCTTGCCGGCGAGGTCGGTGATGTCCTTGGAGAACGTCGCCGAGAACAGCAGGTTCTGACGCTTGGACGGCAGGCGCGCGAGGACTTTCTTCACGTCGTGCACGAAACCCATGTCGAGCATGCGGTCGGCTTCGTCGAGGACGAGGATTTCCACGTGGGACAGGTCAACGCTGCCCTGGCCGCACAGATCGAGCAAACGACCCGGGCAGGCGACGAGTACGTCAACGCCACGGGACATGGCCTGAACCTGTGGGTTCATGCCGACGCCGCCGAAGATGCAGGCGCTGACGAATTTCAGGTCACGGGCGTAGATCTTGAAGCTCTCGTGAACCTGGGCCGCGAGTTCGCGGGTCGGGGTCAGGACCAGTACGCGCGGTTGGCGCGGGCCATGACGCTGGGATTTGTCCGGGTGACCGTTGGGGAACAACCGCTCCAGGATCGGAAGGGCGAATCCGCCGGTTTTACCGGTACCTGTCTGTGCCGCAACCATCAGGTCGCGACCTTGCAACACGGCGGGAATGGCCCGCTGTTGCACCGGAGTAGGCTCGGTATAGCCCGCATCTTCGATGGCGCGGACTAAAGCCTCGGAGAGACCGAGGGAAGCAAAGGACATGAGTAATCCTGTTTTAGTTAGGGCTTGGCCCAATGGGAGTCTTGCCTGGCGCGAATCACGTTTAAGAGGA
>NZ_JBITSX010000072.1:5116-19633 GCF_044541255.1 Pseudomonas sp. NPDC085632 | reverse complement strand
TCTCCTTCGCGATGAGCAATGTGTCTATTAAAATGTGTCCACCATGTCTCCGAACACCTGTCCACCATGTCTCCGGTACATACAGGGAGAGGGCTGGGGTGAGGGGGTTGTTTCTGTCAGACACAGCAAATCCTCCATGAGTCGCTACAATGCCCGCTCCCCCAAGGAGCCCGCATGTCCACTCTGATCGCCGACTGGCGCGACCGTCCGACGCACCGCAAGGTCTGGGCACTCGCCGCGCCCATGATTCTGTCCAATATTTCCGTGCCGCTGGTGGCGCTGGTCGACAGCACCGTCATTGGCCACTTGCCCCACGCCCATCAATTGGGCGCGGTGGCGGTCGGCGCCAGTCTTTACACCTTTCTCGCCTGGGCCATGGGTTTTCTGCGCATGGGCACCACCGGTTTTGCCGCACAGGCTGCCGGGCGCAGCGACGGTGCCGCGCTGCGGCAGATTCTGTTGCAGGGTTTGCTGCTGGCGATGGGACTGGCACTCGTGCTTGGCACGTTGGGTGTGCCGCTGAGCGGCATCGCGCTGCACTTCATGCAACCGTCAGCGGAGCTGGATCAGCTCACCCGGGACTTCTTCCACACCCGCCTGTTCGGCCTGCCGGCGGCGCTGGCCAGTTATGCGCTGGTCGGCTGGTTCCTCGGCACGCAAAACGCCCGTGCGCCGCTGGCAATACTGCTGACCACCAACCTGATCAACATCGCCCTCAATCTGTGGTTCGTCATCGGCCTGGACTGGGGCGTGGTCGGTTCGGCGCGGGCCTCGGTGATCGCTGAGTGGAGCGGCGCCCTGCTCGGCCTGCTGCTGACACGCAAGGCATTGCGGGCGTATCCGGGGCACATCGTCTGGGCAGCGTTGAAGGTCTGGCAGAGCTGGCGCCCGTTGCTGGCGGTCAACCGCGATATCTTCATCCGCAGTCTGGCGTTGCAATCGGTGTTTTTCATGATCACCGTGCAAGGCGCGCGACTGGGTGATTCGACCGTGGCCGCCAACGCGCTGCTGCTCAATGGCTTACTACTGACGGCGCATGCGCTGGACGGTCTGGCCCATGCCGTCGAAGCCCTGTGCGGACACGCCATCGGCGCCCGTGATCGTCTGGCCCTGCGTCGCTCGCTGGTGGTGGCCGGCGGCTGGTCACTGATCGCCAGCCTCGGCTTTGCCACCCTGTTTCTGCTGGCCGGGCACCTGTTCATCGAGATGCAGACTGACATCCAGAGCGTGCGCGACACCGCGTTCGTCTATCTGCCTTACCTCGCCGTGCTGCCACTGATTGCGGTCTGGAGCTATTTGCTTGACGGGCTGTTCATCGGCGCCACCCGCGCGCGAGAAATGCGCAACGGCATGCTGATCACCGTGGTGCTGTTAATGCCGTTCGCCTGGGCGTTGCAAGGTCTTGGCAATCACGGGCTGTGGATATCTTTTCTGCTGTTCATGGTGTTGCGCAGCCTGACCCTCGGCGCACAAGCCTGGTGGCTCAAGCGCAACGATGGCTGGTTCAGCGGCGGCGTTCACTGAGATGGCGTGTGGGCGATAAACCCGACCACCTGATCGAGCACCGGCGCCAGGCGCCGCAACGGTCGCGACAGACTGGCGACCAAGGTTATGTGACTGGGACGCGAGTAATACAGGTCCTGCACCGGCACGCCGGCCGCGCGCAGCTTGCTCGCAAGGCCGCCGGTGTTGCGGGTCGGGTTGACCAGATCATCTTTGCTTACCGCAATCAGCAGCGCGGGTGGTGCGCCGTGACTGACATGATTGATCGGCTGCGATTGTGGCGGTGAGTCCGGCCAGAAGAACACCGGGCGCACCTCAGGGTTCTTGATCGGCAGAAAATCATAAGGCCCGGCCAGACCGATCCAGCCCTGCAAATCTCTGGGCGACATGTCCACCGCCGCAAGCCATTCGCCATCCAGCGCGAGCATCGCCGCGTTATATCCGCCGGAGCTGTGCCCCATCAAATACAAGCGCTGCGGGTTGCCGGAAAACTCGCGAATATGCGTTTTGGTCCACGCTACCGCCCGCGCGCCGTCCTGCAAAAACAGTGGATAACGCACCTGCGGATACACGCGGTAATCCGCCACGACCGTGACTATCCCCCGGGACGCCAGCGCTTCACCGACAAAGCTGTAGTCGACGCGCGAACCGCTGTTCCAGCTGCCGCCGTAGAAAAACACCACGACCGGCGCGCCCGGCATCGGCTGATGTGGCACATACACATCGAGTTTCTGCCGAGGATCGTCGCCATACGCTATGCCCACGGTTTTTTCATACGTGCTGTCCGGGGTCAGCGCATTGAGCAACTGCACCGGCGAACAACCGCTCAGCACCAGCAGCAATACACCGCCGATCATTGCGCCGAAGCCTTGTCGAAATAAACCTGCCATACGCGCCGAACCTCGCTTCAGGACTGATCGCCGCGCCACTGGCGTCGTACATGGTCAAGCCGCTGCTGTTGGGTCAAACCCACCGGCGGTGGCACCAGCACGGCACGCGGATGCAGCAAGCGTAGCCATAACCAGCCATCGAGCACGGTGCGGTCGCTGAATCCCAGCGCCAGGCCCTGTTGAACATGGGAGGACATCGTCGCGTAATCGGTTCCCAGTGATTGGCACCAGCGCCAGATATGCTGCTCCAGCAAGCAGGTTTGCAAGCGTTCGCGCTGGCGCCGGGTCAGGCTTTCTTCGATGCTCAGCGGTTCGACGGCGAGCCCCGGATTGCGCAACTGCTGCCAGCCCTGGCTGCCAATCGCGCGGTCGGCCCAGGTGCCGCCGAACCAGCGCAACTGACGGATCGGCCCGAGCCAGCGGCTCAGTTCAGAGGCGTCGCAAGCGTCGAAAAAATAGCTCGCGGTCTGCCGGTTGTAATAGCTGAGCAACGCCCGATGACTCAATCCGAACGACACGGTGAGCATGCGCTGCAAGTGCCTCAGCAACTGTTGCGCGGAGACCTCACTGCCCAGCAACAGTCCGCGCCAGGTGTTCGGATCGCGGTGACACAACGCGGCCAATGCCGGGCAATCACGCAACTCGATCAACACCGGGCCATGCTTGCTGACCGGTTCAAATTCGGTGCCATCGAACAGTTTGAAGCACCGCACATCGGCAAAGGCCTGGCGCAATACCAGCAAGGCCTGCGGTGCATCCGGGCCATCGAGCAACAGCCACTGCGCCATGGGCTCAAGCGCCGCGCCACTCATGTTGCGCCGCTCTGTTCAAGGGCAGTGACCAGTCGACAACTGCACACCGGCTCTGCGCAGTGACTGAAACTGCCGCCGCCGGGGATCAGGCACAACAGCAGCAACGGCTCGCCGGACGCCAGCAGTTGCTGCAGACCTTCACTCACCAGACTGTCGGGCAGTGGCGGGGCATCGTCGGTGTCGGGGACGGCAAGTGGCCGTTGCAGGACACCGCTGATCATCGGCTGATCCGGATCGCCCTCGAAAAAGCTCACCACCACCTCGACGCCATCGCTCAGCGCCGCCATGGGCGTTTGCGCCAGGGATGGCGCGAGCGGTAGCCAGCAGTGACTCGGCGCGGCGCCTTCGCCTTGATAGAGCCAATCGAATTGCACCGCCACCGGGCGCAGGCAATCAGGCTGCGGTTCGTCCACCGTCACCACCCACGCCCGTTGCAGGCTGTGCATGCGCGAGGGGGCTGTGGCTGATGCACACGGCACCTGCAGCGCACCAAACAAGCGGTTGGCATAAGGACGTTCGAGGGAGGGATCGGCGCGATGTTCAATGCGTGTGAGCAACCAGGGGCGATTGCATTCGGCGAAAGGATGACCGGCCAATCGCAGCCAATGACCGCTGCGCAACGCCGCCAGCTCACTTTGACCTTCGGCCTGTTGCAGGCCCGATGAGTCGGCCTGCACCGCCCCTTGCAACTGCCATTGGTGCAAGGTACGAGAAGCGTCATGCCCATCGTCCTCGCCCTGATACCGCGCGGCTCCGGCCAGGGGCAACTGCGCCGGATCATCGGCAAAAACCAGACAATGCCGATCACGGTCGTGCTCAAAGTAATAGTGAATCCGCGCCTGCGCACACAAGCGCTGGAGCAGTTGCAGATCGGACTCGCGGTATTGGGTGCAGAACGTCCGGGGCGCGTACTCCCTGCGTAACTCGAAGCGGCGCTGGGCACCGACGATCCCGTGCTCTCTGAGCACCTGTTCGATGATCTGCGGCACCGAACGGCCACTGAAGATTCGTTGGCTGAAGCGCAGCGCGAGGCAACCCAGTTTCGGCCCCAGACGGATCCGGCTCAACCGCAAACCTTGTCCATGCTCATGCTGGACAAGGCTCTGCAATTGCCCGTGCACACCCTCCCCCGACGGCCCGAAACAGAGGAACGCCGAACGGTAAAGCAGACCGGCGAGATCCAGATGCGGATCGTCGATCAACACATCGATCTCGAACGCAAAGGATTCGCTGAGGGCTTCGCTACCGGTAAAGGCCAGGACTTCGAAGGGGTCGGACAGGCCCGCTACATCGAGACGAAACGACGACTCGTTGACTGGTTCGAACATGGGCGGATCTCTACAGGAGGGGCGGTCGGGGATTCTCGCCGAGAGCCATGGCCGAGTAGAGAGCTGAAGTACAACTTAGGAAATGACCTACGCGAAAAGCAGACCGGATGACTTTGCTGGCCGGGAATGCCAGGCATTTCGCGAAGATTTTGGGAGAAATCCCACCGGGTCATGCGAATTTTCCACCACTTTCGGAAAAAATTCGGACAACCCGGCGAGACCGCTACCTGGCCTCAGGAGGACAGGTAGGAGGAACGGGTCAGGCCCAGACGCAAGGCATCGAGGAATTGCGTGCGCTCGCTGGCACTGATGCGTGCACTGGCGCACTTGTCGCGGTAGTGGGTCATCAGTTCTTCCGGCGACAAGTGCACGTAACGCAGCATGTCTTCAATGGTGTCGTGGGTCTCGATGCCGGCGTGGTACACGCTGCCATCGGCGTTCTGGTAGATATTCACCGAGTCGGTGTCACCGAACAGGTTGTGCATGTCGCCAAGGATTTCCTGATAGGCGCCGACCAGGAACACGCCCAGCAGGTAGTCTTCGCCTTCATTCAAACCGTGTACCGGCAGGCTGGTTTCGATGCTCTGCTCGTCGACATACTGGTTGATCTTGCCGTCGGAGTCGCAGGTCAGATCCTGCAGCACCGCGCGACGCAGCGGCTCTTCGTCGAGACGGTGCAGCGGGATGATCGGCAGGACCTGATCGATCGCCCAGGTGTCCGGCAGGCTCTGGAATACCGAGAAGTTGCAGATGTACTTGTCGGCGAGCTTGTCGTTGAGCTCGTCGAGCACCTGACGGTGCGAACGCTGACGCGCTTTCAGCGAGTTGTGCAGGCGACGGCACACCGCGAAGTAGCACTGTTCGGCCAGGGCTTTCTCGGCCAGGGTCAGTTTGCCGTCGGCGTACTGCGCAGCCACATCGCTCATGTAGTGAGTGGCGCGCCAGTAGGTCTCGGTGACCATTTCGATGTCGGTCGGGCCGAGCAGATCAACCAGCCACTGCACGGTTTCCGGCAGCGATTCCTTGTTTTCGATCTGCGGGATTTCGTCGTTGTGTTTCTCGACGTCGGTCACCTGCACCACCAGCATGGCGTGGTGCGCCGTCAGCGAACGGCCGCTCTCGGAGAAGATGTGCGGGTGCGGCAAGGCCTGCGCGTCGCAGAACTCCTTGAGCATGCCGACCACGACACCGGCGTAATCATCCATGTCGTAGTTGATCGAGCTGGCGTTGCGCGAGTGCGTGCCGTCGTAGTCGACACCCAGGCCCCCACCGACGTCGATGTGGTCGACCGGCAGACCGAGATTGCGCAGCTCACCGTAGTAACGGATCGCTTCTTTAAAACCATGCTGATAGTCAGCGAGGTTGGCAATCTGCGAACCCATGTGGAAGTGCAGCAGACGAATGCCTTGATCCAGGCCGGCGGCGCGGAAGCGCTCGACCACCGACAGCAGTTGCGCCGCCGACAGACCGAACTTGGATTTCTCGCCACCGGTGTCCGCCCACTTCGACGACGCCAGCGACGACAGGCGCACGCGCAGGCCAACCTGTGGCTTGACCTTCAGCGAGGCGGCTTCTTCGATCACCAGACCGACTTCGGATTCTTTCTCGATCACGATGAAGACGTTGTGACCCAGCTTCTGACCCATCAGCGCCAGACGGATGAACTCGCGGTCCTTGTAACCATTGCAGACGATGGTACCGCCCTTCGGCGCCAGTGCCAGCACGGCCAGCAGCTCAGGCTTGGAGCCGGCTTCCAGGCCGATGGAGACGTCCTGGGTGGCAATGATGTTCTCGATCACCGCTTCTTGCTGGTTAACCTTGATCGGGTACAGCGCGGTGTACTTGCTCTGGTATTCCAGACGCTCGATGTTGGCATCGAAGGCGCCGGTCAACTGGCGAACACGGTCTTGCAGGATGTCGGGAAAACGAACCAGCAACGGCAAGGACAAACCGCTTTTGCGCAGTTGGTCGACTTGCTCGAACAGGTCGATAGGCGAGCTGCTCGGGCCGTTCGGACGAACTTCGACGCGACCGGCGTCATTGATCGCGAAATACCCGGCCCCCCAATGGCGAATCCCGTAAACACTGCGGCTGTCCGCAACTGTCCATTGGCTGCCATCGTCTTTGCGTGTGCGTCGTACGGACATCGAAGTCCCCTATAAAGAAGTCATAGTGCGTCGCCTGATCGCAGGCCGGCGCAGTCTAAAGAATGAAAATGACGGTTCGTCAATGCGGCGGTAGACCTCACTGACTGCGTGGAGTTTAGAAACCGGTCATGAACAGGCTCTGTGAAAACCATGGAGACGACGCCGGATCTGCCGTGTTTCAGCGCCGGATCAAGCCGCAGGTGGTTTTCACAGAGGCTGCTAGCCGCCGGATTTCTTCGCTTTGAAACCGTGCTTGATCAGCTCAGCCAAGAGTAGCTCGACATGATCGCCCTGGATTTCGATGATGCCGTCTTTCAACGCACCGCCGGTGCCGCAACGTTTTTTCAACGTTGTCGCCAACTCTTTGAGCGCGTCTTCGGCCAGCGGCACACCGGTGATGGTGGTCACCGTCTTGCCGCCACGGCCCTTGCTTTCGCGTCGCACGCGGGCAATGCCGTCGCCGGCCGGGATCACGGTTTGTTTGCAGATACAGGCGTCCACCGGTTTACTGCATTCCGGGCAATGACGACCTGCGTCGGTGGAAAATACCAGGCCACCTAAGGCGGCGAAGGATGCGGCTTTTTTGGCCACCGGCAATCCTCTTGGGAGGACAAAGACTGATCGCGACCTTGGGCAAGGTCAGCGACCGCGAAGCCCCACTCAGGCAGGGGCAGCGCTACTGCACCGGAATTTGGCGACGAGACTGCTGACCTGTAGGAGCTGCCGAAGGCTGCGATCTTTTGATCCTGCTCTTGAAAAACAAGATCAAAAGATCGCAGCCTTCGGCAGCTCCTACAGTGGGTCAGCAGGCCAACCTCAAACTATTCGGTGCAGCTTGAAAAGGTCGCGCAGTGTAACGGCAAAAAAGCGACTTGCTAAGTGCCAATCGGCGCCAATTTATGTGTTCTTTGCGACGTCGCTTTGCTGCGCCTGCAGATAGCGCTTCAATGCGGCCAGAGAGTCCGGGCAATAAGGCTTCTGTTCGATTTCCTGCATGACCTGCGTGACCGGAATAAAGCGTGCCTCGAGGACTTCTTCAGGCTGCAGTTTCAGCGGGCCGTCCCACACCGCGGAAAACGCCGAACACCACAGACGGTTGCCGGTGTCTTCGAAGTAGAAATGGTCATGGGCCGTCAGCTCGACACCGCTGACGCCCAGTTCTTCTTCCAGCTCACGGGCCGCCGACTCGGCGTAGGTCTCGTCCGCTTGCACCATGCCGCCCGCTGCGACGTCCCAGAAACCGGGATAAATCGCCTTGCTCAACGTACGCCGGTGAACACAAAGCTCACCGGCGGAATTGAACAACATGATGTAAGTGCCACGACCGATCAGCCCGCGCTCACGCAAATCGGCACGCACCAGCGCACCGAGCAGGTTGTCCTGCTCGTCAACCCAGGCAATCTGTTCAGCATCCGAGGCTGCGCGATGCGCCGCCTCTTTGGCGTTTTGGCTCATGAATCAGCCCTGATTGAGCAATTGACGCAAATCGATCACCGCGGCGTTGGCCCGGGAAATATAGTTGGCCATGACCAGCGAGTGGTTGGCGAGGACGCCGAAGCCGCTTCCGTTAAGAATCATAGGACTCCAGACCGGTTCCTGCGAGGCTTCCAGCTCACGAATGATCTGACGCACGCTAACCGTGGCATTCTTCTTCGCCAGCACATCGGCGAAGTCGACTTCGATCGCGCGCAACAGGTGCGACAGCGCCCAGGCCTGACCGCGCGCTTCGTAGAACACGTTGTCGATCTGCATCCACGGGGTCTCGACGACTTCTTCGTCAACCTGCGGCACTTCGCCGATCGCCGGCACTTCGGTCTTCAGCGCGGTGTTGAGTTTGACCCGGCCAACGCTGGCCGACAGGCGTTGCGACAGCGAACCGAGACGGGTGCCGACATCGCCCAGCCAGTTGTTCAGGTTGTCGGCGCGGGCATAGAACAGCGCGTTTTTCTGGGTTGGATCAGACAGGCGAGCCTGATAGCGGCTCAGGGAGTTGATGCCCTCCTGATACTCCGACTCACTGGACGGCAGGATCCAGCTCTTGTTATCGAAGTTGAAACGCGGCTCCGCCTTGGCCAGATCAGCATCTTCCGCCGACTGCGATTGCGAACGGGCAAAGTCTTTACGCAGAGCCCGGGTCAGGTCACGCACCTGAACCAGCACGCCGTATTCCCAGCTCGGCGTGTTGTCCATCCACAGGCCTGGCGGAAAACGGTCATTGGAAATATAGCCGCCCGGCTTGTTGAGCAAGGTGCCGGCAACGGTCTTCAGGGTTTCGACGGTGGTGTAGCCGATCACCATCTGCTTGCCTTCTTTCTCGGCCGCCACTTGCGCATTTTGTGCGACCGGAAACAGCGCCGGCTCCTGGCTCCAGTACCAGCCCAGGCCAATGGTCACCAGCAGATAGAGGCCGATCAGCGTGGCCAAAGCTCGGCTGAACAGCACTCCACCGACATAGCTGCGGGCGGCCGACTTGGGCTCGGCGGCACGTTCGGGCGCGCTGCCCGCGCGGTTTTTCCAGTCCAGCATGGCGATATCCTTTCAATCACTTGGGTTCAACGGTTCGACCACAACCATACAACAACGTGCCAAGGCCGGGCACCCGCGCGTAACGATAAGCCGCAAATCATGTGGGCGAATGACGCTTCGACGCCGACTAAGGGAATCCCCGATGCCCGCGCCTCAGCCAATCGAATTGCAGGGTATTGAAAACCCTCGCAAAGCTCATTCATCGCACGGCTGAAAGTACGACTGACAGCTCATCCAGATCGCCCTGATCAATCAGGGAGTGCCCGTACCACGGGGGCTTTAACGACGAAAAGGTCGAAATCAAAACCCATCGGTCAGAAACTGAATGGTGACGCACTGCAGATTATTGACGTACGACACTCGTCTAAGGGAAAAGAGGTGCTAGCATAGAGCCACCAGTCGATCTCAGCATGCAGCCTAACTAGTAGTCAGGATATGACCGAGCCAGAAGACCCCAGCCGTGAGCGTCTCAAGCACCACTTTGCCCAGCGGGTAATTCATCAGGCACGTCAGATTCTTGAGATATGGCAGCGCCTGCAACGCAGTGAGTGGTCCACTGTCGACCTCGCCGAACTGAGCGAGGCCAACCTGCGCCTGCTGCGTTTTGCCGAGCGTTTCGAACAGCCGGAACACACTCAACTCGCGCGCCACATCAGCCAGTCGCTGGAAGCGGTGGACGCCAACCGCGGCCGCCTGAGCAGTGGCCTGATCACCGACCTCAATCGCTTGATGCAGCGCTTGTCGCGTACCGGCCTGCGCCATGGCGACCAACTCGACCAGACTTTTTTGCCGCCGCTGCGCAAACCGATCTACGTGATGCTGCAGGATCATGACCGTGCCGAGCGGCTGGCCAAGCAACTGGAATTTTTTGGCCTCACCGCCCAGGCGCTGGACAGTGTTTCGGCCTTTCGCTCATCGATGGTCGAGCGTCTGCCAGCAGCAATCGTCATGGACGTGGACTTCAGCGGCCCCGGCATCGGCCTGAAGCTCGCCGCCGAAGCCCAGGTCGGGCTGGAAGAGCCGCTACCGCTGCTGTTCTTCAGCCTGCACGAAACCGACACGCCGACGCGCCTCGCCGCCGTGCGTGCCGGTGGCCAGGAATTCCTCACCGGCACCCTCGAAGCCTCGAGCCTGCTGGAGAAGATCGAAGTCCTCACCTGCGTCGCCCAGTACGAACCTTATAAAGTGTTGATCATCGACGACTCGCGCGCGCAGGCCCTGCACACCGAGCGCCTGCTCAACAGTGCCGGGATCGTCACGCGCACGTTGATCGAACCGATTCAGGCGATGGCCGAACTGGCGGATTTCCAGCCGGACCTGATCATCCTCGACATGTACATGCCGGCCTGCACCGGCACCGAGCTGGCCAAAGTCATTCGCCACAACGATCGCTACGTCAGCGTGCCGATCATTTATCTGTCGGCCGAGGACGATCTGGACAAGCAGCTCGACGCGATGAGCGAGGGCGGCGATGACTTCCTGACCAAACCGATCAAGCCGCGTCACCTGATTACCACCGTGCGCAACCGCGCCGCCCGTGCGCGTAATCTGAAAGCACGGATGGTCCGCGACAGCCTCACCGGTTTGTACAACCACACGCATATTCTGCAATTGCTCGAGGACTGCTCGTTCCGCGCCCGCCGCGAGAACAAGCCGCTGAGCTTCGCGATGCTCGACATCGACCACTTCAAACGGGTCAACGACAGCCACGGCCACCCGATGGGCGACCGGGTGATCAAAAGCCTCGCACTGTTTCTCAAGCAGCGTTTGCGCAAGACCGATTTCATCGGCCGTTACGGCGGCGAGGAGTTCGCCATCGTCATGCCCGACACCGATATAGAAGCCGCACACAAAGTGCTCGACGAAATCCGCCAGCGCTTCGCCGAAATCCATTACCCGGCGCAGCCGCAGGATTTGTGGTGCACCTTCAGCGCCGGCGTGGTGGAGATGCATGACGACTGCGACAGCCTGATGATGGCCAGTCAGGCCGACGAAGCGCTGTACCGCGCCAAGGGCGCCGGACGCAATCGCGTGCAGACTGCGCGCGACTCAAAGCAAAGTGCCACTTTTTCATCGAATTCCACTGATTCGGTCATAACCCTGTAACAGAACCGCAATAAATTCAGGCGCTTACCATTTCTGCCGTTGGTAGCCGTCATGCGCCTGAAGTTGCTCACCAATCTCAATACGCTGCTGCTGGTCGCCGTGTGCCTCGCACTCGGCGCCACGCTGTGGTGGTCGCAAAAAGCCCTCGAACGACCGTATCTGTTGATGGAGCGCTATCTGGGCCTGTCGCAGCAATTTCAGAACGAGGTTGCACGCAACGTCGAGGATTACCTCGGCAGTGGCGATGCCCTGCGCCTGAGCAGCGCCGGCCAGGCCATCGATAGCCTGCGCAAAGAACTCGATGAATTGCCGCCGGCGCTGGCTGAAACGCTGCGGCCAAGCCTGTCGGGCCTGGATGAGTTCAGCAAGACCGATCTGCTCGCGGCCGGCAAACTGGCCGGTGATCCGCAGGCCTTGCTGTTGCAGGCCGAGCGCGAATTGAGCGCAAGTCTTGATCAGCTCAGCACTTATGCCAACGGTAACGCGGTTTATCTGGCGCCGCTGCTCGCCGCATCGCAGCATTTGGGCAAACTGTCGCTGGCACGGGACAAATTGGTCAGCAGCGGGCGCAGCGAACTGGCGGCCGATGTTGAGCGCGAGGTCACCCACATCCGCTCGCAGGCTCAAGCGATTGATGCCCTGCCCCTGCTCGGCGTCGTGACCAAAAGCGAATCGGGCAGCGACGATTTCGCGGCGATGATGGGCATCGAGAACACCGAAAAAGCCGTTGCTGAAGACGCCGGCGTCGGCCTCAAGCGTGAACTCAACAGCTTGCTCGGACGTTATCCGGCGGAGCTTGAGCGCACCCGCGATCAGATTCAGAAACGCACTGACCTCAGCGCCGCCACCCACCAGAAAATCGCCGCGGTGCAGCAAGCTATTGCTGGACTGGAGCCGGTGGTTCGCGCCCAACACGGGCAAATTCAAGGCGAAGTGCGCTTGATGCAAGGTGTGATGATCGGCTTGATTCTGCTGATTGCGTTGCTGATCGACACCTTGCAGCGGCGGCTGGCCCGTACGCTGACCAATCTCGCTCCGGCATTGTCGACCTGGGCCGAAGGCGATTTCAGCCGCGATATTCACTTGGGCAAGACCAACCGCGAACTGCACGACATTGAAGCCTCGCTCAACCGCTTGCGCGCCTATCTGGTGGATCTGGTCGGGACGATTCGTGGCAACGCCGAACAAGTCGCGGGCAGCAGCCGCACCCTTGCCGAACTGAGTAATGACCTGCACAGCGGTGCCGAGCACCAGGCCGGTGACACCGCGTTGATCCGCGATTCCCTCGGCGAACTCGAAGCGACAATCCAACAGGTTGCCGGCGATGCGCAGCAGGCGGCGGATGCCAGCCGTCATGCCGGACTGGCCGTCGAGCATGGCCAGACCGTTATTGGCCAAAGCCTGACTGGCCTGCACGCGCTGGTTGGTGAGGTTCAGGGCAACGCGCAAATGATCGAGCATCTGGCCGAGGAGTCAGCGACCATCGGCGGCGTGCTGACGGTGATTCGCTCGATTGCCGACCAGACCAATCTGCTGGCACTCAACGCGGCGATTGAAGCGGCGCGTGCCGGGGAAATGGGTCGTGGTTTTGCCGTGGTGGCCGAGGAAGTGCGCTCACTGGCACAACGCACCGCTGGCGCGACCGCCGAGATTCAGGCGCTGATTGCCGGCCTGCAAACCGCCGCCCGGCAATCGGTGGAAGGCATGCGTGCGCAGGTCGAGCACGCCGAAGCCACGGCCAATCAGGCGCAAGCGGCGGACGGTGCGCTGGATAAAATTGTCGGTGCGATCCAGACCATTTCCGACACGGCGATCCGCATTGCCGACGTGACGGCGCAGCAAAGTGGCGCCGTCAGCGAGATTCGCGATCACAGTGAGCGGATTCATCAGTTGGGTGGGGATAATCTGGTGCGGATCGGTCGTGGGCGTGAGCAGGGGGAGAATTTGCTGGTATTGGGCGGGCAACTGCATACAGCCGTTCAGGCCTTTCGCGTCTAACGAAAATCCCTGTAGGAGCTGCCGAAGGCTGCGATCTTTTGATCTTGCTTCTAAAAATCAACAGATCGCAGCCTTCGGCAGCTCCTACAGGGATTACCGCAAATGACCGAATCTAATCACTCGGTCACATATTTTGCGCAAACATCGGCCATCGTGCTGGCTATTGCATAGAACTGGACAGTCACAAAGTCTTTGCGGCATAGTCGCCGGGTTCTGACGAACGCTCATTGATAACAAGGACTACGCAGATGGCAACCCTACTGGTGCTGCACGGCCCCAACCTGAACCTGCTCGGCACCCGCGAACCCAGTACTTACGGTTCGACGACCCTGGCGCAGATCAATCAGGATCTGGAGCGCCGCGCCCGTGAAGCCGGCCATCATCTGCTGTATCTGCAAAGCAATGCCGAGTACGAATTGATCGACCGGATCCACGCCGCGCGCGGCGAAGGCGTCGATTTCATTCTGATCAATCCAGCAGCTTTTACGCACACAAGTGTCGCATTACGTGACGCGTTGCTGGGAGTGAGCATCCCATTCATCGAAGTGCATTTGTCCAACGTGCACAAACGCGAACCTTTCCGCCATCACTCTTACTTCTCCGACGTAGCGGTGGGAGTGATCTGCGGCCTTGGCGCCAGCGGTTACCGACTGGCCCTGGAGGCTGCACTAGAACAGCTTGAAACACAGGCAACGACTTGAACTACAAGCGTTAAGCGCCCCTGACCGACCCTTGGGAGTTGATGATTCATGGATATCCGTAAAGTTAAGAAACTGATCGAATTGCTGGAAGAGTCCGGCATCGACGAGCTCGAGATCAAGGAAGGCGAAGAGTCCGTACGCATCAGCCGTCACAGCAAGACCCCGGCTCAGCAGTACTACGCGCCGGCTCCGATGCAAGCACCGGCTGCCGCACCTGTTGCAGCTGCTCCAGTAGCTGCCGCTCCGGTTGCCGCTGCTGCGCCAGCGCTGAACGGCACCGTTGCCCGTTCGCCGATGGTCGGCACCTTCTACCGTAAATCTTCGCCAGCCTCGCCAGCCTTCGTTGAAGTCGGCCAGACCGTGAAGAAAGGCGACACTCTGTGCATCGTCGAAGCCATGAAGATGATGAACCACATCGAAGCTGAAACCAGCGGTGTGATCGAGTCCATCCTCGTCGACGACGGCCAGCCGGTGGAGGGCGACCAACCGCTGTACACCATCGGTGG